>JBDGTP010000025.1:0-44272 GCA_042216725.1 Haloplanus sp.
CGCCGGCGCGTGGACGTTGCCCACCTCGTCGATCCACACCTCGCGGTCGTGGGCCTCGAAGAACTCGACCAGGCGCTCGGCGGCCGCTTCCTCCTCCCCGGAGGGCGACGGGATCGACACGAGGTCGACCAACAGGCGCCGCGCGTCGGTCGACACCGCACTGGACATCTCGCTCACTGTCATTCCAGTACCGCCTCCAATGCGTCGACGAACTGGTCGGCGTGTGACTCGTCTACGATCAGCGGCGGGAGCAGACGGAGGACGGTGCGCCCGGCCGGCAACGCCAACACTCCTTCCTCCAGTGCGAGGTCACGCAAGAGGCGGTTGGCCCCCCGCTTCACCTCGATACCGATCATCAGACCCTGTCCCCGTACGTCGCGGATCGGCAGATCGGCGTTCTCGATGGACTCCATCAGATACCCCCCGATATCCGCGGCGTGGGTCGGGAGATTCTCCTCGACGATGGTGTCGAGGGTGGCGTTGGCCGCCGCACACACCACGGGACCCCCGCTGAACGTCGATCCGTGTTCGGGGTCGGCATCGGCGATCCAGTCCGCACAGACGGTCGCCCCGAGGGGGAGGCCGCTCGCGATCCCTTTCGCCGTCGTGAGGATATCGGGCGTGACGCCCGCGCGCTCGCAGGCCCACAGCGATCCCGTACGCCCGACGCCGGTCTGGATTTCGTCGAAGACCAGCGCAGCCCCGACCGCCTCGGTCACCTCGCGAGCGCGCTCCAGATACGACGGGTCGGCGGGGTGGATTCCGCCTTCGCCCTGGATGGGTTCGAGGAAGACCGCCGCCGTCTCCTCGTCCACCGCCTCGGCGAGTTCCTCGCTGTCGCCGTAGGAGACGAACTCGACGCCGCCCGCGAGCGGTTCGAACGGCTCCTTGTACTTGTCCTTCCAGGTCATCGCTAGCGCGCCGAGGGTGCGACCGTGGAACCCGCGACGGGTGGCGACGATTTTCGACCGGCCGGTGGCGTTGCGGGCGAACTTCATCGCCGCCTCGTTGGCCTCCGTCCCCGAATTACAGAGCCAGACGTTCCCCAGGCCGGGCGGCGAGACGGTCGCCAGTTTCTCGTACAGTTCCGTCCGTGCCGCGACGGGGTAGGACGCCTGGACGTACATGAGTTTCTCGGCCTGCGATTGCACGGCGTCGACGACCGCCGGGTGGGAGTGCCCCACTGACGCGACGGCGTAACTCGCGCCGAAGTCCAGGTACTCGGTGCCGTCGTCGGCGTAGAGGTACGCCCCCTCGCCGCGTTCGATACTGATCGGTTTCTCGGAGAAGACGAATCCGCTCATGTATCCTCCAGTGCGCTTGCGTGGATGTGTGTACCGCTTTCCCCCAGTGCTGTCGTGACGGGTGCGTCGGCGTTGGCGTCGGCGATGATCACTTCGCTCGCGCCGCGCTCCAGCGCCTCCGCCGCGGCCATCACCTTCTTGGTCATGAACCCCTCCGCGGCGTCGGTCAGCGTGTCGTACTCCGCGGGGGTGCGAACCGACTCGATCAGCGTCGACGGATCGTCGGGGTCTTGATACACGCCTGCCACGTCCGTCAGGACGACCAGCCGTCCGCCGAGGGCGCCCGCGATGGCCGCGGCCGCACGGTCGGCGTCCGTGTTCACCGGGACGCCGTCGTCGGCGAGCATCGGCGGCCCCGCGATGGGCGTGTAGCCGTCGGCCAGCAGCGTCTCCAGCAACTCGGCGTTCACCCGGTCGAGCTTCCCGGAGTGATCGCCGCGTTTGATCTTCTTCTTGCCGTCTTCGACCACGCGCACGGCGGATTTCCGGGGGCCGGTGAGGAGGCCGCCGTCGACGCCCGAGAGGCCAACGGCGTCGACGCCCGCCTCGCGGAACGTCGCCACGAGTTCCGTGTTGACCTTCCCCGCCATCGCCATCGTGAACGCCTCCATCGTCGCCTCGTCGGTGAAGCGACCGACGACGCCGCCCGGCGTCTCGACGTACGTGGGGTCGATCCCCAGGCGATCCAGCAGGTCGTCGACCGCCGTCGACCCACCGTGGACGACGGCGACGGGTTCCCCGTCGGCGACGAGGTCGGCCACGTCGGCGACGGCGCCCGCCGGATCGACCGCTTTCGCACCGCCGATTTTTACCACGACCGTCATGTTACGGTGCCCCCACGGGATGCAGCCCCTGGAACGCCAGGCCTGCCGTCTCTTCGATGCCGAGCGCGACGTTGGCGGCGTGTACCGCCTGCCCGGCCGAACCTTTCATCATGTTGTCGATGGCCGAGAACACGACCAGCCGCTCGTTCCCGGGGTCGAGTTCAAAGCCGACTTCGCCGTAGTTGGTGCCGGCGACTGCCTTCGGTTCGGGGTAGCGGTAGACGCCGCCCCCGCCCGCGACGGTGCGCATGAACGGCTCGGCGTCGTAGCTGTCGCGGTAGGCGCTCCAGAGTTCTTTCTTCGCCACTGCTTCGTCCGGGAAGACGTGACAGGTCGCGGCCGCGCCGCGGATCATGTCGACCGCGTGGACGGTAAACGACACCGAGAGGCCGAGGAACTCCTCGATTTCGGCCTCGTGGCGGTGGCTTGTCGGGGCGTAGGGACGGACGATCCCCGAGCGTTCGGGGTGTGAGGAGGCCGCGCCGCCGCCGGCGCCGCCCTCCGAGGAACCCACTTTCACGTCGACGACCACCTGCTCGTCGCCGGAGAGCATCCCGGCGTCGAACAGGGGTTTCAGACCCAGGATGGTCGCCGTCGCGTTACATCCGCCGGAGGCGATCAGGTCGGCGCCGGGGAGGTTCTCGCGGTTGAGTTCCGGGAGGGCGTACTCCGACTCCGCGAGCAGTTCCGGCCGCTCGTGGCCGTCGTACCACTCCTCGTACTGTTCTTCGCTCTCCAGACGGAAGTCGGCGCTCAGGTCGACGACCGTGTCGGCGGCGTCCTGGAAGGCGTCGATGCGCTCCATCGAGACGCCGTGGGGCGTCGCAGCGAAGAGCACGTCGACCGACTCCAGATCTTGCGGCGAGGTAAAGCGGAGATCCATCCCACGGAGGTTGGGATGCTGGTGGCCGACGGTCTTGCGTTCGTAGCTCCGACTGGTCGCCTGTGCTACCTCGAACTCGGGGTGACCGTCGAGCAGGCGGAGGAGTTCGCCGCCGGTGAACCCGCTGGCGCCGACGACACTCGCGGTGTACGTCATACGGCCGCCTCCTCGGTGGCCTTGGTCTCCAGCCAGTCGACGATGGCGGCGGGCACGTCGAAGTCGACACAGGAGTCGAGCGCCTTGAACTCGACCGTGTGGTTCACCTCGTGGACGGTGTAGGCGTCGCCCGTCTCCATGAGGTCGACGCCCAGCAAGCCGCCGCCGACGGCGGCGGAGGCACGTTTCACCAGGTCGGCCACCTCGTCGTCAACCTCGAACTCGTTGACCTCGCCGCCTTTCGCGGCGTTGGTGAGCCAGTGATCCGAACTCCGGGTCATCGCGGCCACGGGGTCGCCGTCGGTGGCGACGACGCGGATGTCCCGCCCCGGCTTCTCGACGAACTCCTGGATGTAGAACACCTTGTGCTCGTAGTGGCCGAGCGTGGCCTTGTGTTCCAGAATCGCCTCCGCGGCGCTCCGACTCTCCACCTTGGCCATCAGCCGTCCCCACGACCCGATGACGGGCTTGAGGACGCAGGGGTAGCCAAAGGCCTCGATGGATTCGAGAGCGCTGTCGGTGGTGAAGGCCACGTCGGTGTTCGGCGTCGGGACGCCCGCCGCCTCCAGCGCGAGGCTGTTTTTCACCTTGTCGGCGCACAGCTCCGCGGTGTCCGCCGCGTTGACCACGGGCACCCCGTAGGCGTCGAGGAAGCGCGTCACGTACCGACTCCGGCTGGTCGCCAGGCAGCGGTCGACCGCGATGTCGATCTCGTCGAACGCCTCGGGCGCCTCGTGGATGTTGAACTGCTCTTTCCGAACGTCGATTTTCGTCACCTCGTGATCGCGCTCCCGGAGTTCGGAGAGCAGGAGCTTTTCGTCCCGCCTGATCCGCGAATAGAGGAGTCCGACGTGCACGGGCTACTCCTCCGTCCAGTCGGCGCCGTCGGTCACTATTTCGTCGACTTCGCCTTTGGCTTTCGCGAGCACCTTCGCCGCGAGACGCTCCTGGAACCCGTGATATTTCGCGACGCCCGTCGCGTCGGCCTGCGTGATGTCGCCCACGTCTTCCGTGTTGAAGGAGGCGAAAGCCTCGTCGTAGACGGAGTACTCGCTGTCCCGCCCGACTGGCCGGGCCTGGCCGCCTTCGAACCTGATCGTCACCGTTCCCGTCACCCGGGTCTGTGTCGCGTCGATGAAGCCTTCGAGGGCGTCCATCAGCGGCGCGTCGACTAACCCCTCGTACCCCTTCTGGGACCACTCGTTGTCGACCCGCTTTTTGAAGTCGAGTTCCTCCTTCGTGAGCACCAGGCTCTCGAGTGTCTCGTGGGCGTTCAACAGCGTCGTCGCCGCCGGGTGTTCGTAGTTCTCGCGCACCTTCAGCCCGAGCATCCGGTCTTCCATCATGTCCGTCCGCCCGACGCCGTACTGTCCCGCCACCTCGTTGAGGTGTTCGATCAGGGCGATGGGCGCCATCTCCTCGCCGTCGACGGCGACGGGGTAGCCGTTTTCGAACGTGATCTCGATCTCCTCGCGGTCGCCGGAAGGCGCCCGCGTCCACTCGTAGATTTCCTCGCCGGGGACGTGACCGGGCTTCTCCAGGTCGCCGCCCTCTATCGACCGACTCCAGAGGTTCGTGTCGATACTCCAGACGCCCTCGTTGCCGCCCTCGACGGGCAGGTTCCGCTCGTCGGCGTACTCCATCTCCCACTCGCGGGTCAGGCCGAGTTCGCGGACGGGAGCGATCACGTCGAGTTCCGAGGCTCGCCACACCGCCTCGAAGCGCAACTGGTCGTTTCCTTTGCCCGTACAGCCGTGCGCGACGGCGTCACAGCCCTGTTCTTTGGCCACGTCCAGAATCGCCTCGGCGATGACCGGCCGCGCCAGGGCCGTCCCCAGTGGATAGCCCTGGTACGTGGCGTTTGCCCGCACGGATTCCAGGCACTGCGCAGCGAACTCGGCTTTCGCGTCTACGACGTAATGCTCCAGATCCAGCGCCTCGGCCGTCTCCTCGGCCTCGGAGAACTCCTCTTCGGGCTGACCGACGTCGACCGTGACGCCGATCACTTCCTCGTACCCCCACTCCTCTTCGAGCAACGGAACGCATACTGTCGTGTCGAGTCCGCCGGAGAATGCGAGTGCCACACGTGTCATTATCGATGTTTCGGCCCCTCACCGACTTAACTTCTACGTTTTTAATGTTGAAATAAAATGGGAAACTGGACACTCATGGAGTCGGCGGGTGGATGATCGAACGAACGGGACGAGGAAGTGAGATGTGGGCGGGCCTAACGGCCCGGTCGTCGCGGTCGGCGAACCGCGATGGCAGGGTGGACGGAGTCGGTCGCGAGCGCCGACGGCTGTTCCATTATCCGTACGAACTCCGTCTCGACACTAATATCTTGCGAACGGCCGCGAGGGCGGCACTCCGTCGGGACTGGCGGGCCGTCGCCGGCGTAACCGGTCGGCTGCGCCGTTCCCGTGTCCCGGAGTGCGTCGGCGCCCCCGGCCGTGCACCGACATCCCGTCGCCAGCGCGGTGACGGCCGGCGGATCGACACCTCGCTCGCGGCCCCACCGCCGACTATCCGCTCACGCGCAACACCAGCCAGATCCCCAGACAGGCTACGGGGGGGATGGTGAGGTTGTCGTCGACGACGTATCCGTGGATGACGGGGGTAAAGCCGTCGGCGACCGTCGCCCCGGCACCGCCGATAGCCGCGGCGGCCAACGCCGTCGGGAGCGCGACGCTCCGGGCGAGTACGGCCGCCGCGAGCGAGAAACAGACGACGAACATCGCGGCGATGACGCCCGCGCGCTTGGCGCGTCCCGCTTCGTTCGACCCGAGGAGTCCGCTGACGGGGTCACCGATGGCTAGCATCAACATCCCGGGGACGGCGACCACGGGATCGAAGACCCACGCGACACCGGTCATGCTGAACATGTACAGCGCGTAGCCGGCGACGTTGTCCCGTTCGTACTCCCGGGTGAGCGCCTCGTAGACTCGCCAGTCGAGACCGACGCCGAGACGAATCGCTTCCAGTCCGGCAGCGACGAGTGATCCGACGACCAGCAGGTAGCCGAGCGTCCCCCAGCCGACAGCGCCGAGCAAGTACAGCGCCGGAAACCCGGCGCCGCTGGCGTGTACCGCCCGTCGCCGGAGTTCCCCGCCCATCGGTTACGTGCGCGTCACGTCGGTCTCGACCTGCTGGTAGTCGTCTCGAAGGTCGTCGAAGGTCGCCCGACCGTCGAGGATGGCGCCCAGACGGGCCGGCAGGTCGGCGACCGGCACCCGTACCTGTGCGGTCGTATCGCGGTCACGAACCGTCACCGTCGCGGGCGTTTCCTCGACGCTCTCGTGGTCGACCGTCACCGACAGCGGCGTGCCCACCTCGTCCTGTCGGCGGTAGCGGCGACCGATGTTGCCCGAGTCGTCGTGGGCGACCGAGAGGCCGGCCTCGCGCAGGTCGGCGACCACCTCGTCGGCCAGGGCTTCGAGGGCGTCGTCGCTCACGAGGGGGAACACCGCCACGTCCGTCGGTGCCACCTCCGGCGACAGCGAGAGATAGGTGCGCTCCTCGCCGTCGATCAGGTCGCGGTCGTAGGCGTGCGCGATGAGGGTGTAGACGGTTCGGTCGACGCCGAAGGACGGTTCGACCACGTGGGGCGTGACGTGTTCGCCCGCTTCGGTCTGCTCCTCGATCCGGAAGTTCGCCACGTCGCTGTCGACGGTCACCGTCTCGCCGTCCACGTCGACGGTCACGGCGTCGGCCGCGAACGCGTCGGGGTCGCGCTCCGCCAGGTCACGCAGGGCGTCGGCCACGTCGCCAGCCTGCCCGCCGAACTCGGGGCCCAGGACGCTCATATCGGGGTCGACGACTGCGCGTTCGACGGTGCGGGGTTCGTCGTACTGCTCGAAGACGGTGAAGTCGTCGTCGCTGTGTTCGGCGTGTTTCGAGAGGTCGTAGTCGCCGCGGTAGGCAAAGCCCGCGATTTCGATCCAGTCGCCGGCCGTCGGGTCGTCGACGTCCTCCGTCGCCCCGCTCACTTCGCTCTCGGCGTCCCAGCAGTCCGCGGCGTAGTGGGCGCGTTCGCCGGGGAGGTGCTGGCGGAACCGGAACCGGTCGTCGTCGACGCCGATCCGGTCGTACCACTCGCGCGCGACGCCCAGGTAGTACGCCACCCAGTCGCTGGCGACGATGCCGTCCTCGACTGCCTCGCCGACCGTCCGTTCGACGTAGCCGCCGTCCGGATCTTCCTGTTCGTCGGCGGGATAGAGGCGGAGCGATACGTCGGCGACCCGGTCGAGCGGCGGTTCGTCCGTCTCGGGGTCGACGAACTGCTCCAGTTCCGCCTGCGTGAACTCGCGGGTGCGCACGATACCCTTGCGCGGGCTGATCTCGTTGCGGTAGGCGCGGCCGATCTGTGTGATCCCGAAGGGGAGTTTGTTGCGGGCGTACTCCTTCAGGCGGGGGAATTCGACGAAGATGCCCTGTGCTGTCTCGGGACGGAGGTAGCCCGGTTGGCCCGACCCGGGGCCAATGGTCGTCTCGAACATGAGGTTGAACTCCTCGACCGACTGGCCGGCCAGGGGCGCCCCACAGGAGGGACAGGCCACCTCGTACTTCGCGACGAGTTCTTCGACCTTCGGGATCGGCAGGCTCTCGGCCTCCTCGATGTCGCTCGCGTCCTCGATCAGGTGGTCGGCGCGGTGGCTCTCGCCACACTCGCCACACTCCACGAGCATATCGTCGAAGCCGTCGAGGTGACCCGAGGCCTCGAAGACGGCTTCGGGGGCGATGGTTGGCGCCTCGATTTCGTCGTTGCCCTCCTTGACGGTAAAGCGGTCGCGCCACGCACTTTCGACGTTGCGCTTGAGCGCCGCGCCCTCGGGGCCGAAGGTGTAGAAGCCGGCAACGCCGCCGTAGGCCTCGTTGGCGCCGAAGAAGAACCCGCGCCGCTTCGCGAGTTCGGCGATGTCGGCGCCGTCGCTCATAGACCCTCCAGCAGATCCACGTCCCTGACGATACCGGCGAGCGTTCCGCCGTCGACCAGGGGCACCTGTTCGATGTCGTTCGAGAGCAGGAGTCGGGCGACTTCCTTGGCGGTCTTGCGCCCCGAGACCGTCACCAGATCATCGGTCATGAAGGTGCCGACGGGTTCGCGCGGAATCTCGACGTGTCGAGTGGGGAAGTAGCGGTTACCGACGGCCTTGATTCCTTCCCACATCCACTCGTCGTCTTCGTTGGCCAGGCTCTCGCCGGTGTCGTCCTCGCCCTCGACGACCCGGGCCACGTCGAGGATGTCCACCTCGGTGAGCATCCCCGTCATCTCGCCGTCGCCGTCGAGGACGATGGCGTAGGGGACGTTCGCGTAGTGGATCTCCCGCTCCGCGACCGTCAGCGGCGTCTCCAGGTAGGTGGTGTTCACGTCGCGCGTCGCCAGCGATTCGACCGGCGTCTCGCCGTCGATATCGCCGCGGGCGATTGCCCGCACCACGTCCGTCACGGTGAGGATGCCCTCGAGTTCGTCGCCGACGACCGGCACCCGGCGGGCGCCTTCCGCGGCCATCATCCCGGCCACGTCGACGAGGTCGGCGCCGGCCGTCGTCGTCGGCACGTCCCGCATCAACAGCGCCAACTGGTCTTCGTCCGGATGCTCGATGAGGTCGTCCCGCGAGACGAGGCCCCGATACTCCTCCCCGTCCTCAGTTGACTTGACGACGGGGATCGACGAGAAGCCCCGCTCCTGCAGATATTCGAGAGCGTCGTCCCGGTTTCCCGGGAGATCGACGGTAACGACGTCCGCGCGGGGCGTCATCGCGTCGGCTACGTGCATGTCCTCCGTTCCGCCGTCCACCCCCTAATACTCTGCGAACCCCGGGTGGCCGGAACGTCGTATCGACGTTTTTATATGAGGTTGTTACTATCTAACACACATGGCGCCCGACGTGACGACCGCTGGGGGGGAGGAATCGGATGTCATGGCTTCGGTCGACGAGGGGGCCGGAACCCCCGAGTTCGTCATCGCTGACATCTCCCGTGACGACGCCTGGGTTTCGATCCAGCTCGGAGACGCGACGGGGCTGGACGACTGGCGATAGCGGCCGCGATCCGCGGCCTTTATTCGCTCGACCCACCCACAGGGAGGCATGCCGAGCGACGCCCCCGGGAACGTCCTCTTCGTCGTTATGGACACGGTTCGGGCGGATCATCTCACTCCGTACGGCTACGACCGCCAGACGACGCCCGGTCTCGCGGACTTCGCGGCCGAGGCAACCGTCTTCGAGGAGGCAGTCGCTCCCGCCCCCTGGACGCTCCCCGTCCACGCCTCCCTATTTACGGGGCTGTACCCCAGCCAGCACGGCGCCGATCAGGAGAACCCCTATCTGGAGGGCGTCACCACGCTCGCCGAGACGCTCTCGGCCGCCGGCTACGACACCGCGTGTTACTCCTCGAACGCCTGGATTACGCCGTACACCCACCTCACCGACGGTTTCGACGCCCAGGACAACTTCTTCGAGGTGATGCCCGGTGACCTGCTGTCCGGCCCCCTCGCCCGCGTGTGGAAGACGATGAACGACAACGACCGCCTCCGCACCATCGCCGACAAACTCGTCAGCCTCGGCAACGTGGCCCACGAGTATCTCGCGGGCGGCGAGGGCGCCGACTCCAAGACGCCCGCCGTCGTCGACCGCACCAAGGCGTTCGTCGAGGACTCCGAGGACTGGTTCGCGTTTATCAACCTGATGGACGCCCACCTCCCCTACCACCCACCCGACGAGTTCGCCGAGGAGTTCGCGCCCGGCGTCGACTCCGCGGCCGTCTGCCAGAACTCCAAGGAGTACAATTCGGGCGCGCGCGACATCGACGACGACGAGTGGGAGGCGATTCGCGGCCTGTACGACGCCGAAATCGCCCACATCGACGCCCAACTCACCCGCTTGTTCGACTGGCTGAAAGCCGAGGGCGAGTGGGAGGACACGACCGTCGTCGTCTGTGCGGATCACGGCGAACTCCACGGTGAACACGACCTCTACGGCCACGAATTCTGCCTCTACGACCCGCTGGTGAACGTCCCGCTCATGGTCAAACACCCCGACCTGGAGGCCGACCGCCGCCGGGACACCGTCGAACTCGTCGACCTGTATCACACCGTCCTCGACGCCCTCGACGTGGACGGCGGCGACCCGGCCACCGCCGGCGAGACGGCCGTCGCCCGCGACGCCACCCGCTCCCTCCTCGCCGACGACTACCGCGCGTTCGACGGCGTCGCCGACCCCGACCCCGGGCAGGCGGCCGCCCCCGATGGGGCGTACGGGTTCGTCGAATACTCCCGCCCCGTCGTGGAACTCAAGCAACTCGAGGAGAAGGCCGCCGACGCGGGGATCGACCTCCCCGAGGAATCGCGGTTCTACGCCCGGATGCGGGCCGCCCGCCGCCCCGACGCCAAATACGTCCGGATCGACCGGATCCCCGACGAGGCCTATCGCCTCGACACGGACCCCGGCGAGACGACGGATCGCGCCGGCGAGGCGGACGACGACCCGGCGCTTCGCGATACCGAACGGGTGTTGGCGGATTTCGAGCGTCGCGTCGGCGGTGCGTGGACGGGGGCGACCGACGCCGATGTGACCGACGACGCCGTCGCCGACATGGACGACGAGGCCCAGGAACGCCTGCGCGACCTGGGCTATCTGGAGTAGCGGTCGCCGGACGGCTTTTTCGCGTCGACGCCCAACGGCCCCGTATGGAGCCAAACGTCGGCAACACCGACCGCAGGGTTCGTCTCGTCCTCGGCGTCCTCGCCCTGCTCTCTTCGATGGCCGCCACCCTCTACGGCGGCGGGGTGACCGGTCGCCTCCAGGCCGTCGTCGCGAGTGCGACGTTCGTCGTCGCGGCCGTCATGTTCGCCACCGTCGCCGCGCGCCGCTGTCCGATCAACGCCCTCCTCGGACGGGACACCCGCCGACGCCGAGAGCGTTAGTCCTCCGTCCAGTAGTACAGATCCTCGCGCGGCGCGTCACAGTCCGGACACGCCTCGGGCAACTCCCCCAGGTCGCCGACGGCGCCACACTGCGAACACCGCCACACCAGTTCCGCCTCGCCGAACTCGTGGCCGGCGCGTTCGTGTTCGACCGAGAGCGCCTCGATTCCGCCCCGGGTCGTGACGAAGAAGCCGTCCTCGTCGAACCCGCGGATCGTCCCCAGTTTCGTTCCCGCAGCGTCGGACACTGTCTGCCCGACGCCGAGTCGTGTCTCTTCGGACATGGATCGACGTTCGCGCTCGCGGGACGTACTGGTCGACCAACCGTCAGGAACGGCACGTCTCGCGACGGGCGTGGCCCGGTGACGGATCGGCCGTGGGGTCGCCGGCCGTCACATGAAGTCGTCCAGCCGCGACGGCTTGTTCCGGTCGTTCTGGAAGACGCTCTCCAGGCTCTTTTCGAGCACTTCCAGCCGCTGTTTCGTGTACGGGCGACAGCCGAACTCCTCGGCCACCTCGATGGCCGTGTCCATGTACTTGTTGACCGACCCCTCGTGGACGGTCAGGTTGACCCGACCGCCACACTCCCGGCAGTCGCCCGAGAGCGGCATCCGCCGGTAGGACTCGCCGCAGTCCAGACACCGCGTCTCCTGGCGGGAGAACGCCCGAAGATTGCCGATCAGGTCGGGCAGGAAGTGGTACTCGATGACCCGTTCGGCCACGTCTGTCTCGTCGACGGCCCGGAGTTTCCGCGCCAGGTTCAACTGGGCGTCCATCTTCTCCATCATCGATCCCAGCGTCTTGTACGCCGAGAGATCCGGCCCGAGCGCGATGTTCGAGGTGTCGTGGGTGTGGTCGAAGCCGTGGTACTCGCCCTCGGTGTCCAGCGACGCCTCCGCGATTTCGATGTCCACATCGCCGGGGTCGGCCATCTTCCGGGTCGCCTCGTAGAACGCCACCGGATACCGGCGCACCACGTCCATGTTGTGTGCCTCGTCGTCGATTTCGGTCGGATCGATCCGGGAGGACATGACGAGGGGGGCGTCCATCCGGCCGCCGCGCTGGTCGGGCAGGAACTCCCGGCTGAAGTTGAGCAGGCCGTCCATCAGGAGCATGACGCAGTCTTCGTCGCCGTCGCATTGCGCGGACGGCACGCCGTTCGCGTAGAGCGTGTGCGTGTCCGCGACGGTGAGACAGTACGTGTGGTCGACGGTCGAGCGGACGATTCGCGTCCGCTCGACCGTATCCGTCTCGGCTTCGCCGCCATCGGCCGCAATTCGTCCCGATTTTGACTCGACTGGTGATCCCGCCAACGGTGGTGGCAGTTCGTCACCGGCCGACAGAGTGCGCGCCTCGACGCGTTCGATACCGTCATCCCACCGCAACATCTCGTGATCCGGCGTCACCGTAATCTCCCGCCCACTCCGCGTCTCGATTTCGACGAGATGATCGGGCGCCCGGTGTTTCGACACCGCTTCGACTGGCTTCAGCACCTGCTCTCCCTGGTCGTCGATACTCGGAACGTGCACGTCGCCGTCGAGTTCCTGCACCAGCGTCCCGAAGTCGTCCGTTTCGGGATCCTCAAGCCGCTCCTCCACCAGCGTGTCGATACGCTCGTGGTGCCACGCGCCGTCCTCGTCCCGATACCACACCTTCGTCTCCGGGTGGAAGCAGTTCCGACGCTTCGCGGCGTGGAAATACGGGTGGGCGTAGCCGACCGACGCCGACGTGAACCCCACCACACGCCCCACCACGGCCGCCGAGGTGTGGGGCGCCATCCCGAAGACGAGTTCGCCCACGAGATCCGAGCGTTCCTGGACGTCGTAGAACGTGGGGAGGTCGTAGAACCCCGTCAGCAGGTCGTCGACGAAGTCGGCCGTCTTCAGGAGGTGTTCGGCCGCGCCGTCCGAGAGGACGATGTCCTGCACTTTGAGTTCGACCAGTTGGTCGTCGAAGCGAAGCGGGTCGCCCTCGATGTCCGTCTCGTAGCCGAGTTCACGGAAGTCTTCGGCGGTCACGTCGAGTTCCTCGGGACGCACGGCCGTCACCGGCAGGTCGGTCATGTCGTAGCGCACCGTGCCGTCCTTGAACGCGCTCACGCCGTGTTTGGCGCGCAGGACGCCCTTCTCCATCGGTTCGGGCGTCTTGTTCGCCGAGGTGAGCCCCTTGACCCCCTTGAGGATCTCGAACGCCGTCTCGCGTTCGCCGACGGCGTCGAGGGCCTCCTGATACCGCTCCCCGAGGTCGATCCGGCGCCACTCGGCGCTGGTCACGTCGTAGTCACAGCGCTCGCAGTGGACGCGCCCGGACTCGTCGGGGTCGACCACCTGTCCACAGGAGTCACACTCGTAGACGGGGTCGGTGTGGCCGCCACAGTCCGGGCACTGCGTGCGGTGGGTGGTCGCCCCGCAGTCGCCGCAGGCCCGGCGACCGACTTCGACGTTCACCACACCCCGTCCCTCCTCGGTGTGGGCGTGTGCGGCACCGCTCACGTCGCGTTGGCTCCCGCCCGCCTCGCCGATGGGAAAGAGCGTGTGGACGGCGGGCGAGAGGTCGCGCCGCTCCGACTTCTCCGGACGGCCCATCCGGTTGCCGATCCGGGTCGGTGCGCGCTCTCGAATCCGGACGGGTGCCACCTCGTTGACCGCGCGGATCGCGTTTGCGCCGTCGTCCCACTCGCGGGCCGCGGTCGAGAGGTCGTCGCTCGCCCACTCGCGGTCGAGCGCCGTCGTCACGCCGAGCGACCGGGCGAGGGGACGCCAGTCCGGAATCCGGATCGCGTCGTCGGTGGCGACGTGTTCGACCAGGAGGCGTTCGAGCGTCCGTCGCACCGTCGGTGTCCGCTCGACGACGAGTGTACCCGCGGTGTCCCCGTCGGTGGCCGTCGCCGCGGCGCTGACGCCGCCATCACCGGACAGCGTCCGGTTGCTCGTGGAGCGTGGCTCCCCGCCGTCGCTCTCGGCGGCGACCATCTCGCCGTCGGCCACCGCGTCGGCGAGTGTCTCTGCGTCCGCGACACTCACGTCGTGCCAGAGGTAGGTGTACGCCGGGTGGAGCGGGCAGTCGAACTCCGTCGCCCACCGGAGGGCCTCGTCCGGCGTCGGATCGTCGAGGTCGACGCGAGGGTCGTCCCGGAGCGCCTGTACGTCCGCCTCTGTCGCCTCGAACTCCTGGATCCACCACTCGAACGTGTAGGACGCGGGCGCCAGCGGGTGGTTGTTCTCGACGAACTCCCCGTAGTTCACGAGATACTCTCCGAGGTCGAGAATCTCCTCGACGCCGTTGCGGATCTCCAGAGCCTCCGCGGGGTCGTCGATGCGACGCACCTCGCCGTTCGCCAGACGGACGGTCGGCCCCTCGATGGTGTCGACGGGCACGACGCCGGCGGCCTTTCCCGGTCGCTCGGTCTTGATCTGCGTGCCCGTCGCGAGGAAGTCGTCGACGAGGTGCATCGTCGCGGGGTGGACGCCGGCGGTCGCGAACCCGTGGTTTCGGGCGCGGCCGTACCGGAGGCGGAAGCCACCGGACTCGGAGGGGTGACCGAACACCGGTCGGCCCGCGATCAGGTCGCGCAGATACTTGCTCGACGGATCGACCCGCGGCGACTCCCTCTCCGCGTCCGGATCGGGGTCGGCGTCGGCGTCGTCAGCCTCTGTCTCGTCGGCGCCAGCGTCGTTCGGGGCCTCGTCGCCGGCGTCGTCTCCAACCGTTCCGTCGATGAGGTCTTGCAGCCACGGCCAGTCGACCGCGTCCAGGTCGCGGGTGTATCGCTGGATCTTCGGCGCCTTCAGCGCGATTCCCTCGGCGAGGACGAGACACATCCCCCCGCGTGCGGCGTTGGTGTCGACGCGCTCTAAGTCGCGAAACCCGGACACCTCCTCGTCGCCGGTCGCCTCGCCGTCCAGCATGATCGGCATGTGCTCGGCGATGAACTTCGTCTCCTTGTCCTTGGGCGTGTACTGGAGGCCCGTCTCCGAGTCGTACAGACTCACTTCCTCGGCGTAGCGCTCGACCTCGTCGTCTCGGGGTTTGAACTCGTCGATGCCGAGCAGCGACCGGGCGTAGTCCGCGACGAGTACCGACAGCGCCTGGGCGGTGCCGCCGGCCGAGCGGATCGGCCCCGCGTAGTAGACGTTGATGAACTCGGTGCCGTCGTCGTTCTCCAACACCTCGACGCGGTCGATGCCCTCGATTGGCGCGGCGACGACCCCCTCGGTCAGGAGGGCGACGGCCGTCCGCACCGCGCCCTCGACCTTTCCCGCGTTCGTGTCGTAGTCGCCGACATCGCCCTCGACGAAGTCGGTGACGAGGGCCAGCGCCGCCTCCTCGCGGCTCATCCGTCCGTCGAGTTCGCGCACCCGCTCGGCCACGCCGTCGATACCCAGGATGTTCTCCACTCGGTCGGCCATGTCCCGGGCGACCGGAATTTCGACTTCGGTCTGGGGATCGGCGCCACGATCCCTGGCGCGTTCCGCCCGCTCGAACGCCTCGGCGAGGTCGGTTTCGATCCGCTCGAAATACCGCTCGTCGTCCGGTGTCACGGGTCGGTCGGTGCAGTGGCGGTCAGATCGAACGGTTCTGCCATCGCCCGCAGGTACACCGCGCCCTCGACGGCAGTCGCGGCGTTGAGATAGCCGCCGAGCGCCTGCCCGCTGGGCCGGGAGAGGACGGCGTGCGTCCGAGCGAACGGTTCGTCGCCGCCCGTGACCGTCCCGACACAGGACGCGACCGACAGCGGTTCGTCGAACCGAACGGAGCGGTGTTCGTCGGCCGCCGGGTCGTAGTGCCACAGATCCGCGTCACGAACCGTTCCCATGCCGGTGAGCCACGCCGCCGTGACCCCCTCGTCGTCGGCGAACTGCTCGATTGCCTCGCGCCAGTCGTCGCCGGCCTCGATGGCGACGAGATACTCCGCACTCACGGCGAGTTCACGAGCGTCCATAGACCCGACACGACCGGCCCCGGATTAAACCTTACTCGGTTCGTCCGCCGTCCCTCGAAACGGGGCAGTCGCTCGGAGCAGGGAAAAACACACCGCGGCGAGAACCGCTCTTAGAACGGAGCCTGCGGGCCTTCGTCGCGGCCCTCACTGTCGTCGGACGTCTCGCCGGGGAAGGAGGGTTCCATGCCGCCGTCGTGGCCGCCCTCACCACCCATGCCTTCCATACCGGTGTCGGCGTGGACTTTCGTGATCTCGGGGATCTCTTTGACCATCCGGCTCTTGATCGCCTGGATCGTCATCGGAGAGATGCCACAGCCCGAACAGGCGCCGCCGAGCTGAATGCTCACTTCGCCCGTCTCGGTGTCGATGTTCTGGATCGCCGCGCTCCCGCCGTGCATCTGAATCTGCGGGAAATTGCGCCGCAGGAAGTTGGTCACGCGCTCGCGAAGTTCGTCCTCGCCGTCGGTGTCCTGAGCGTCAGTACTCATACACGCCGGTTGGATTCCGACGGGCTTAGGCCTTTGGTTCGTCACCCTCGTCGAGGCCGAACACGGCCCGCAGTTCCGCCCGGATTTCGTCGACGTAGCGGTCTAACGTCGCCTCGAGTTTCTCGTCGTCGACGATCACCGCAGTCACTCGGTCGGACGGGTTCTCGGGCAGTTCGATCCGGAACTCGCCGTCCTCGTAGAACGGTTCGGACTCGTTGAGCACCTGTTGGTCGATGGCGTGGACGAGTTCCGAGTCGAACCGGTCGTTCATCGTCTCGAAGGCGTTTTTGTACGCCCGCTGGAGTTCGGTAAAGTAGTTGGCGTACTTGTCCTCGAACTTCTCGGGGTCGAAGTCGGTCATGGGTGCCCTTGCCCAGCGACGGGCAAAAATCGGCCGATCCCGTCGTCGCTAGCGCCGTTCAGCCGTCCTCGACCCGAATCTCGTTGACGGTGACGTGGAGGAACGTGACGGGCGCGCCGCCGCCACCCGCAAGAGCCGGCTTCTGATCCGCGAGTACCGTATCGTAGTGGACGGCCGTCCCGCCCTGCACGTCGCTCACCCCGCCGACGAGGCCGCCGTACACCTCCGCGCCGCCGCGGACGGAGATGTCCCGGTTGCCGGGGGCGTAGATGACGCCGTAGAAGTTCGCCCCGCTCCGGACGGTCACGGTCGACGTACTCGACCCGTAGAGCCAGATCTGGTCGCCGCGCTCACCGACGCTCGTCCAGTCGGTCTGGATGTCGTAGTCGCCGGTGGCGTAGACGTGTACCTCGTTCGATCCGGTCACGTCCACCGGCGACCCGCCCAAGGTGGACACGTCGCCGTCGACGGCGACGTACACCGGCCCGCCCGAGGTGTCGAACGTGAGGCTGTCGCCGCCCGACAGCGTGAGGTCGTCGAGGTGGTAGGTGCCGTTCGTCAGCGTACACCCGCTTCCGCAGTTCCCCGCCTCGATCCGGCCGGCGTCGCTCCCGTTGTTGTCGTTCGACGCCGCGGCGGCGGCGACTTTCGAACCGATGGTGTCGTCGATGGCGCGCAGATCCGGCGGCCGCAGATCCCGCGCCACCGACACCGCACGCAGGTTCGGCTCCGGCCCGCCCTCCACGACCGTGCCGTGGACGCTCGGATAGACGCCGCCGTCCTTGAACTCGCCGTGCGCCGTGACGTTGCCGTTGATGTTCTGTCCGTTCGCGGGGGAGAAGTCCCCGCCGACGTGTACGTCGCCGTTGATCGTGCCCGAACTGCTCACGTAGTCGCCGCCGGCCGCGACGTCGGCGTCGACGGTGACGCCGCCGCCCGTTTCGACCACCCGACCGGCGACGACCGCCGGGCTGTCGAGGTGGCCGCCGCCCCCGAGACGCAGGTCACCGTCGGCGATGATCTCGTCGTCGACGCTGACGCCGCCGCCGGTCAGATCCACGTCGCCGTCGGCGATCAGGCGCCCTTTCACCTCGATCCCACCGCCGGCCTCGAAGTCGCCGTCGACGCGCATGTCGCCGTAGATCGTTCCGCTGCCCGCGTTGACGAGATCCTCGCCCACGTAGACGCTCCCGTTCTCGCCCTGGCTCGACGGATACGGCCCCAGCGAGGAGTTGTAGCTGTCGACGGTCGCCCCGCCCTTGACGGTCACCGTCGGCGACCGGGCCGCGATGGAGTCACCGATCTCACGTCCCTGCGTCGGCACGCTGAGGACGACCGAGACGGATCTCTCGGCGTCGTTGACCGACACCGTCTCCGCGTCGGTACGCGTCTCGAAGTAGTCGGCCCACCCCCGGTAGTAGTCGCTCCGAATCGTGACGCGGATGCTACCCGACGACAGCGGGTTGGTCAGGCCCGCGCTGGCGTTCGGGAACGCGGCCCGGGAGGGCCCGTCCTCGAACCGGAGCGCCTCCGTCGACGACGCCGATCCCCGGAGCACCACGATGGGGAACGTCAGCGTCGGGTCGCTCCCGGCGCCGGCGCCCCAGCGGTAGTGAAACTCCGGCGGCGAGATCATCCGCGACCGACCGGACGACGCCCGCCAGACGCCGCCGCCCTGGTAGGCGACGGTCGTCCCGCCGGTGCGGAACTCGACCGCTCCGAGCGTCGTGTTCACGAGGGGCGGCCCGGTGGCGTTCGCTCCGACGTGTTCGACCGTGATCCGCCCCGCCGACTCGTCGAGCGTCGCCGTACCCCCCTCGCCCAGCGCAACCCGACGCGCGTCGGCGTAG
The DNA here is from genome assembly GCA_042216725.1 of Haloplanus sp. Lineage (GTDB taxonomy): Archaea > Halobacteriota > Halobacteria > Halobacteriales > Haloferacaceae > Haloplanus. The sequence continues at coordinate 18,733 of JBDGTP010000025.1, forward strand.
CCGAGGGCGACTTCGCTCCCCTCGGCGTCGACACTCGACATGGCGAGTGCTGCCTGCTCCGCCTGTGCCTGGTTCTCGATGTCCCGCAGCGCGTTCCCGCCGATCATCAGCACTCCCGTCGTGCCCAGGACGACGAGCGCGACGATCAACACGACGCCGATGACGGTGCTCTGCCCCCGTGACTCGCGACGGCTCACGGTCGCCACGGGGCTCGACGTGCCCCGTCTCGCGACGGCATCGGTTTCAGAGCTGATACGCGTCGTTGGAGACGAACACGTTTCTATCTTTATCTTTTCCGCTGACAGGTGTGGGCGGGGAGCGGTCGGCCGCTTTTCGCGACGACGACGCCGTTGTGCCCGGTCACCGCGCCGGCTATGCCGTCGGCTCGCGGTATCAGGCGTGAAATCCGGCGCTCAGCCCTCGAACAGATCCGTCGAGAGGTAGCGCTCGCCCGTGTCCGGGAGGACGACGACCGTCGTTTCGCCGGGGTGGGCGGTCGCGTACTCGGTCGCGGCGGCCAGCGCCGCCCCCGACGAGATGCCGACGAGGAGACCCGCCTCACGACCGAGGCGGCGGGTCGCGCGCCGGGCCTCGTCGGCGTCGACCGCCCGCACCTCGTCGATCAGGTCGGTTCGCAACACGTCGGGGAGAAAGCCCGGGCCGATCCCCTGGATATCGTGACCGTCGGCGCACTGCTCGGACACCGTCGGCGAGGACGCGGGTTCCACCGCGACGGTCGTCACCGCCATCCCCTGTTCCACGAAATGTTCGGCGACGCCGGTGATCGTCCCCCCGGTTCCGACACCCGCGACGACGGCGTCCACGTCACCACGCGTCGCCCGTCGGATCTCCGGCCCGGTCGTCTGCCGGTGGGCGCGCGGGTTCGCCTCGTTCTCGAACTGGCGGGCGAGGACGGCGTCGTCGGCGTCGGCCAACTCCGCCGCCCGTCGGTTCGCGCCACCCATCCCGTCCTCGGCGGGCGTCAACTCCAGATCCGCGCCGAGGGCGGCGAGCATCGTCCGTCGCTCCTCGGACATCGACTCCGGCATCGTCAGCACGCAGTCGTAGCCGCGGGCGGCCGACACCATCGCCAGCCCGATCCCCGTGTTGCCGCTCGTCGCCTCGACGACCGTCCCGCCCGGCGGCAGGTCGCCCGACCGCTCGGCGGCGTCGATCAACTCCCGGGCGATCCGGTCTTTCACCGAGTAGGGATTCGCCGCCTCCACCTTCCCGAGGAGGTTGTCGGCGAAGCCGTCAAGCCGCACCAGTGGCGTCTCCCCGATCAGCCCTTCGACCGACTCGACGACCGTCCGGTGGCTCGTCTCGCTCATCGATGGAGCTACCGGGGGAGTGGGAATACGCGTTGACCCGAACAGGTTCGGCTCAGCCGAGTTGCTCGCCCACGCGGGCGTCGACCGCCTCGACGAACGCTGCCTGCGTCCCGGCGGGAATCGTCGCGCCCGCGGCCACGTCGTGCCCGCCGCCGTCGCCGCCGACCGACCGCGCCGCCTCCCGTATGACCACCGAGAGGTCGAGGCCCTGTCGAACCAGCGCGTGCGACCCGCGCGCGGAGACTTTCACCTCGTCGTCGTCGGCCGTCGAGTCCTCGCTTTCCGCGGCGGCGAAGGCGATGATCGGCATGTCGCGGCGCACCCCCTCGGTGCCGAGGGCCATCCCCGCGACGATGCCGACGATGGTCTCCCGAATGCGAGTGCCCGCGTCGAACCACTGGACGTGTTCCTCGACGGTCACGCCCGCCGATTGTACGAACTCCAGCCCCTCGGAGAGGTTCTTGCGGTGATTGCGCAGGAGCGTTCGCGCACGGTCGAGGGCGGCGCCCCGGTCGCCCAGACACACCGCGAGGCCGACGTCCGCGCGTTCGTACCGCGCTGTCGCGTTCAGGAGCGTGGAAAACTCGCTCACGTCACGCAGTTCCGTCCCTTCCGCCTCCGCAGTGAGCGTGTACGTGGTGCCGATCAGATCGTTCACGCGGTCGGCGGGGACGCCGCTCGCGACTGCCCGCTTGAGCAGGGCGCTCGCGACCGTCCGTCGGTCGTCGGCGGTGAGGTCGACCCACCGCTTCCACTCGCCATCGGCGCGGCAGTCGGCGTCCAGGTCGGCGAGGAAGGACACCGCGCCGGCCTCGTCGCCCGTGATCCCCGGAATCCGCACGTCGCTCGCGTACTGGAGCAGTTTCGGGAGCGGGCGGGTCTGTCGGCCGTACATCGCCAGGTCGGTACCTTCGGTCAGGACGCCCGCCTCGACGCCCTCGGCGACGATACTCGCGTTGGCGCCAGTGAGGCCGTCCACCCCACCCTGCATGTCGCCGACGGCGCCGACGACCGCCAGCGCCGCCAGGTCGCGGTTGTCGCCGTCTGCGGATTCGAGCGCTCGAGCGACGGCGTACGTCGTCCCCGCACCCGAGAGTTCGCTCGCGCCGTCCAGCCCCTCTAGCAGGGGGTTGCAGTGATACTCGGTCGCCGCGTCCGCTGGCTGGTGGTGGTCGGCGATCACGGGCGTGAACTCGGCCGCATCCTCGTGGTCGGCGATCAGATCGAGTTGCCCACTCCCGAAGTCGGTGAAGAAGGCCGTCCCGTGTTCCGTCGCGGCGATCTGCCGAACGGCCGTCGCGTCGAGTTGCTTCTCGAAGACGGTGTCGAAGGGAATCTCCGCGCGTTCGAGTGCTGTCGCGGCGATGGCGGCGCTCGTCAGGCCGTCGGCGTCGATGTGCGACGCGAGCAGGACGGAGTCGGCCGCTCGGAGGCGGTCGGCACACGCCGCCGCGCGCGCCGCGAGTTCGGGGACGGGTTCGGCGCCCATCGGGTCGGGATCGGTCGCCATCGCGGATAAACCCTCGACTTCACCGCCGCTCGTGCAGTCGCTCGACCGTCTCCCGGGCCAGCGCCTCGAACGTCGCCTCCGCGGGCACCACGTCCACCGCGATACCGAGCGAGTCGGCCCGCTCCCGGGTCGGATCGCCGATAGCGCCGACGACGGCGTCGTTCAGTCCCCGAATCGCCGCCTCTCGCACCCCCCGTTCGGCCGCGGCGTCGACGAAGTGTTCGACGGTCAGCGACGAGGTGAAACAGGCGCCGTCGAGGGCGTCGGCTGCGGCGAGTTCCGCCGATTCGCCGCTCCCGTCCGGGCGGATCAGCCGGTAGAGCACCGTCTCGTGAACGTCCGCGCCCGCGTCCCGAAGGCCGTCGAGGAGGACGGGACTGCCGTGGTCGCTCCGTGCCACCTCGACGCTCGCGCCCGCGACGCGGTCGGCGAGCAGGTCGACCAGCCCCGTCGAAGAGTAGTCGTCGGGCACCAGATCCACCGGGTAGCCCGTGGCTTCGAGCGCCGTCGCCGTCTTCGGGCCGATGGCGACGACCGTCGCCGAACCGGGCGTCCACTCCGCCTCGGCGACGAGTTCGGCGCCCGTCTTGCTCGTGAATACGACGTAGTCGGCGTCCTGGGGCGTCGCACCCGTGGGATCGACGGAGAGCATCGGGTCGGCGACCGGATCGACGCCGAGGTCATCGAGGAGCGACCGGGCGGCGGCCAGGCGGTCGTCGTCCGGGCGGAACACCGCGACGCGCGGGCGGTCGTCCCCCGTCACCCCTCGGCCTCCTCGCGCGCCTGGTCGATCAACGACGCGGCGCCAGCCTCCCGGAGGTCGGCCGCGAATGCCGCCGCGGCGTCGGCGTGATCCTCGACCGGCAGGTCGGCCGTGCGCTCGATTGCCTCCGCGCCGTCGAGCGACAGCACCTGGACGGTCACGTGGACGTACTCCCCCTGGACGACGGCGTAGACGCCGATGGGAGCGATACAGCCACCGCCGAGTTCCGCCAGGATCGTCCGCTCGACGGTCGTCTCGACGCGCGTCACGGGGTCGTCGACCGTCTCGTGGATCGTCTCCGCCGCGTCCGTGCCGGCGCGTGCCGTCACCGCGATGGCGCCCTGTCCCGGCGCGGGGACGAACGACTCGCGGGGAAGACGTGTCGTCGCCACGGTGTCGAGGAGGCCGCTCCGCCGGAGGCCAGCCTCCGCGAGGACGATGCCGTCGTACTCCGTCTCGACGTCACGTTCCATCGCCCGCCGCTCCAGTTCGGTCAGGCCGTCGAACCACTCGTCGATCGACCGTTCGAAGGCGTCCGGGTGTTCCTCGTCGTCCTCGCTCTCCGCGTCCAGCCGTTGCTGATGTTCCCGCTGGAGCCCCGGCGCGAGCAACTTCTCGACGCGGGTGTCGACGTTGCCTCGGAGGGGTTCGACCTGCAGATCCGGCCGCGCCCGACGCAACTGCGCGCCCCGACGCAGCGACGAGGTGCCGACGGTCGCTCCCTCCGGCAGGTCGTCGAGTTCGGCGCCCCCTGGCGCCACCAGCACGTCGCCCGCGGGGGCACGCTCCGGCACTCCGGCGACCACGAGGTCGCTCGGCGACTCCGTGGGCATGTCCTTCATCGAGTGGACTGCGGCGTCCACGTCGCCGTCGAGTACCCGCTCGTCGAGGGCGCGGACGAACGCCCCCGTCTTGCCGAGGCGGTGGATGAGTTCGTCCCGGATCTCGTCGCCGCGGGTCGACACCTCCACCACCTCGACCGTGAGGCGTCGATCCGCGAGACGGTCGTGGACGCTCGCCGTCTGGCGCAAGGCGAGATCGGAGCCGCGCGTCGCTAGCCGTATCGTCCCGCGCGTGTTCATAGCCGGAGGGTGGCTCCCGAGCGTGAAAAGCCCACCAGTTCGGCGCCGAACGGGACGGAGGGGAACCTATTCCCGTCCCACCGGAGTAGCCGCCTACGCGATGTCGAGGATACCGAAGTACAACGCCGTCGGCCTGTCGCCCACGGTGTGGGGCGCGAAAGAGCGCAGCGATATCGAGACGAACCTGGAGCACATCCACGAGGCCCTCTCGGCCGCCACCTGGCTCAGCGGGTTGGAACTCCCGGTCAAACTCGCCGTCCTGCCGGAGGGGGCGCTCCAGGGGTTCACCGACGAGGTGTTCGACATGGATCACGCGACCTACCGGGAGGAGATTGCCATCGATATCCCCGGCCCCGAGACGGAGACCCTCGGGGAGTACGCCAAGGAGTTCGACACCTTCCTCGTCGCCTCCGCGAAGGAGAAAGCGCCGGAGTACGACGAGAAGTTCTACAACACCGCGTTCGTCATCAGCCCGGACGGCGAACTCGTCCATACTCACCGGAAGGTGACGCCGCTGTTGCCGGTCGAGCGGTCGGTGTCGCCCCACGACGTGTGGGACGAGTGGACGGAACACCATGGCGACGACCTCGACGACATCTTCCCCGTGGTCGACACGGAAATCGGCCGCATCGGCATCTCACTGGCCATCGAGGGCGCGTATCCCGAGTACGTCCGTGGCCTCGCGATGAACGGTGCGGAAGTGATCTGTCGCATCGCCTGTCCCGAACCGCTGGTGGCGAACGATAGCTGGGAGATCCAGAACCGCGCCCGCGCCCTCGACAACTCCTGTTACGTGGTCGCGCCGAACCTGGGCACCTACTACGTCACCCCCGACGCCGACACGCCGGTCGACACGTTCGGCGGCGGGTCGATGGTCGTCGACCACACCGGCAACATCCTCGCGGAACACGCCTACGGCGCCGGATCGTCGTACTGTGCGGCCACGGTCGACATCGAGGGCCTGCGCGAGTTCCGCACCGAATCGCCACTGATGAACTGGATCAAGGATCTCCGCACCGAACTCATCCGGCCCATCTACGACCGCGAAATCTACCCGAAGAACCTGTGGCTCGACCGGCAGCCAGTGGATCACGAGACGTACGCCGAGGAGGTCACGGAGACACAGATCGAGAAGATGGTCGAGGAGGACATCTTCGTGCCGCCGTATCACGAACGCGAGGACTGACGGGGGCTACAGCGCCTCTTGGTACGCGTCGAGCGTTCGCTGGATGTCCTCCTCGGTGTGAGCGTAGCTCACGAACTGCGCCTCGAACTGGTTGGCGGTGAGGAACACGCCGCGCTCTTTCATCGCCTGCCAGAACACCCGTTCCCAGCGGTTGGTCTCGGCGGCGGCCACGTCGGCGCCGGTCTTGGGACAGGCGTCGTAGTTGGGGCAGTCCTCGCGCTGTCGACACCCCGCTTCACAGCGCCCCTCGCCGCCGCTCCCGTGCCGGGTGAACACCGTCTTGAAGATGCTCCCCGTGCCGACGACGGTGTACTCGGGGGCCCGTTCTTCGAGGATGTCGGTGATTCCCGCCCGCAACTGCTCGCCGAGGGCGTTCACGTGGTCGTACACGTCGTTCTCGGCGGCGTAGCGCAGGGTTTCGAGGCCGGCGGCCATCGTCACCGGGTGGCCGGAGAAGGTGCCCGACTGGAACACGTCGCCGCCCGGGGTCAGATGCTCGACGATTTCGGCCCGGCCGCCGACGGCACCGACCGGGAACCCGCCGCCGACGATCTTCCCCAGCGTGGTCAGATCGGGCGTGACGCCGAACTCGCTCTGGGCACAGCCCAGGCCGCCGACGCGGAAGCCCGTGATCACCTCGTCGAAGATCAACAGCGATCCGTGTTCGTCACAGAGTTCGCGGAGCGTCTCGTGGAAGCCGTCGACCGGCATCACGACGCCCATGTTCCCGAGAATGGGCTCGGTGAGGACGGCCGCGATCTCGTCGCCGTGGTTTTCGAACACGTCCGTGACGGTTTCGGGGTCGTTGAACGGGACGGGGATGGTGTGGTCGGCGAAGGAGTCGGGGATGCCCGGCGAGGAGGGCGTGGCCCCCTCGGGGCCGCCCTCGACGAGCGTCGACTCCTGAGCGCCGTGGTAGCCGCCCTGCATGACGACGATTTTGTCGCGGCCGGTGTACGCCCGTGCCAGACGGACGGCCGAGACGGTCGCCTCGGTGCCGGAGTTGACGAAGCGGAGCATCTCGACCGAGGGGACGTGTCGCGCCACGAACTCCCCGAGGTCGACCTCCACTTCGGTGGGGGCGCCGTACATCGGCCCCGAACTCGCGTGTGACTGGATCGCCGCCTCCACCGGGTCGGGAAGGTCGTGGCCGTACAGCAGGGGGCCGTAGCCCATCACGTAGTCGAGATAGCGGTTGCCGTCGGCGTCGACGACGTGCGCGCCGTCGCCTCCGTCGACGAAAAAGGGGTACGGCATCGTCGCGCGCACCGACGAGTTGACGCCGCCCGGCAGTACCGACAGCGCCCGGTCGTACAGCTTCCGGGATTCGTCGTGGTTCATACCTACGGCTGTGTGCCACTCCGGAAAGAAGGTACTGGGTCGCTCGCGGCAACCACGCCGAAAACAGCCGTCGAGTGCGCCGTTCGGTCGTCGGATCGTCGCCGCGGCCTCAGACTGCGTCGGGGCCCTCCTTGCCGGTGCGCACCTGGATGGCGTTCTCGACGGGCATGATGAAGATTTTGCCGTCGCCGGGTTCGCCCGTGTTGGCGCTCTCGCGGATGGCATCGGCCACGTCGCGGGCGGGCACGTCGGCGACCACGCACTCGATTTTCACCTTCTGGTGCAGGTCGACCGTATACTCCTCGCCGCGCCACTGGCCCGTCTTCGCGGGCTGGGAGCCCCGACCGGAGACGTTCGTCACCGTGATCGATGGGGCGCCGACCTCCGCGATGGCCTGTTTCACGTCGCCGAGCTTCTCCGGGCGGAGCATCGCGACGACCATCTTGATGTCGCGGTCGTCGGTGCCGCCGTCGGTCCGGAGTACCTCGCCGCCGTCGGCGACCACGTCGGCACCGGGTTCGCCGAACTCGGGGTAGGTGTTGACGCCGTGTTCGGCCACGTCGAGGCCCTCACGTTCGTGTTCGGGCGAGACGCGAGCCTGGCCCAGCGCCTTGATCACGCCGAACACCAGTGCCGTCGCGACGATGGTCCAGCCGGCGATGACCGCGACGCCGACCAGCTGGCCGACGAAGCTCACCGAGTAGCCGGGAATCGCGAACAGCGGGAAGAGCACGGCGCCGAGGACGCCCGCGCTCCCGTGGACGGGGAACACCGCACAGACGTCGTCGATCTTCAGGCGTTTCTCGACGAACTCGAAGACGATCGGTAGCTGCCCGCCGGCGAGCGCGCCGATCACCAGCGCGCCGACCCACGTGATCGCGTTGGTGTTGCTCGTGATGCCGACGAGGCCGGCGAGCATCCCGTTTGCGACGTACAACGTATCGACCTTGCCGGTCTTCCCGAGGGAGGCGGTGCCGGCGCCGATGGCGCCCGCGGCCATCCCGAGCGTGGTCGTCAGCGCGACGCGACCGACCGTGTCGGCGAAGGCGCCGAGCGCGATGCTGCCGTTCTCGACGACGAACACCGTGGCGGCGGTACCGACGTTGAAGCCGTACCAGCCGAAACAGAGGATGAGCGTCCCGAGCACCGCGAAGGTGAGCGAGTGACCGGGGATGATGTTCACCGAGCCGTCCTCGTTGTAGCGATCCATCCGTGGTCCGAGCACCCAGGCGGCCGTGAGGCCGGCGATGCCGCCCATGCCGTGGACGATCATGCCGCCCGCGAAGTCCCGAAAGCCCGGACCGACCGTGGTCAGGAAGCCACCGGCCCAGGTGAGGCCGGTGACGACCGGGTAGATGACCGCCGAGAGCAGGATGGTGTACGTGACGTACGCACGGAGTTTCGCGCGCCCCGCCACCGCGCCACTGACGATGGTCGCCGCCGTCATGGCGAACACCGCGCCGAACAGCCACCCGATCCAGGTATCGGATCCGCCGGCGATGTAGCCGAACGGGTTGGGCGCGCCGCCGACCATCGACGAGACGCCCGCACCCACCAGGAAGTAGACGATGACGCCCACGCTCCAGGTCAACATGTTCTTGGTCAGCTGGTTCGCGACGTTCTTCGAGCGCACCTGCCCCGCCTCGAGCATGGCGAAGCCGGCGTGCATGAAGAAGATCAGGAACGTGACGGTCAACACCCAGACGTTGTTGACGCCGGAGGCGATGGATGCAGGGTCGACCTGCAGTGGCGTCAGCATACGGGCACCTCCCGGATCGACAGTTCGCTATCGTTGCTTGGGCAGACGTTCGAGTTTTTGGCTTTTCCTTCCATGTTTGTTCTCCGAATTGCGATAGAAGCTACTGTTACGACGTAATATAAGGATTAGTGTTTACAAATGTTCATATATATTTGCTTTCGTGGATGTTCGTCCGGTTTAATAGTGGATAAGGGGTGTATAAGGGCGTAATCTCCCCAGTTACGGGGCGCAATCCGGCGAATTATCTGACAAATGTAGTGTAGAAAATACTATGCCTTGTGGGGTGCCGGGCGGTGCTGCGTGTCAGCAGTCGGGGGCGATGTCCTCGGCGAAGTACGTCACGATCAGGTCGGCGCCCGCTCGCTTGAGCGAGAGCAGCGACTCCCGGGCGGTGGCCTCCAGGTCGAGCCACCCCTTCTCCGCGGCGGCGTGAAGCATCGCGTACTCGCCGCTGACGTTGTAGGCGGCGACGGGGTGGTCGAACTCCCGGCGAACCGCGCTCACGACATCGAGGTAGGGGAGTCCGGGTTTGACCATGAGCACGTCGGCGCCCTGTTCCACATCGAGGCGCACCTCCCGAAGCGCCTCGCGGCCGTTCGCCGGATCCATCTGGTAGTGGCGCCGGTCGCCGAAGGCGGGTGCGCCGTCGGCGGCGTCGCGGAACGGGCCGTAGAAGGCGCTCTCGTACTTCGCCGCGTAGGACATGATCCCCACGTCGGTGAAGCCGGCGTCGTCGAGGGCCATCCGGATGGCGCCCACCATCCCGTCGGTCATGCTCGAGGGAGCGACCATGTCCGCGCCCGCCTCCGCGTGCGAGACGGCCGTCCGTGCGAGGAGATCGAGCGTAGCGTCGTTGTCGACGGTCAGCGTCGGGTCGTCGCGGGCGTCGGCCTCCAGCGCACCGCAGTGGCCGTGGTCGGTGTACTCACAGAGACAGACATCCGTGATAACCGTCGCGTCCGTCTCCGCGGTGATGGCGCGGGTCGCCCGCTGGACGACGCCGTCCGTCGCCCAGGCGCGCGAGCCCTCGGCGTCCTTGGACTCGGGGATACCGAAGAGGATGATCGCTTCGATGCCCGTCGCCAGCACCTCCTCGACGCGGGCGACCGCCTCGTCGACGGGCACCCGTTCGTGACCGGGCATGGACTCGATGGAGACCCGTTCGTCGGTCGTCGCGTCGACGAACACGGGCGCGACGAGGTCGGTCGCGTCGAGGTCGGTCTCGCTGACCAGCGAGCGAACGCCGTCCCGCCGCAGTCGCCGCGGTCGGTCGGTCGGGTTCATACGGCACGTCTCGGCCGGGAACGCTCAAAACCCCGTCGCTTGTTCCGACGCAGCGGCGTCGCTTGTTCCGACGCAGCGGCGTCGCTTGTTCCGACGCACTGTCACCTTCGACGACGCAACCGATATATCGCTCCATGCGTCAGACTGGGGTGTGTTCGCGCCGCTACAGGTCACGCAGTTGCCCGCCACCCTCCGGGAGTTGCTCGCGGCCGACTACGGCGCCCTCGTCCTCTTCGGCGTGTTCGTCCTCGAGGGCGCGATGTTGCTGTACGTCGTGCCGAGCGAACTCGTGGTGCCGGGGGCGCTTGCCCTCCTCGGCGGATCGGTCACGAACGCGTTCCTCGTCGTCGGCGTCGCCGTCGCCGGCGCGACTGTCGGACAGTACGCTCTGTTCTCGCTGGCGAAACGCGCTGGTCGGGAGCGACTCCTCCGCTCGCGGTGGTTCCGCGTCAGCGACGACGCCCTCGCCCGCTTCGAGGGCTGGTTCGACCGGTGGGGCCCCCTGGTCGTCCCCGTGAGTAACACGCTCCTGTTCACGCGGGGGATGGTGACGGTGCCCGCTGGTCTCGCCGGGATGGACGACCGACAGTTCGTGTTCCTCTCCGCGCTCGGCACCCTCTCGTTCGAGTCGATCCTCGCAGCGCTGTACCTCTGGTTCGGAACCGTTCTGTGAGCAGGAACCGGAGAAAAAACGCGCCCTTATTCGGTGCGGTCGATATCGATCTTCTCGCGGAGGGCGGCGAGCTCGTCCGACTCCGCGAGTTCTTCCAACCGCTCGCGGAAGTGGTTCTCGCAGAGGCCGACGCGAATGCCCTCCTTCTCCGCCGCGTAGGCGGCCTCGCGATCACAGTAGTGGCAGTGCATACCTGTTCTTGGGGCTCCCGCCCGTTTAACCCTGCGCATCCGGCAGACGAGACGCGATCCGGGCGTACGCGCTCGCGGGAACCCCCGTGACCCCGAGACGCCGGTCGTGCGCGTCGCTGCCACCCGTGACCAGCAGATCGTGTGCCTCGATCACCCGGTCGAGCCGTCGCTCGTCGACCTCGCGGTCGTAGGGGTAGTACCGCTCGATGGCGTCGAGCTCCGGCGCGAGGTCGAGCGCCGCGTCCGGGTCGGCGTACCGCAAGGGATGAGCGAGCGCGACGACCGGACACGCCTCGGACAGAAGTGCGATGCCGCGGTCGACAGGGGGTACCGCCCGGGCGACGTAACACGGCCCATCGTCGCCGATGAAGCGGTCGAACGCGCCCGCGTAGTCGCAGTCGGCCTCGCTCTCGTCGACCGCGCGGGCGACGTGCGGGCGGCCGACGCCGGGTTCGAACGACACGTCGAGGTCGACATCCAGACGCTCCTCGACTCGTTCGGTCATGCGGCGTGCACGCTCGACGCGGTCGGCTTGGATGCGATCCAGTTCCGACTGGAGTCGGGGCGTCGCCGTGGCGCCGTAGCCGAGCAGGTCGACCCGGCCGGTCGTCGTCTCGACTTGGAGTTCGATCCCTCGGATCACGGTCACGCCGTCCCGGACGATCACGGGCGCATCGAGCCCCGGATGGAGACGGTCGTGGTCGGTGACGGCGACCGCTTCGACGCCCGCCCGGCGCGCGGCCGCCGGGAGCGTCGCGAGGGTCAACTGCCCGTCCGAGGCCGTCGTGTGTACGTGTAGATCCGCGACCACGCCCATGGCGTTCCCTCGCCACCCCTGCCGATAGGACTTGCGACCATCCCCCGCGGGACGAGATCACAATTAAGGATGATTAAAGACTTGTCTCGAACTAAGGTCGTGCATGGAAAAACATTATAGTTATCGACCGTGTGGGATGACGTGATGAGATTCAACGGCACTGGCGATCTGATCGACGCCCTCGAATACCCCGCGACGACCGACGAGATCATCGACGCCCACGGCGACCGTGAACTCGAACTCCAGCGCGGCACCGAGGAGTTGGGCGAAGTGCTCGCCCGACTGGGCACCGAGGAGTTCGACACGCCCGAAGACGTTCGCCTCTCCGTTCGCTCCGCCGTCGGGCACAAGGCCATCGGTCGTCGGTTCTACAGTGACCGCGATCCGACGGCGCTCGGTGAGACCGGTCCGACACCGCTGTCGCTCTAGTCCAGTCTCGACCCCAGTTGTAACGGAACCGACCCCTTCGTGTACCCCATCGTTCTCCCGTCCGGTCGCATCCGATAGACGACCGCCGGCCGATGACCAACGTCCGGCCGTTCGGCCGCGACGGCCCGCCAGTCGTCGTCCGGGAACGACGAGCAGTCGACGAACAGCACGACGCCGCCCGCGTGGGCGGATAGCTGGCCGTTTGTCTTCGTTTTCGCCGTGTCGCGGACGGCTGCGACGGGCGTCCCCGCCGAGCGCCGGTTGGGCGGGAGCGGTCGCGTCACTTCGACCAGCGGCTGTTCCCCGTCGGGAGTTCGAGCTTGGAAGTCGATGGAGTGTCCGGTCGTCACCTCGATTTCCGGTTCCACGTCGTAGCCGGCGTCGACGAGGAGTTTCGCGGCGTGAAACTCCCCCATCGTCGCCGCCATCCGCGTCAGATCGAGGCGCTCCGACGTGCCGAGTTTGCCCGCCATCGTCTCGCGGTAGTCGTCGAGCACGCCATCGGACAGGAACGACTCGTAGAACGCCAGCGCCGCGTCGCTGTCGGCGTCGGGGAAGCCCGCGGCGTGTTCGTCGAAGAAGTCTCGGGTCGTCCATCGGCCGTCCTTCGAGAGGAAGACGGGGAGGAAAAACCACGACAGGTGGGGGTAGGCTTCGAGCCACGGCGACTGCTCGTGCAGTTCCGCCCGGAGTTCGCGCTGGGCCCAGTCGGCCACGGCGGTCGGTACCTCGGTGAACCCGTACTTTTCGGTGCGCCAGAGGCTCGACGGCGTCTCGGTGTTGCCCAGCCAGTAGCCGGCGTCGTCAGTCCAGCAGAACAGCGCGGTGTCGCCGTTGTCGACCTCGAACCGCCGGGCGTCGTACCCCTCGGGGGATTTGAACCACGGGCGACGGCTCGTCGCACCGAGGTTGGCGTCCAGCGGCTCGAACACCTCGGAGCGCACTCGGCCGCTCGTCCAGCGGCCGGGGGCGTGTCTGAAACGGAGGGGTCGTGCCACGGCGTCCCTACGCCTCCGAACGGTTTACACGTTCCGCGTCTCTCCCCGAAACGTCCGTTACATATATGTTTGGAGATGTTCAAGCCAACGTGTACCATGTCAATGGGTGCCTATGACGAGGACGAGCACGAACGCCGCGCGCAAAAAACGGGGCAAGTCGACACGGAGTTCGACGACGACCGGTCGCAGTTCCGAGGGTCCCTCTCGTACGAATCGGGCGATTCCGCCGAGGCGCTTCTGGATCAGTTCAAGCAGCTCCAGGGCGAGTAATCCCGTGGGCGACGGGTCAGTGCCCGGCCGCGGCCTCTTTGGTCAGTAGCTCTGCCCCTATCGACACGGTCGTCACGGCGGCGACGTGACCCACGAGCGCGCCAACCAGCGACGCGTTCCCCCAGACGATGGGGAGCAATCCCAGTTCGAGCAGCGCGAACCCGACGTTGGCAGCGTCGATCCGCCGACACCGGCGTGCCGTCTCGGCGTCGACCCGGAACCGGAGCGACCGCCACAGCGAGACGAGCGCCGTCCACCACGACGTGCCGATCCGGTAACAGAGATCCCAGAGGATCAACAGCGCCACGAACGCCACGGGGGCGGGCGGCTGGCGCCCGAACAGCGTCACCAGCGGCGTCGATCCGTCGCTCCCCGGGGCGACGAGCAGGTAGGTCACGCTCGCGACGAACGCGAGCACGCCGAACACCACTTCGACGCTCGACCCGAACAGGAGGCGTCGGTAGGCCGCCGGCAGGTCGAGTTCCCGCGCCGCCGTACCGATATGACGCATCGCGACGCTGCCGCCCGCCGCGACGACGACGGCGATAGTGCCGGCCGAGACGGCCGCAGTCGGGAGATCGTACACTATCGCGAGGCCGAGGACGAGCGTCTCGAAGCCGACGAACTGGACGGCGATGGCCTGCGGGGTCGTGAGCTGGAGGCCGGGAATTCCACCCACGAGGCTCTCGTACACCCAGGTGTCGCCGAACGTCGGATCGCCGCCGGTTCGGCTCACGTCTCGGCCGCGGCGCCCCGCGTTTCCTCCCGTGAGAGGGCTCGGTGGATCGCCTCGTCGAACGTCGTGCGGTCGACGGGAACGAGTTCCGGCAGACGGTCGTCGTGCACCACGACCGGATTCTTCAGCCCCTCGATCAGTGGCCGAGCGACGCTCCACGGCACGTCGGTCATCAGTCCCACCCAGTAGGACGATAGCCGCGGCGTCAACACCGGCACGGTGACGATGATCGGTTCGTGGCCCAGGTGTCGGCCCGTCCGGCGCAACATCTCGGCGTACGTCAACACCTCCGGACCGCCGATTTCGTAGGTGTCGTCGGCGGTTTCCGGGGTGTCGAGTACGCCGACCAGATAGGCGATCACGTCGTCGACGGCGATGGGTTGACAGGCGGTTCGTACCCACCGCGGTGTCACCATCACCGGCAGGCGCGAGGCGAGTTGGACGATCATTTCGAAGCCGGCGCTCCCGGCGCCGACGATGATCGCCGCCCGGAGCGTCGTGAGCGCGTACTCGCCGTTCCCGAGGACACGCTCGACTTCACGGCGCGACCGGAGATGCGCCGAGAGATCGTCGCGTTCTTCACCCAGTCCACCCAGATAGATCACCCGCTCGATGTCGGCGTCGCTTGCGGCGTGGGCGAAGTTGCGTGCCGCGCGCCGGTCGCGGGCCTCGAAGTCGTCGCGCGCGGTCATCGAGTGAACGAGGTAGTACGCCGCGTCCACGTCGAGGGCGGCGGTGAACGACGACGGCTCTAGCAGGTCGCCCTCGACGACGCGAACCCCTTCCGGCGGGTCGTACCGTCCGGCATCGCGAACGAGGACGGTCACGTCGTGACCCGCGTCCAGCAACGCTGGGACGAGGCGGTGGCCGACGAATCCCGTGGCTCCGGTGACGAGTGTGTGCACACGTCCCCTGGGGGCGGCATGGAATTAACCGTTCGCGCTCGGCGCCGATGGTAACGGCACCGTACCTCTCACGAGGCGGGTTCAGGCTCCCCCTGACGATTCGGCTCCGCGCGTTCGCGACGGTTAGTGCCCGATTACCTAACCCCTCTGCCGTTCAACCGCCGTTCGTGACCCGCACAGGCTCCCGCTTCGCGTGTTCCTCCCCTCGGTGGTTCGATACCGCCGGTGACGCGCCGTGACCGACGACGAGACCGGGGCCGCGGCTGACGCGACTGCGGACGACGACACGTCGCGCCGGCGGCTCCTGGCTCTGTTCGGTTCGGCCGTGCTCACCCTTCTCGGCGCTGGCGCCGGCGTCTCGAACTTCTTCGGCGCCGGCGACGGTGACCGCGGGGAGGGCGGTCTCGACCTCTCCATCGACTACTCCGTGACGCCCGACGGGACGACCCCGACACCGACGCCGACATCCGACGGCACGGCCGGGGACGGCGCGGACGACTCCGCCCCGCCGTCGAATCCGGACACCGACACCGGCGCCCCGGACACCTCGGACGGCACGGCTCCGTCGACGGCCGACGAGTCGCGCGGCGTCGACGAGGACGACGACGAGCGGTCGGCGCCCCCGCGGCGGCACACGCCCACCGACGAATCCACACGCTCCGGTGACCTGGCCACGTCTTCGATTCCCCCCGTGTCGCTGACCGACCTCGTGCCCGGCGAGGGGGGCGTCGTCGACCTCTCGCTCACGCTCTCGGGGTCGCCCGCCCGCCTCTACGTCCGTGGCGACGCGACGGACTTCGCCGAGAACGGCATCGTCGAAGTCGAGCGGAGCGCGGGCGATACGGAATCGCCCGGCGAACTCCAGGAACACGTGCAGGTGCGTCTGTGGTACGACGCGGACGGCGACGGTGCGGAGCCACGCTCCGCGGAAAGCCGGTCGCAGTCCAGCGACCGCGTGCTCTACGAGGGAACGCTCGACGGCCTCGGTGCGCTCTCGGAGTGGCTGCCGCTGACCGAGGCGTGTGTCTCGCCGGGCACGCATACCGTCAGACTCCGGTGGGACGTGCCGGCCGACGCTCCGAACACCGTCCAGACGGACGAGGCGTCGTTCTCGCTCGGTGTCGCCGCGGACGCGAGCGCGTGCCAGTGAGTCGGCGGGTATCCGCAGGTCTTTCCGCGTCGCTCCCCTGCGTCGGCGTAATGAGTTCCGACCCCTGTGACGGCTGTGGGACGGCTGTCCCCGTCGCCGGCGGCGCGGGCGACTTCTGGACGTTCGACGCGGAGACGACGGGCGGCGTCACGCTCGAACTCGCCGACGGCACCGAACACTTCCTGTGTTTCGAATGCATCGAGCGCCTGCCCGACGACCACGAGGTGACTGCCGACGACGTGGCGGCGCTGTCCGAATAGGGCTCCCCCCGGCCGGCGGTCGCGAGACGCGTTCGGTCGCCGAGGATCGTGCCGGATCGCCCCCGTCCGACAGTATTACGTCCGACGACGGGCAGGCATCACCGTGGACCCCGACCGTATCCGTCCGTCGTTTCCGGCCCCGACGTTCCGCGGCAATCAGGCCGACGCCCTCGATGCCATCCGCGACGCCTTCGCCGCGGACAACGATGTCGTCCTGGTTCGTGCGCCGACTGGGAGCGGAAAGTCCCTCCTCGCCCGCGCCGTCGCTGGCGCCGCCCGCACGCCCGCCGAGGCCGACCCCGCCCAGGCGACGGGCGCCTACTACACCACGCCCCAGGTCTCCCAACTCGACGACGTGGCCGAAGACGACCTGCTGGACGATCTCAACGTGATCCGGGGCAAGGGCAACTACACCTGTATTCTACCCGACGAGACGACGACGCCGGTCGACCGCGCCCCCTGTGCCCGCGAGTCGGGGTACGACTGCTCGATCCAACACCGCTGTCCGTACTACGCCGACCGCGCCATCGCCTCGAACCGCTCGATTGCGGCGATGACGCTCGCCTACTTCATGCAGACCGCCGGCTCCGAGGTGTTCGGCAAGCGCGACGTGGTGGTGATCGACGAGGCTCACGGCCTCGCGGAGTGGGCGGAGATGTACGCGACGGTCGACCTCCGCCCCGCGACAGTCCCCGTCTGGGACGACGTTGGCGTGCCCGACCTGGCCGCCGCCGCCGACTCCCTCGACCGGGCGGCACGGTTCGCGGAGACGCTCGCGGGCGTCTGCGAACGCGCCGCGGAGGAACTGGTCGCGGGCGACGAACTCACGCCCGCGGAGGCCGCCCGCCGCGACCGACTGCAGGAACTCCGCTCCGAACTCACGTGGTTCGTCTCGGACTACCGCGACCCGACCAGCACGACCACGTGGGTGGTCGATCAGCCTGACGGCGAGGGGACGACCATCACGATCAAGCCGCTCGACCCCGGGCGCTATCTCCATCACACGGTCTGGGATCGGGGGGAGTCGTTCGCCCTGCTCTCGGCGACCATCCTCGACAAGCAGGCGTTCTGTCGCGGCGTCGGTCTCGACCCCGCGAACGTCGCCCTGGTCGACGTGCCCCACACCTTCCCGCTCGACAACCGCCCGCTCTACGACGTGACCCAGGGGAAGATGACCTACGACCGCCGCGACGAGACGCTGCCGGACGTGGCGCGCCTGCTCGTCCGGCTGATGGCTCACCACCCGACCGAGAAAGGTATCGTCCACTGTCACTCCTACGCGATTCAGGAGCGCCTCGCCGACCGTCTCGACGACTTCGGCGTCGCGCCCCGTGTCCGTCGCCACGACCGCGAGAACCGCGACCGGGCGCTGGAGGAGTGGAAAGCGACCGACGATCCCGACGTGTTCCTCTCGGTGAAAATGGAGGAGGCCCTCGACCTGCGCGGGGATCTGGCGCGCTGGCAGGTGCTGTGTAAGGCGCCCTATCTCAACACGGGCGACTCGCGGGTGGCCCGTCGCCTCGAAGACGGGCAGTGGGCGTGGTACTACCGCACTGCGCTCCGGACGGTGATCCAGGCCGCGGGACGGATCGTCCGCGCCCCGGACGACCACGGCGCGACCTACCTCGCGGATTCGAGCCTACTCGACCTCTTCGACCGCGCCCGGAGCGACATGCCGGACTGGTTCGCCGACGCGGTCGACCGGCTGTCGCGCCCCGATCTGCCGACGTTCGATCCCGCGGCCGCACTCGACGGCGTCGGGGCGACGGCCGATGCGGGGGCGGGAGTCGGGACGACCGGACGGTCACGCGGCGACACGGCGGCCTCGCGCACCGCCGGCGGCGACGGCGATAGCGAGGAGGCGACTGCGACCGACGACCACCCCCTCTCGGACGTGTGGGGGGAGTGAGACGGGTCGTCATGGCCGATTACTCGGGAAGGACGTGGAGGCCCGCGCGCGTCTTGACGACGGGGACGGTCTCCGCGTCGGGATCGAAAAAGTCCGGCCGGGGGATCGTCTTTGCCTCGTAGGTCTCGGGATCGAGCACCTGAACGGCGTGGTCGTCCTCGACGGTCACCACCGTCGTTTCGACGGCGTCGTCGCGGGTCGCCAGCCGTCGGGCCGCGAGTTCGTCGTCGTCGAACGACGCCTCGTAGGGGTCGCCCGAGGCGAGACGGACGCCTTTCAGGTTCCCGCTCACGCTCCGGACGAGAACGGGCCCGTCGTCGTCGGGGTCGATCACGTCACCGGGGGTGAACGCCGGGAGACGAACCGCGTACGTCACCCGGTACACCTCGTTGCCGTCGCCGTCCTCGGTGACGAGGGTGGGGTAGCTCTCGACGGTGCCGCCGAGTTCGCGCGTGATACGTCGGGCCACCTCCTGACCCAGGCCATTCGTCGAGAGTTTCACGTTCGGCCCGTCGTCGGTCTCTTTCACCTCGGTGACGAAGGCCTCGCGGTCGCCGTCGCCCTCGCAGTCGGCGACGTGGCTCTCGGCGATTTCGACCGCGCGGGATCGCTCCTCGACGGTCGGCGTGCGGTCGGTCGCTCGCACCTGGACGGTGCTAGCGTAGTAGCCGCCGGCGATGCGCCCACACCGGTCGCAGGTGCCCCGCGAGATTTTGACGGGGACGACGACCGACTCCTCCAGGGGTGTCTCGCGCACCACGCCTGTGAACTGACAGTGCATCCGGATGGTGTTCTCGTCGACCTGTTCGGGGTCGACCGCCCATGTGACGTTCCGCGCGTTGACGTGGACGCCGAGCGCCTCGCTCACCTGATCGACGGCCACGTCGGTGTAGTCACGGGCGCCGACGTCCACCCAGCGGTTCCCGCGCTGGACGGCGCCACAGCCCGAACACACCAGCACCTCGATCCGGTCGGGGGCGTCGACCAGGTCGAAGTCCTCGAAGTAACACGCGTCACAGAGGCGTCGATCCCGGTCGCGGGGGGCCCCCGGGAGCGGCTCCGCTCGCGTCGGCACCGGATCGCCACAGCGGGGACAGAACTCCCGAGACTCGGCGTCGCTCATCGGTCGTTCGTAGTCGCTCGGAGCGGTTAAGCCCCGCGACATCGCCGGCTGTTCCGATAGTGTTTACCTTCGCTGGCCTGTAGTTTGAGGTATGCAATGGAAACCGGACTGGGGACTCCGGGGTCGGATGGCCCTGACCATGTTTCTCCTCTTTGCCCTCTATATCGTCTTCGTCGCCATTCTCTCGCAGTACATGGGCCTGTTCGTCGTCGTCGCCCTGATGGGGCTGTTCTCGCTCGGCCAGTTTTTCTTCAGCGACAGCCTGGCGCTTTACAGCATGGGCGCGCGACGGGTCGACGAGGAGGAGTACCCCCACCTGCACGCCACTATCGGCCGTCTCTCCCAACAGGCCGACCTGCCGAAACCGGACGTGGCCGTCGCGGATACGCGGGTGCCCAACGCCTTCGCGGCCGGGCGCTCCCAGAAACACTCGACGGTATGTGTCACGACGGGCCTCCTCGACACCCTCGACGACGACGAACTCGAAGGCGTGTTGGCCCACGAACTCGCTCACGTCAAAAACCGGGACGTGATGGTGATGACTATCGCCTCCTTCCTCTCGACCATCGCGTTCATGATCGTACGCTGGGGGTGGCTGTTCGGCGGGAACCGCAACCGACAGGGCGGCGGCGTCATCGCCGCCATCCTCGTCTCCCTGGTCGTCTGGATCGTCTCCTTCGTCCTCATTCGGGCGCTCTCGCGGTACCGCGAGTACGCCGCCGACCGCGGCGGCGCCGCCATCACGGGCAACCCCTCGGCGCTCGCCTCCGCGCTGTTGAAAATCTCCGGCCGGATGGATCGAGTGCCCGACGAGGACCTCCGCGAACAGTCGGAGATGAACGCCTTCTTCGTCATCCCGATTCGGAGCGGCGTCGTCGGACGGCTCTTCTCGACACACCCGCCGACCGAGAACCGCGTCGACCGCCTCCGCGAGATGGTCGGAGAGATGGAACGCCGATAGATGGGTCTGTTCGACTCCCTCCGTTCCGCCCTCGGCCTCCGTGCCGAATCCGACGCCACGCGTGACGCCGATCCCGACGACCTGTTCGGGATGTCCACGGCGTATCTCACCATGGAGGCGGAACTCGACTTCGCCCCCGTGGGGGCGGCCGCGCTCTGTTTTTCCGCCGTCGACAGCACCGACTTCGCCACCGCCGTCGACGAGGTGGAGGCGATCCTCCAGGCGGGCGAGAGCGACACCGGAACCGTCTTTCGCCGCCACGAGGACGACCACGGCTATCACTGGGTCGTCCTCGAGGACGACGACCCCGAGGATCTGGTGACGAGCGTCCATTTCGCGGCCGATACGTTCGTCGAGGAGGGGTACGGCTCCCGTCTCCTCGCCGCCGTCTTCGGGTTCGGTCGCTCCCGCGACGACACCCGCGCTTACTGGGTCTACTCCTTCCGCCGCGGGCGGTACTACCCCTTCGTTCCGACGGGTGGGCACGAACGAGACAGCACCGTCGAGTTCAAACTCGCCTCCGTCCTCGACGGCGAACTCACCGTGGAGGACGACGAACACTACTGGTACCCGCTCTGGCCCGACGCCGACGGCAGCCACCCCTGGGAGTAGCGCGTCGTCCCTTGTGAACCCGGGTTTCACGCCGGAGTGACCGCCTTTCTGTCCCGCGATTTTACTTTCACTACGGTGTTAACGAGGCTTTATGTGCGGAGGGGCACAAGCACGGCTACATGGCAGAAGACGACCTCGAGACCCTTCCGGGCGTCGGGCCGGCGACGGCGGACAAACTGATCGAAGCGGGCTTCGAAAGCTATCAGAGCATCGCTGTCGCCAGTCCGGCCGAACTCTCCAACACGGCGGATATCGGCGAGTCGACGGCGAGCGACATCATCAACGCGGCCCGCGATGCCGCGGACGTCGGCGGGTTCGAGACGGGCGCGGCCGTCCTCGAACGCCGCGAACAGATCGGGAAACTCACCTGGAACGTCCCCGAAGTCGACGAACTCCTCGGTGGCGGGGTCGAGACGCAGTCCATCACCGAGGTGTACGGCGAGTTCGGCGCCGGGAAATCGCAGGTCACCCACCAGCTGTCGGTCAACGTCCAGTTGCCCCAGGAGTACGGCGGCCTCCGCGGAAGCGCCATCTTCGTCGACAGCGAGGACACGTTCCGTCCGGAGCGCATCGACGACATGGTGCGTGGCCTCGACGACGAGGTGATTCAGGCCACGATGGACGACCGCGACATCGATGGCGGGCCCGGCGACGAGGACGCGATGGAGGCGCTCGTCACCGACGTTCTCGACAAAATCCACGTCGCCAAGGCGTTCAACTCCAACCACCAGATTCTGCTGGCCGAGAAGGCGAAGGAACTCGCGAGCGAACACGAGGACTCCGAGTGGCCGGTGCGTCTGCTCAACGTCGACTCGCTGACCGCGCACTTCCGCGCGGAGTACGTCGGCCGGGGCGAACTCGCCGAACGACAGCAGAAACTCAACAAGCACCTCCACGACCTGATGCGCATCGGTGACCTCTACAACGCCGCCGTCCTCGTCACCAACCAGGTTGCCTCGAATCCTGACTCTTACTTCGGCGACCCGACGCAGCCCATCGGTGGCAACATCCTCGGCCACACCTCCACGTTCCGGATCTACCTCCGCAAGTCCAAGGGTGACAAGCGGATCGTTCGCCTGGTCGACGCCCCGAACCTCGCCGACGGCGAGGCGGTGATGCGCGTCCAGGACGCGGGGCTCGTCCCCGAGTAGTTCCATCCCGCAGTGCTGGAATCGGCGTACAATATTACGTGGTGGGGCGGCGTACATCCTGACGGTGATTCTCACGTGACAGATCGCGTCGTCGTCCTCGGTGGCGGTACTGGTGGCACCGTTCTCGCGAACAAACTCGCGGACAAACTCGATGCCGAAATCGACGCGGGCGATGTCGAGGTGACGCTGATCGACGAGACGGGTGTCCACGTCTACAAACCCGTCTGGCTCTACGTGGCCTTCGGGCAGGCCGACCCCGCCGACGGTCGTCGGCCACTCGACGACCTCCTCGACCGTCGGGTGCGCCTCCGGACGGGTCGGGTGACCGATATCGACACGGGGGCCAAGCAGTTGACGTTCGACGGGAGCGAGGGGGCGGAGCGACGCTCCTCGGGCAGCCGAACGCAGTCCGACAGCACCCTCGACTACGACTACCTGACTGTCGCGACGGGGGCGCGACTCGTGCCGGATCGGGTTCCCGGCCTCGACGAGGCCGCCCACGACTTCTACAGCGAGGACGGCGCCGAGGAACTGCGCGACGCCCTCGCGGCGTTCGACGGCGGCCGTCTCGTCCTCTCCGTCGCCGGCATGCCGCACATGTGCCCGGCCGCGCCGGTGGAGTTTACGCTGATGGTCGAAGACTGGCTCCGGGAGCGGGGGATCGACGCGGAGGTGGTCTACACCGCCCCGACCGAGCGCTCGCACAAACTCCCGCCCGTGGCCGACTGGGCGGACGAACGGTTCACGGCCCGCGGCGTGGAGTCCCACACCGGGTTCGACGTCGAACGGGTCGTGCCGGGCGACCGGACGCTCCAGGCCACCGACGGCCGGGAACTCGACTACGATCTGCTCGTGACCATCCCGCCGCATGCGGGCGTCGACCTGGTGGCTGACGCCGGCCTCGGCGACGAGGGCTGGGTCGAGACCGATCCGCACACGCTGTCGGCGACCCGCGCCGACGAGGTGTACGCCATCGGCGACACGACCGACATCGAACGCCCGATGGCCGGGAGCGTCGCACACTACCAGGCGGGGGTCGTCGCCGACCGCATCACCGCCCAGGTTCGCGGGCACACCCCGACGGCGCTCTACGACGGCAAGGTGCTCTGCTTTCTGGAAGCTGGCATGGACGAGGCGACGTACGTCTCCTTCGACTACGACTCCCTGCCAGTCCTGCGCGACGAGTCGAAACTCGTCCACTGGGCGAAAAAGGGGTACAACGAGGCCTACTGGCTGACTGCACGGGGGTTGATCTGACGTGGCCGACGACGCAGCGTCCACGGTGGACGACGACTTGGAGGCGGCCATCGCGGAGAACCCCGAGGCTGTGGCGGCGTTCGTTCGCCGCCTCGACCTGGTGAACGACACTCTCGACGTGGTCGCCCTCGCGACGGCGGCGGCGGACGACGAGATGGTGTCCTCGGTGGCCGAGAACGCGGCCACGCTCGGCGAATCTGCCGACGCCCTGGCCGACGATAACACGACGCGACTGGCGGCCTCGGTCGGCGAACGGGGCGACGACCTCGCCGACGCGGTCGAGACGGTCGCGGACCTCCAGCGTGATGGGACACTCGACCGCCTCGTGTCGCTCGCGGACGTGGTGACCCTCGCGACGGCGGCAGCGGACGACGAGATGGTGTCGTCGGTGGCGGGCACCGCGGGATCGCTCGGCGAACTGGCCGACGAGGCAGCGGAACCGGAGACGGTTCGGGGTGCCGAGACGCTCCTGCGGGCACTGGGCGACGCAGGCGACCCCGAGAAGGCCTACCGCGGGGTCGGGCCGCTCGGTCTGATACGGGCGCTCCGCGATCCGGAGGTCAAGCGAGGACTGGCGTTCCTGGTGGCGATGGCGCGGGGCATCGGTCGAGAAATCGACGGCGACGACGCGTAGCCGACCCGTCCGTCGCTCACTCTTCGGTCGTCGTTTCGTCGATGTCGAGTTCGCCCTCGTGGATCTTCGCGCCGTCCTGTGCGACCTTCTCGGCGAGAACGGCGCATTTGATCCGCATGGGGCTGATGTCGACGCCGAGCATCTCGACCACGTCGTCGGTGTCCATCGCCTCCAGTTCGTCGAGCGTCATCCCCGGGAGCCGTTCGGTGAGCATGCTCGCGCTCGCCTGACTGATGGCACAACCGTCGCCGGAGAAACTGACGTAGTCGATGGTCTCCCCGTCGTCTTCGAGGCGTACGTCCACCTTGATAGTGTCACCACACGACGGGTTCTCGCCGACGTGTGAGAACGTCGGATCCTCGAGTTCCCCGTGGTTGCGGGGGTTCTTGTAGTGATCGAGGATCTGCTGTCGATACATATCCGAGCCCATACCCATAACTGCGTCCGGGTAGGGCGCTTTCGCGTAAAAGAATTCCGGGGGCGTTACGCCGCGACGGCCCGCTCGCGCTCCTCGTAGGCATCGAGGAGTTCGCGGTACCGGTTGCGGATGGTCACTTCCGAGATGTCCGCCACCTCGCTCACGTCCTGCTGGGTGATCTGCTCGTTGGTGAGCAGCGGTGCCGCGTAGACGGCAGCGGCGGCGAGGCCGACCGGGTTCTTGCCGCTGTGGACGGCCTGTTCTTTGGCCGCGTCGAGCATCTCGCGGGCCAGGCGTTCGGCCTCGTCCGAGAGGTCGAGTTCCGACGCGAACCGCGTGACGTAGCTCACGGGGTCGGCGGGGGCGACTTCGAGGTTGAGCTCCCGCACCACGTAGCGGTAGGTGCGCTTGAACTCGTCCTCGTCGACTCGGCTGACCCGGGCCATCTCGTCGATGGTGCGCGGGACTCCGAGCTGTCGGGCCGCAGCGTAGAGCGAACTCGTGGCGACGCCCTCGATGGAACGGCCGGGCAGGAGGTCGTCCTCCAGCGCCCGCCGGTAGATCACGCTGGCGGTCTCACGGACGTTGTCGGGGAGGCCCAGCGCCGAGGCCATGCGGTCGATTTCGCCGAGCGCCTGGCGCAGGTTCCGCTCCTGGTGATCGCGGGTCTGGAACCGTCGGTTCCAGGTGCGCAGCCGCTGCATCTTCTCGCGCTGGTTCGAGTTCAGGGTGTTCCCGTAGGCGTCCTTGTCCTGCCAGTCGATGGTCGTCGACAGCCCCTTGTCGTGCA
>JBDGTP010000004.1:0-43571 GCA_042216725.1 Haloplanus sp.
AGATCGACCACCTCTTCGTTCACTCAACTGCTGACGCTAACGTGCAAAGCTGAGCAGTTACAATAATCCGTATCAGTCCCGCGCGCCGCTCCGGCCTTTCGTCTGTCGGTAGTCGCGGCCGAGTACCGACTCCGCGACGTGTTCGACGAAGGCTTCCGTCTCCGCGTCCGTCTGGTCGTCGAGGCCGAGCATGGGCACGAGTTCGAATCCGCGTCCACGAATCGTCGTGGCGTGACAGTCCTCGATGGCCAGGCTGTCCGCGTCGCGTGTCGTGTGTTCGACGGCGACGCCACGGAGCGCCAGGGCGCCGACGGGGACGATGATCTCCGGGTTGATCATGCGCAGGTCGGCGGTGAGATAGGGGTCGCAGGTGGCGACTTCCTCGGTGGTGGGTTCGCGGTCGGGGTGCCGACACCGAGTGAGGTAAGTCAGATAGGCGCCGTCGAGTTCCGGCCGGTCGGCGTCCGGTGGTGACTCCGAGAAGCCGAGGTCGCCCAGGACGCGTTGCAGGCGCCGGCCGGCGCCGTCCCCAGTGAAGGGGATGCCGGTGCGATCCGCGCCGGGGCCGGGTCGGCCGCCCACGAACACGAAGTCCGCCGCCACGTCGCCGTAGCCGTGAACGACGGTCGTCCGTTCCTCACAGAGGTTCGGACAGTTCCGGCAGTCGGTGTCCATGCCGAACGGGTTATCGGGGTGATCCTGTGCAGGGTCCACGCCGGGCACGATGGCCTGCGCGCACAAAAGCGGTCGGCTCTGCTACGACTGCGAGACGCGCCGCCGGTTGATCACGCCGACGTTGTTGGCCACCTCTTCGGTGATGACACGGAACGCGTCAGCGGTCGGGTCGTCGTCTTTGAGGACGATGGGTTCGTCGCCCGTGCGGATCTGGGGGTCGAGCGGAACCCCACCCAGATACGGGAGGTTGTTGGCCTCGGCGAGCTCTCGGCCGCCGCCGGAGCCGAACACCTCGTGTTGGCTCCCGCAGTCCGGACAGACGAACGAACTCATGTTCTCGATGAGGCCGAGGACGTTCGTGTCGTGACGACCGAACATCCGGATGCCTTTCCGGGCGTCGTCCACCGCCACCTCCTCGGGCGTCGTGACGATGACGGCGCCGGAAAGCGGGAGCGTCTGCAGGATGGTGAGTTGCGTGTCGCCGGTGCCCGGCGGCAGGTCGAGCACGAGGTAGTCGAGTTCGCCCCACTCCACGTCCTCGACGAGCTGCGTGAGCACCTGATGCACCATCGGGCCACGCCAGATGACGGGGTCGTCCTCACCGACCATGAACGCCATGCTGATGAGCTTCACGCCGAACCGCTCGGGCGGGATGATGGTGTCGTCGTCCGTCGCGGTGGGTGGATCCTCGGAGTCGAGCATCCGGGGCACGTTCGGGCCGTACACGTCGGTGTCGAACAGGCCGACGCGGGCGCCGAGTTTCGACAGCCCGGCGGCGAGGTTGACCGCCACCGTCGACTTGCCGACGCCCCCCTTGCCGGAGGCGACGGCGACGATGTTCTTCACGCCCGGCAACACCTCCTCGTCGCGGAGGGCCGCCGGCCGCTTCGCCGTGAGTTCGGCATCCAGGCCGGCGTCGGCGAGCGTCTCGCGCACGTCGGCGGCGATGGCGCTCTCGGTCGGGGCGTACGGCGCACCGAGCGCGAGCGACACGTTCGCGGTGTCGCCGTCGACCGACACGCCGTTGACCAGCCCGAGTGACACGATATCGTCGCCGAGATCCGGATCGTCGATCCGGCCGAGTAACTCCCGTACGTCGGCTTCGTCCATGGGAGAGTCTGGGCGTGAGAACCCGATAAGGGTTTTGTCCGGCGGTGCCGAACGAAACCGGACGGGGTCAGTCAGACTCGGGAGCGTAACGGTTCGAGGTTACGTGATCCGGCTTTGAGGGTGCCAATTTAAGCATCTCCGGACGAACGTTCGAGTAGAATGCTGGAGGACGATTTCGGTCGCGAGGTCACGGGCGTGCGGGTGTCCCTCACCGACCGGTGTAACTTCGACTGTGTCTACTGCCACAACGAGGGCCTGGGTGACACTCGCGGCCCGATGGAACCGCAGGACGACGAGATGTCGACCGACGACATCGTGCGATTCCTCGAAGTCGCTGCGGAGTTCGACGTCGACAGTGTGAAGTTCACCGGTGGGGAGCCGATGCTCCGGGACGACCTGGAAGAGATCATCCGCCGGACGCCCGACTGCATGGAAGTATCGATGACCACCAACGGGACGTATCTCCCCGGCCGTGCCGAGGCACTCGTCGACGCCGGCCTCGAACGCGTCAACGTCTCGCAGGACGCCCTCGACCCCGACGCGTTCGCCGAGATCACGAAGTCGGGTGCGTACGAGAAGGTGATGGAGGGGGTCGACGCCGCCCTGGATGCGGGACTCGACCCCGTCAAGTTGAACATGGTCGTCTTCGAGCACACCGCGGGCTACGTCGAGGGGATGGTGAACCACGTGGCCGAGAACGACGGCCTCCAGCTGCAGTTGATCGAGTACATGCCCGAACTGACAGGGAAGCCGGAGTGGAACATCGACATCCAGCGCGTCCACGACTGGCTGGCCGACATCGCTGACGAGGTAGAACACCGGGAGATGCACGACCGCAAACGCTACTGGGTGGGGGGCGGCATGGTCGAAATCGTCGACCCCGTCGAGAATCCGACCTTCTGTGCCAACTGCCACCGCGTTCGGGTCACCCACGAGGGCTACCTGAAGGGCTGTCTCAACCGCAACGATGACCTCCGGTCGATGGGCGAGATGACCCGCGACGAGATCCGTGAAACGTTCCGCGAAACCGTCGCCAACCGCGTCCCCTACTACGGCGAGTACATGGTCAAAAACGACGAGGGCGAGTGGGAGATCAACGACGAGTACATCGGCGCACCGACGGCGTAGCCCCGCGATTTATTTTCCTCCCGTCGGACGACCACCCATGTCCTGTCCGTACCTCGACTATCGGGACGCGGCCGGCGACCACCAGTTCGACACCGAGCGTGCGTACTGTACGGCCGTCGACTCGTTCGTCCAGCCCATGCGCGCCGACATCTGTACCGACCGGTACGACCTCGACCACGAGACGGACTGTGAGTTCTACCGGGCGGCCGAGGCCGAGACGGACGACACGGAGGCCGAGACGGAATGACCTACGCGGACTACCGCGCCGGCAAGCCGGTGATCCTGACGGCGGCGCTGACGGGTGGCGTCCACGGCAAGGAGGCAAACCCCAACATCCCGGAGACGCCCGACGAGGTTGCCGCGGCCGCGGCCGCCGCGGAGGACGCGGGTGCGAGTGTCGTCCACCTCCACGCCCGCCGCGAGAATGGGGAACGGGCGTTCTCGACCGAGCGGTTCCAGACGCTCACCGATGCCGTCCGTGAACGCACCGACGACGTAATCGTCCAGCACTCGACGGGCGGAACCGGCGCGCCGGACGACCTTCGAGCGGAGCCGTTACGCACCGATCCCGCCCCGGAGATGGCGTCGCTCGACATGGGGCCGCTCAACCGCTACGAACACCTGACGAGCGAGAACACGCGTGGACTCGTCGCGCGCCTCCACGCGGAGATGCGAGACCGGGGGATCAAACCGGAACTGGAGGTGTTCAACGGCGGCCACCTCAACGAGTCGCTCGCGATTCTCGACGAGTTCGACGACCCGCCCTATCTGAACCTCGTCTTCGGCGGCGGGACGACGACGATCCCCCACCCGCGGAACCTGCTGAACCTGGTCGAGAACCTGCCCGAGCGCACGGAGTTCACCGTCCTCGCGTTCGGCCCCCACCAGTTGCCGCTGACGACGCTGTCGATGCTGCTGGGCGGGCACGTCCGTGTCGGCCTGGAGGACAACCTCTACTACCGACAGGGGGAACTCGCCGAGAGCAACGCCCAACTGGTCGAGCGGACGGCGGCGCTCGCGGAGACCCTCCAGCGGCCGGTGGCGACGCCGGCGGAAGCCCGAGAGATCCTCGGTCTGTGAGCGTCGTGCGACGGCGCCCCACGCCCCTGGCCTTTCGTGATGTTTAAGTATCGTCCCCGGGTTCTTCCGAGTGCATACGCTGCAGGGGCGTCCGGCCCCGAGTCCGAAAGGGCGATGATACGAACGCAGGTGTTGCGGTAGCCAAGCCTGGCCCAAGGCGCAGGGTTGCTAACTCTGTGGCGTCAAGCCTCCGGGGTTCGAATCCCCGCCGCAACGCTCGCACCAATCCCCTACACATGAGTGCAGAAGAACCACAGGACGGCTCCCCCGAGGACGACGAAGACCTTCGGTACTTCGTCCGAATCGGACAGACCGACCTCGACGGGACGAAGGCCGTCGAGCGGAGCCTCACCGACATGAACGGCATCGGCAAGCGCACGGCGCGCATCGTCGCCGACGCGGCCGACGTGGATCGAACAGCCACGTTCGGGCGCCTCGACGACGACGAGATCGACCGCGTGATCGAGGTCGTGGAGCACTTCTCCGAGGAAGTCCCCGAGTGGATGGTAAACCGCCGGAACGACTTCTTCACCGGCGAGAGCGACCATCGAGTCGGCTCCACCCTGAGCCAGACGCGCACGCAGGACATCAACCGCATGAAGATGATCGACTGCTACCGCGGCGTCCGGCACAAGCGCGGCCAGAAGGTGCGTGGCCAGCGGACGAAGTCCACGGGCCGCACCGAAGGCACCATCGGCGTCAACGTCGAGGCCATCAAGGAGGACATGGCCGAAGAGGAAGCTGAGGAAGAAGCATGACGACCGGCAAGAACACCAAATTCTACGAGACGCCGAACCACCCATACCAGGGCGAGCGGATCGCCGAGGAGGCCGACCTCCTCGGGCGCTACGGTCTGAAAAACAAAGAGGAGCTCTGGCGGGCACAGTCCGAACTGCGCGAGATGCGCCGCGAGGCGCGACGACTGCTCGGTGACGCGCAGGGCGACGTCGAAGTCGCGGCCGAAGCGGGCAGCGAGTTCGTCGCGCGCCTCCAGCGACTCGGCATCCTCGGAAGCGAGGACGACATCAGCGACGTCCTCTCGCTGGAAGTGACGGATCTGCTCGAACGGCGGCTTCAAACCGTCGTCTACCGGAAGGGGCTGGCTCACACGCCCCAGCAGGCCCGACAGTTCGTCAGCCACGGTCACATCACCGTCGACGGCGCGCGCGTCCAGACGCCGTCGAAGAAGGTGGAGGTCGACGAGCAGGCCACCGTCGCATTCGACGAGACGAGCCCGCTCGCGGACGAACTCCACCCCGAACGCGCGGAGGCCCAAGAATGAGTGCCGAAGAAGGAGACAAGTGGGGCATCGCCCACGTGCACGCATCGTTCAACAACACCCTCATCACGGTCACCGACCAGACGGGGGCGGAGACCATCGCCAAGTCGAGCGGCGGGACGGTCGTGAAGCAGAACCGCGACGAAGCGTCGCCGTACGCGGCGATGCAGATGGCCGAGACGGTCGCCGAGGAAGTCCTCGCGGCCGGCGTCGAGGGCGTTCACGTTCGCGTGCGCGGCCCCGGCGGGAACGGCAACAAGTCCCCCGGGCCGGGTGCGCAGGCGACGATCCGAGCCCTCGCCCGTGCGGGTCTGGAAATCGGCCGCATCGAGGACGTGACCCCCATCCCGCACGACGGCACGCGCGCGCCCAAAAACAGCCGTCTCTAACATCATGGTAGCCGACTTCGAGGTCGAGTTCATCGAACGCGACGACCGGAACGCACGGTTCCTGGTCAGGGGAGCGACGCCGGCCTTCGCCAACGGCATCCGCCGGGCGATGATCGCCGACGTGCCGACGTTCTCCATCGACACCGTCCGGTTCATCGAGAACTCGTCGGTCATGTTCGACGAGATGATCGGCCTCCGACTTGGGCTGGTGCCGCTGACGACCCCTCTCGACGACTTCGAGGTGGGCGAGGAAGTGACGCTGGCGCTCGACGTGGAAGGCCCGGCGACGGCGTACTCGGGCGACATCGAGACGTCCGACGAGCTGGTGCAGCCGGCCGACGAGAACATCCCGATCATCGAACTCAAAGAGCAACAGCGGATCGAACTCGAGGCCGACGCCGTGCTGGATCGTGGCCGCGACCACGCCAAACACCAGGGCGGCGTGGCCGTCGGCTACCGCCATCTCCAGCGCGTCGAGGTCGTCGGCGATGCCGGCGAGTTCGACGAGCAGGAACCGAACATCCTTCGCGGGGTCATCGAGACCGAGGACGGCGAACTCGTCGCGACGAGCGAGTTCGATCACGACCTCACGAACCGATATCCCGGCAAGGAACTTGCAGTCGACGACGTGTCCGACGCCTTCGTCTTCCACGTGGAGACGGACGGGTCGTTCAGCGTCGAGGAACTGGTCACGCGCGCCGTCGAGTCCATCGGCGACCGCGCGGCGGAACTGGAAACGAAAGTCGCAGTCTGAGACCCCACCATGCCCCGACACACCACGTCACCGACGGCCGCCCACCGCGGAAGCGCGAGCGACGCGCTTCCCCGCCGCGGTCCGGGAATCGAAACTGGTTTGAAGGGGCGCCCGATACTGCGACATGCGTGCAGGGATAGCCAAGTCAGGCCAACGGCGCAGCGTTCAGGGCGCTGTCCCATAGGGGTCCGCAGGTTCAAATCCTGCTCCCTGCACTCCTTTCTGGAGGTAGACAATGAGTAAGACGAATCCGAGACTCAATAGTCTCATCGCCGAGTTGAAGGCGGTTTCCCGCGAGTCCGGCGCCGGTGTCTGGCAGGACGTCGCGAACCGCCTGGAGAAGCCACGGCGCACCCACGCGGAGGTCAACCTCGGGCAGATCGAACGATACGCCCGGGAAGAGGAGACCGTTGTCGTGCCCGGCAAGGTGCTGGGTAGCGGTGTGCTCGAAAAGAACGTCACCGTCGCGGCCGTCGACTTCTCGTCGACAGCCCGACAGAAGATCGAACAGGTCGGCGACGCCGAGCCACTGGCACGGATCGCCGAGGAGAATCCCGAGGGTTCGAACGTACGGGTGATTCGATGAGTCTCGCCGAATTCGACGCCGACGTCGTCGTCGACGCCCGCGACTGCATCATGGGCCGGGTCGCCAGCGAGGTGGCCCAGCGCGCCCTCGCCGGGGACACCGTCGCCGTCATCAACGCCGAGGATGCGGTCATCACGGGCAACGAAGAGGACACGATGGAGACGTACCGCACGCGTGCGGGGCTCGGCTCCGACAGCGGGCCGTACTACCCCAAGCGCCCCGACCGCATCTTCAAGCGGTCGATTCGCGGGATGGTTCCCTACAAGAAGCCGCGTGGCCGCGAGGCGTTCGAGAACGTCCGTGTCTACGTCGGGAACCCCTTCGACGAGGACGGCGAGGTGCTCGACGGCACGTCGCTGAACCGCCTCTCGAACATCAAGTTCGTCTCCCTTGGAGACGTCTCCGAACAACTGGGTGCGAACGTCACATGGTAACTAACACGAGCGGTAAGAAGAAGACGGCCGTCGCCCGCGCCACGGTGCGTGACGGCGAGGGTCGCGTGCGAATCAACTCCCGG
Organism: Haloplanus sp.; assembly: GCA_042216725.1. Lineage (GTDB taxonomy): Archaea > Halobacteriota > Halobacteria > Halobacteriales > Haloferacaceae > Haloplanus. Next base: position 7,519 of record JBDGTP010000004.1, read on the forward strand.
CCCGTCGAGCTGGTCGAACCGGAGATGTCCCGCCTGAAGATGCTGGAGCCGTTCCGCATCGCCGGCGACGATCTCCGCGAGACGGTCGACATCGACGTGACCGTCTCGGGCGGCGGCTTCGCGGGGCAGGCGGACGCGGTACGAACCGCCATCGCCCGCGGGCTGGTGCAGTATCACAACGACGCCGAACTCCGCGACGCGTTCATGGAGTTCGACCGGTCGCTGCTGGTCAACGACGTCCGGCAGTCCGAACCCAAGAAGTGGGGCGGTCCCGGCGCACGGGCACGCTACCAGAAGTCCTACCGCTGAGGTGATCCACCCATGATGATCCCGGTTCGGTGTTTCACGTGCGGCAAGGTCATCGGCGAGCACTGGGAGGAGTACCAGGCCCGTCTCGACGAGGGGGAAGACTCCGCCGAAGTGCTCGATGATCTGGGCGTGACCCGACACTGCTGTCGACGGATGTTCGTCTCGCATAAGGATCTGGTCGACGTGGTTTCGCCGTACCAATGAGCCAGGGACGCTACAACCGCTACGAGAAGGCGCGTATCCTCGGGGCGCGAGCCCTGCAGGTGTCCTACGGTGCGCCCGTCCTCGTGGATACGGAACAGAGCGAGCCGATCCTCGTCGCGGCCGAGGAGTACGACGCCGGAGTGCTCCCCTTCACCGTCAGGCGGGAGGGCAAATGACGCTCGTTCGCTCGGTGAGCCTGCGCCGCATCCTCGACTCCCGGGGCAACCCGACCGTCGAGGCGGACGTGTTGACCGAGTCCGGCGGCTTCGGCCGCGCGGCCGCACCGAGCGGTGCCTCGACCGGCGAGTACGAGGCGATCGAACTGCCGCCCGGCGAGGCCATCGCCGCGGCGCGCCAACACGCCATTCCCCGACTGGTCGACGAGGTACACGCGGGCAACCAGCGGGAGGTCGACGCCGCCCTACACGGCGCGGACGGCACCGACGACTTCTCCGGAATCGGCGCCAACAGCGCCGTCGCCATCTCGATGGCGGCCGCCAAGGCCGGCGCCGACGTACTCGGCGCACCGCTCTACCAACATCTCGGCGGCACTTTCCGGGGGTCGAACTTCCCGACGCCGCTGGGGAACGTTCTCGGCGGCGGCGAACACGCCAAGGCGGCGACGCATATCCAGGAGTTCCTAGCCGTCCCGGTGGGCGCGCCGAGTGTCTCCGAGGCCGTCTTCGCCAACGCCGCCGTCCACGAACGGATCGGCGCTATCTTGGACGAACGGAACGTGCCGGCGGGCAAGGGCGACGAGGGCGCGTGGGCGCCCCCCGTCGACGACGCGATGGCGTTCGAAATCGTCGCCGAGGCGACGGACGACGTGGCCGACGACGTGGGCTTCGACATCGGGATCGGTCTCGACGTGGCGGCGTCCGAACTGTACGACGCCGCCGACGAGGTCTACCGCTACGGCGACGTGGAACGGACGCCCGACGAACAGATCGACTACATCGCGGGTCTCGTCGACGAGTACGACCTCGCGTACGTCGAGGATCCGGTCGAGGAGGACGACTTCGACGGCTTCGCCGCTCTCACGGATCGGGTCGGCGACCGCACCGTCCTCTGTGGCGACGACCTGTTCGTCACCAACGTCGACCGACTGAGTCGGGGCATCGACCAAGGGGCGGGCAACGCCATCCTGGTCAAACCCAACCAGATCGGGACGCTGAGCGACGCCGTGGACGCGGTGGAGATGGCGTCCCGGAACGGCCTCGACGTGGTCGTCTCGCACCGCTCGGGTGAAACCGAGGACACGACCATCGCACACCTCGCCGTGGCGACCGACGCCCCCTTTATCAAGACGGGGACGGTCGGCGGCGAGCGAACCGCCAAACTCAACGAACTCATCCGCATCGCGGAGGACGCAGTATGACAGACAACGATAACGAACTCGAAACCCCGGACGGCGACGAGGGCGAGGCCGACGCCGACCTCGACGCCGACACCGCGGAGGAACCGACCGCCGAGGCGGCCGACGAGGCGGCCGAGGCCGACACCGAACTGGACGCCGAGGCCGAGGCGGAAGCCGCGGCCGACGCCGAAGAAGCGGCCGCTTCGCCGTTCGACGAGAACGTGATGCCGGACGACGAGGCCGACCTCCTCATCCCCGTCGAGGACTACCTCGGCGCGGGTGTCCACATCGGCACCCAGCAGAAGACCGAGGACATGGAGCGGTTCATCCACCGCGTCCGTGACGACGGTCTGTACGTGCTGGACGTGAGCCAGACCGACCAGCGCATCCGGACGGCTGCCGACTTCCTCGCGAACTACTCGCCGGAGCAGGTGCTCGTCACCTCCTCCCGGCAGTACGGCCGCTACCCGGCCGAGAAGTTCGCCGAGGCTATCGGCGCCCGCGCCCGCACTGGCCGATTCATCCCGGGCACGCTGACGAACCCGGACTACGACGGCTACATCGAACCCGACGTGGTGGTCGTCACCGACCCCATCGGCGACTCCCAGGCAGTCAAGGAGGCCATCACGGTCGGCATCCCCGTCATCGCCATGTGCGACTCGAACAACCAGCTCAGCAACGTCGACCTCGTCATCCCGACGAACAACAAGGGTCGACGCGCGCTGTCGGTCGTCTACTGGCTGCTCGCCAACGAGACGCTCGACCGCCGTGGCGCCGAACCGGGCTACGCCCTCGAAGACTTCGAGGCCGACCTGTAGCGCGGAAACGTTTTCAGTCGGCACCGACTCCTTCGGATATGGATCTCTTTCGGAGCGCCAGAGCCGTCACCGGCGCCTCGGGATCGGGGTACGTCGACTGGCCCGCAGTCGCCGAGGCGGCGAAAGCCAGCACGGCGCCCGGTGACCTCGACCTGAGCGCCGCCGAGCGGTCGGGCTACGCGACCGACGTGCGGGAGGCCCGGGAACGGTTGCAGACGCTCGGCGGTGTCGACTTCGACCTGCCGGAGACGGTCGAAATACAGAACCGTCACCACTGGATCGACGCCAACGTCGACACGTTCAAGCGGGTGATGGCGCCCGTCGAGGCGGGGACGCCGACGCCGCTCCTCCCCGGTCTCTCCCGCGTTATCAACACGGGCACCCTCTCCGTCCTGCTGGCCTTTCTCGGGCGGAACGTCCTCGGGCAGTACGACCCGCTCCTTCTCGCGGAAGCCGACCCCGCTGATCGGGAACACGGCCTCTATTTCGTCCACCCGAACATCGTCGCGGTGGCCGAGTCGCTCGACGTGTCGCTGCCGCGGTTCCGCCGCTGGATCGCCTTCCACGAAGTGTCCCACGCCGCCGAGTTCGGCGCCGCCCCCTGGCTGTCGACCCACCTGGAGGAACGCCTGGAACGCGGCATCGACGCCCTCACGGAGGGGGGGCTGGATCGCGAGGCGTTCGCGGAACTCGACACCGCCATGACCGCCGTCGAGGGGTACGCCGAACTCCTGATGGATCGGGCGTTCGACGACGACTACGCGGATCTGCGGGCGAAACTCGACGCTCGCCGGCAGGGCGGCGGCCCCCTAGCCCGCCTGGCCCGGCGACTGCTCGGCCTCGGCCTGAAACGCCGGCAGTACGAACGCGGCGCAGCCTTCTTCCGGGCGGTCGCCGACGCGCGCGGCCTCGAGGGCGCGAGCGCAGTGTGGGAACGTCCGGAGAACCTCCCGACCGACGCGGAACTCGACGACCCCGAGCAGTGGCTGGCGCGGGTGGCGTAGCTAGCGGCGTCCCCTCCGCCACTCCTGGCCGACGCGGGTGAGGTAGGCGATCAGTGTCCACCCGACGAACAGGCCGGCAGCGAGGGCGCCGAGCGCCTGGAGTGCCGTGGCACCGCTGGCGAGGGCGACGAGGCCGCCGGAACAGCCGACCAGGGCGACGAACCCCATCTTGAGCCGCCGGGTCGCGGTTCGTCGGTCATCGTCGGAGAGGCTCGGCCCGACCATCCGACTCAGCCATCGACGGAGGGGGTGCTCACGTGCATCCCGACGAACAGCCATTCGTCGTCGCCCGCGCGGCGTTCGAGCGTCCCGCTCCACCGGGTCGAGAGGGCGTACTCGTGGTCGGCCGCGCAGTCGACCCACGACATGAACACCGAGTCGGAGAAGTAGGCGTAGCCGTCCCGTTCGGTGACCCGGAGATCCTGGCTCTCGACGGCCCAGTCGTCGGTCGTCCGGGTCTGGTCGCGCAGGCCTTCGGCGACGGCGTCGTAGCCGACGAGTCGTTCGCCGACGCCGAACTTCACCACGTCCGGCCGTTCCGCAAAGTAGGGGTAGAGCGGCTCCCCCCGACGGAGCGTCTCGTAGTACTCTCGGATCGTCTCTGCCGCGTTCATGCGCGGAGCGTCGCTCCCACGGCGGTTAAACCCTTTCAGGAGGGGCGGATCGACGCGGCAATCCGGCGAAGCGTCCGCACGCCGACGAACCGCGGAACGCGCTCGGCGTAGCGGTCGTAGTCGTCGCCGAACGCCGCCCGCAGGTGTGGCTCCTCGGCCCGGGGCAAGAGGAGCACCCAGCCGACGTGTACCGCCGCGAGGGCGGCCAGGAACGCGGAGTCGGCGGCCAGGGCGAATCCGGTCACGCCGACGACCATGCCGACGTACTGGGGGTTCCGCGTGTAAGCGTAGGGGCCGTCGGTGTAGAGGTCGCCCGTCACGCCCATCGTCTCCGCCGACTGCATCGTCCGTGCGCCCCAGACGAACAGCGCAGTACCGCAGACGGCAAAGCCCACGCCGGCGACCGCCACCGGGCCAGGGAGCCCCCATTCGCCCCAGTCGAGGGCGGCGACTGCGAGCAGGGAGACGTCGAAGATGCCGACGAGCGTCCAGTGGCAGTAGTACGCGGGCGTCCGGTCGCCGGGCGGCCACCACTCGTGGTCGGTCACCAGCGTTCCGAGGACGATACCGTAGACGCCGGCGGCCGACAGGAGGCCGGCGCCGAACGCGAGTCGGATCGGCGTCATGGATCGGCGTTCGGGTCGCGATCACGAGTGCCGACTGCCTCAGCAGTGAGGTTTTACTTATCTTCTTCCACAACACGGTTCCGATGCAGTATCTCCGGCTCCGCATCGATCACACGGACGAGACGATCCACCCGATGCACGCCTTCGAGGTGAACCACGAGCGGATCGAGTGGGCGGAACTGCGCCACTGGAACACGGTGTTCGGCGAGACGAACGCCCAGGTGTTCCGGGTACGGGGCGATCCGGCAGTGTTTCGAGAGCAGCTCGCAACGCGGGACGCCACCGTCGCCTACAGCGTCACGGAGGCGGTCGACGGGGTGTTCCACTGTTGTGTCCGTGACCGGATGACGGCGGCCGACCGGCGATATCTCGACGCGTTCGCTCGGGGGACGCTCGTCGTGATTCCGCCCATCCGGTTCAACCCGGACGGGACGACGGATCTGACGCTCGTCGGGACGGCCGACGACCTCGACGCCGCCGTCGACGCCCTCCCCGACGGGATGCGAGCGACGGTTCGGTCGGTCGGCCCGTATCGGCGGCGGGTCGGCTCCCCGGCGGCCCGCCTCACCGACCGACAACGGGAGGCGGTCGCCGCTGCCGTCGAGCGGGGATACTACGACTCGCCGCGGGAGGGCACGGTGACCGAGGTTGCCGACGACCTCGGCGTCGCGCCGGGAACCGCGGCCGAACACCTGCGCAAGGCCGAGAAAGCCGTGATGCGGTGGACGGCCGGTGCTGATCGCGAGTCGTGAACGCTCAGTACAGGAGTTCGTCGTCGTTCTCGACCATGTAGAGCGTGCGCGCAGCGACGTTGACGGCGTGGTCGCCCACGCGCTCCAGGTCGCGGATGGTGAGCAGGAGGCGGGAGACGTCTTCCATGAGCGACTCCAGGTCTTCATCGTCCTCGACGAGATAGTCGCTCTCGATCAGGTCGCGCACGACGAGTTCGCTGGCGGCCTCACACATCGCGTCGACCTCGTCGTCGCGGTCGGCGACCGCGTAACACTGCTCGGTGTCCTCGTTGGCGTAGGCCTCCATCGCGTCTTCGAGCATCTCCAGGGTCGTCCGACCGATCCGTTGCATGTCGACGTCGGGGAAGAGGTCACGCTGGGCGTCCATCGTGTACCCGCCGAGGTTGACCGCCAGGTCGGCGATACGCTCCAGGTCCGTGATGATCTTGAACGACGCCGCGATGAAACGCAGGTCGCTCGCGACGGGTTGCTGGAGGGCGATGAGGTCGATACACTGCCCCTCCAGTTGGAGGTACATGTCGTTGACCTCGTCGTCACCCTCGATCACCTCCTGGGCGAGTCGCTCGTCCTTCCGCTCCAGTGCGTCCAGTCCCGTCCGGAGCCGCTCCGCGACGACCTCACTCATGTAGAGAACGTCGTCGCGGAGTTCGTCCAGCGACGACTGATAGTCCGTTCGCGCCATACTCCCACTCTCGTCTCGACCGCCCTAAGCGTTATCCCCCTGTCAATCGTTGTCTATGGAGTGATCTATAGCTCTCCGGAGGCAACTCAATAGACGTGAACCGATCACCCGAACTTGCCAGTGATGTAATCCTCGACGCGCTGGCTCTCGGGGTTCTCGAAGATTTTCTCGGTGTCGTCGAACTCGACGAGTTCGCCCCCGGTGAGGAAGACGGCCGTCTTGTTGGAGATGCGCGCCGCCTGCTGCATGTTGTGGGTGACGATAACGACGGTGTACTCCTTGGCGAGTTCGGAGATGAGGTCTTCGATCTGGGAGGTGGCCACCGGGTCGAGCGCGGAGGCGGGTTCGTCCATCAGGATCACTTCGGGGTCGGGGGCGATGGCGCGGGCGATGCAGAGCCGCTGTTGCTGGCCACCGGAGAGTTCGAGGCCGGACTCGTCGAGACGGTCTTTCACCTCGTCCCACAGGGCCGCCCGCTTCAGCGAGTCCTCGACGATGTCGTCGTAGTCGCCCTCCTTGTTCTGGATCTTGAGCCCGTACGCGACGTTGTCGTAGATACTCTTGGGGAAGGGGTTGGGCGTCTGGAACACCATGCCGACACGCCGACGGAGGGCCACGGGGTCGACGTCGTCGTCGTAGACGTTCTTCCCGCGCAGGTAGAGGTCACCCTCGACGTGGGCGGCGTCGATCAGGTCGTTCATCCGGTTGATACACCGGAGGAACGTGGACTTCCCACACCCCGACGGGCCGATCATGGCCGTCACCTGGTTCTCGGGGATTTCGAGGCTGATGTCCTGTAGCGCCTGGTCGTCGTTGTACCAGACGTTGACGTTCTCGGCGCGGACGACGGTGTTTTGCTGCATCGTCGGCCCCGACGAGGACACGCTGTCGCTCACGTCGGTCTGGACGAGCATATCGTCGGTCGTCGGATCGCTGGTCGATTCGTCCGCGGCGTACTCCTGCTCCGGGTTACTGTCTGTCATTGGTGATCACTAATCGCTCTGATATTTGTTGCGCAGCACGATGGCGATGGAGTTCATGCTGAGCAGTACGACGAGCAAGACGACGACCCCCGCCGGGACGGCCGCCTGATAGAACGGCTCGCTGGCAAAGAGGCTCGCCCACGCGTACACCTGCAGGGGCATCGCGCTCACTTTCGAGGAGAGGGCGGTCGGCAGCGAAAAGAGGACGTTCGGCGCGCCGATCATGATGAGCGGCGCCGTCTCGCCGATGGCACGGCCGAGCGCCAGGATCGTTCCCGTCAGAATCCCGGGGAACGCCCGCGGCAGGACGACGTTTTTGATCGTCTGCCACCGCGTGGCGCCCATTCCGTAGGAGGCCTGCCGCATCTCGTCGGGGACGCTTCGGAGCGCCTCCCGGGCGGAGATGATGACGATGGGCAGGATAAGGAGTGCGAGCGTCGCCCCGCCGATGAGGACGGTGCCGGTCGGCTGTCCCAGGTACGTGACGAACACGCCGAGGCCGAGCAGCCCGTACACGACGGAGGGGACGCCGGCCAGGTTCGAGATGTTCACGTCGATAAAGCGGGTGAACCGGTTGTCCGGGGCGTACTCCTCCAGATACACGGCGGCGCCGACGCCGAGGGGGAAAGAGAGGGCGGCGACGGTCACCATCAGCAGGATCGATCCGCCGATGGCCGGGTAGAGACCGGCGTCGGCGGCGGTACTGCTGTGGGCATTCGTGAGGAACTGCCAGTCGACCCACGACTGCGGCCCGTCGAACCCGAGAACGTCGACGGCGACGGCGCCGAGCACCGCACCGCCGAGGACGACGCCTGCGAAGCCGAGTCCCGGCCGTCGTTCGGGGCGGCGCAGGACGGTTCCCAGCGCGTAGCCGCCGGTCGGAACGATGGCGACGGTCAGAAGTATCGTCGCGGGAACGGGCGTGATGCCCACGAGCGGCCCGACGACGCTGCCGAGGCCGATGGCGACGACGACACCGCCGGCGGCCAGGAGCTGACTCCGGCGGCCGCGGTCGGCGGCGATGTAGCGCCCGACGACGAACGCGACGGGGGCGCCGAGCGAGAGCGTCAGCATCACGTCGTCGGTCGGATAGACGGGAAGCGACGTGATGGCGCCGGGGACGAACAGGAACGAGAGGACGATGACTGCGGCGGCAGCACCGAAGCGCGCGAGGAAGGGGAGCCGCCGGTCGAGGCGTTCGATGCCGACGACGCCCGCGAGCGCGAGACAGAGTGCGACGATGTGGGCGAACCAGACGACCGGCGGGATGATGTCGACGAAGATCATCGCGACACCGCCGGCGAACATGGTGCTGACCGCCAGCGTGCCGACGATAGCCGCCCCGAACCGGAACGACGCGGGGTCGGTGCGGAAGAGGTAAGCACCGACCGCGAGCGACGGGACGACGAGCGTCAGGAAGAAGGTGAGATGCCAGCCGGGATCGGCCGTCAGCGGTTGGATCGCGTCGTTTGCGACGTAGATCAGGAGTACCGTCAGCGCGACGATGCCGAACAGCGTCGCGGCGAGCAGGAGATACCGGAAGACGATGCCGACGGTTCGGCTGACGTGTCCGAACCCGTCGATGGTTCGCTCTTCGGTCGCCATCTCAGTACTCCTCCCGGTATCGTTGCGCGACGAGATCACTGATGATGTTCATGATGAGCGTGATGATAAAGAGCGTGAGGCCGATGGCGAAGAGGCTCCGGTAGGCGACGCCGCCGCCGGTGACGTCTCCGGTCAGGAGATGCACCATCGCGGCGGTCATCGGGAGGGCACCCTCCAGGTAGGCGGCGGGGTTCAGCGGATTGATGAGGTTGGCCTGCGACCCGGCAGCGACCGTGACGGCCATCGTTTCGCCGATAGCCCGCGAGAGCGCGAGAATAAACGAGGAGAAGATGCCCGAGAGCGACGCGGGGACGACGATGCCGACGGACACGTCGAACTTCGTCGCACCCATGCCGTAGCCCGCCTGGCGGAGCGAGTCGGGTACCGCCGCCATCGCGTCCTCGCTGATCGAGGCGACCATCGGGATGATCATAATACCGACGACGATGCTGGCCGAGAGCATGTTGAACGTGCCGAGATCGGGGATGATGGTTTGAAGCGCGGGCGTGATGTAGACGACGGCGAAAAAGCCGTAGACGACCGTCGGAACCCCCGCGAGCACTTCGAGTGCGGGTTTCAGCACCGATTGCGCCCGTGGGCTCGCGTACTCGCTGAGGTAGATGGCGGTCGCGACGCCGAGGGGAAGGGCGACGACCGCCGAGCCGATAGTGATGGCGAGCGTCGCCGACACGAGGGGGAGGACGCCGAACTGCTCGTTGTTGATGATCCACTTCGTCCCGGTGAGGAATTCGACGACGGACGCGGTGGCTCCCTCGACGCCCATCAGCGGCGCGGTCACCGAGAAGAACTTCGCCGCCTCGGTGGTCAGCAGGACGATGATGCTGATCGTCGTGACGATAGACAGCACCGCACACAGGAAGAAAAACGAGCGTGTCAGAAGCTCCTGTGGCGCGTTCTCCGTTCGGCGGGTGAGATCCCGTTGTAAGTCGTCCGTGCTCATCTACTGGCTTCGGGTTTTCGGCTTGGGCGAAAAAACTCTTCGTTCGGCGTGCGCGCGTTCAGCCCTGCGCCTTCTCGATGGCCGCCTCGAGCGCCTCCATCTCCGTGCTCTGGTCTTCCTCGCTCAGGGGGACGTAGCCGACTTCCTCGGCGACGATCTTCTGACTGGTGGCGTTCTCGAGCCAGAAGCGGGCGAACTCGGCGACGTGTTCCTCGGCCAGCGACGCCTGCTTGGCGTAGGTGAAAAGCGGCCGGGATAGCGGCGTGTACTCGCCCGCGCGGGCGGTCTCCAGCGAGGGCTCGACACAGCCGCTCCCGTCGTCGATGCCGAGGGCCGTCACGCGATCCTTGTTCTGGGAGTAGTACGCGAAGCCGAGGTAGCCGATGGCGCCTTTGGAGCCCTCGACACCCTGGATGATGGTGCGATCCTGTTCGGTCGCGGAGTAGTCCTGGCGGTGACCCGGCCCCTCCTCGCCGAGGACAGCCTCGATGAAGTAGTCGTACGTCCCCGAGGCGTCGGTCGGGCCGTACAGTTCGAGTTCCCGATCCGGCCAGTCGGAGTTCACGTCGCTCCACGTCGTCGGCGGCGACTCCGCCGACCAGATTTCGCGGAGTTCCTCGACGGTCATGCAGTCGACCCAGTCGGCCTCGTTGTTGACGATGACCGTCAGGGCGTCGGTGGCAACGGTGAGTTCGACCGGCGTGATATCGTTCTCCGAACACGCCTGTTTCTCCGCGGGCTGGATCGGCCGCGACGCGTTGTTGAAGTCGGTTCGACCGGGACAGAAGTGGTTGGCGAAGCCGCCACCCGTCCCGGTCGACTGGAGGTTGATGTTGACGCCGGAGTGCTTGGACTGGAACCGTTCGGCCATCGCCGTCGCGAGCGGAAACACCGTGGAACTGCCGGCGATGTCTATCGTTCCCGACAGACCGTCGCCGCTCGATTCGCCGCCGCTCCCGCCCTGGGTACAGCCGGCGAGGCCGACGGCACCGACCGATCCCGTCGCTGCGAGGAACTTCCGGCGCGACACGCTCCCACTCGTGGGTTCGTCCGTCATCACCCCACAGTGACCGACTGTGACGTAAGTACCCTTCTATTAGAACTATATAGATATGGGTACGTGAACAGATGACGATGGGATCGTCCGGCAGCGGAGAAACGGCGCTCGCGTCGCCACTCCGAGATCCGACACAACAGCGCCCAAACCCGGAGAAACGCGAGTTTCCACGCTCCTGTCCATCGGAGCCGACGCGTCCTCGATCCCTTCGACACCCGTGAGTGTGCGCACACGGGAACCGGTCGCGACGGGTTCCGTAGCCCGTGCGAAGAAGTATATAGATATAGGTGGTTTTATTCCACCGAACCGACTGTCTCCGCGTATGGTCGAGACCCGAAAGGTGCAGGTGACGGGCGGATCGACGTACACGGTGTCGATACCGAAAGACTGGGCGACCGACAACGGCGTCTCCGCGGGGAGCGAGGTGGCGTTCTACCCCGAGGGCGATTCCCTGTTCATGACGCCTCGAACCGGCGACGACCGAACGGAGGGAACGCTCGACATCGGCGACCTGACCGGTGAGGAACTCATCCGGGCCGTCATGACTATGTACGTCAGCGGGTTCGACATCATCGGCCTGGAGAGCAGTCGCATCACCACCGACCAGCGCCGGACGATCAGACAGGCCACCCAGAGTCTCGTCGGACTCGAAGTGCTCGAAGAGACGCGGGATCGGGTGGTGATCCGTGACCTCCTCGACTCCTCGGAACTGTCGATCAACAACGCCGTCACCCGGATGCGACTGATCGCGCTCTCGATGCTCGACGACGCCGTGGCGGCGCTGGTCGATCTGGATACGGATCTGGCTCGCGATGTCATCCAGCGCGACGACGACGTGGATCGACTGTGGATGGTCGTCTCGCGCATCTTCCGCGCGACGCTCCGCAGTCCCCGGGCCGCCGACGAACTCGGTGTCTCGCGCGAAGTGTGTTTCGACTACCAGTCCGCAGCCCGCCAACTCGAACGGATCGCCGACCACGCGACCAAGATTGCTCACCTCGCGCTCAACTTCGAGGAGCCTCTCCCCGACGAGGTGGTCACCGCGCTCGAAGAGCTCCACGACGACGCCGCGTCCGTGGCCGATCTGGCGATGGACGCGCTCTTCCTCGACGACAGCGACGAGGCGACACACCAGGCCAACGAGGCCCGCGAGTCGGTGCAGGCTATCGACACGCACGCCCGCTCCATCGACGAACTCCTCCGTGATCTCGACCCGACGCGGGCGCAACTGCTCGGCCTCGTCGTGGACTCGCTGTCACGGAGTGCCGACTACGGCGGCAACATCGCCGAGACGGCATTACAGAAAGCAGCGCCGACGCCCTAGTCGATCAGGACGGCGTTGACCTGGCCCGTCTGTCCGGGTCGCGAGGTGACGCGGGCACGCCCCGCGCTCGTCTTGATGATCGCACCCTTCGTGACGATGTTCCGCCGCGCGTAGTTGGTGTTCGCGGGGTTTTCCGTCACGTTCTCGATTTCGGCTTCGACCGTCTCGCCGTCGTCGTCGGCGACGTGAGCGACGTTCGTCGCGAGCGCCCGCACCTTCGTCTCGGTGCCGCGGGCGTCGATGGTCTGGAACCGGGGTTCGCCGACCGTCGTCTCGGCCGGCTGACGGCCGAGCTGGTAGCGCTTCTTGTTTCGGAAGGGCTTGAGGCGACCTCCCGTTCGTTTCCGCGTCGAGCGTCCCTGGTCTTTCATACCGCCATCCAGTCCCAGCAGCTACTTGAATCGCTCGAAACGCGAGGGCGACAGGATTTAGTGAACGGGTCGACGCTCTGTGGTACCGATGAGCCTCGAAGTAGCCGTGGCGGCGCCCTTCCGCGACCGGGGCCGTCCCCGCCTCGGCGAGGGGGAGTTCGTGGTCGCCCTGTCGCTCGACCGCGACTGGTTCACGCCCGATCAGGCCAAACGTCTCGTCGATGTGGCCGCCGGGCGCGGCCTCCTCTCCCGCGAGGACGACGACCTGGTCGCCGAGTTCGACCCCGGGAGCGTCAGCATCCCCGACGGTTTCGTCCCCGACGAGTCGATCCTCCGCGAGCAGTCCACCTTCGAGCGCGTCCTCTCGGCGCTCGTCGACGCTGGCGTCGGGAAACAGGAGGCCGTCGCCGACATCAACGAACGCCAGCGGGAACTCGGCGTCACCATCGAGGCCGCCGCCGTCGTCTACGCCCGTCGCCGGGGCGTCGGCGTCGGCGACGCCGCCGAGCGCGCGTTGGTCGACCTGACGGACGGGGAGCGTTGAAACCCCTCCGGAACGTACCGCTCCCATGGTCGAATCCGAATGCACCGACGGCGTGCGGATCGCGCAGTTGCTCGCCTCGGATCTCGTCGGCCACGAGGGCCGCCTCGCGCCCGTGACCGTGACCGACGCCGATCCGGACGTGGAGCCGACGGCCGACGGGCGTCGCGCGTACGTCGTCCGCGCCGCGGACGACCCGCTCGCGACGGTGTTCGTCCACCCCGACCGTACCCGGATCGAGTTCCGCACCGCTCACGAGGCGGTGGTCGACGCTGCCCGCGAGGTCGGTCTCCGCGTCCGGCCGAAGGCGGTCGATCCGCCGCAGACGGTCGTCTTCGTCGAGAACGGCGCCGAAGTCAAACGCGCTCTCGGAGTCTTCGAGACGGCGGCCGACGTCGTGGCCGCGAGCTAACGTTCCGCGAGGATCGCCGGTAGTCGCTCGACCAGGTCGTCGCGGTCGACGTGCGCGAACGCCGTCGGATCGGGTTCCGGGCCGTCCGGGACGAGCACCTGCACCGCGTCGAGACCTGCCGCCGTCGCGCCCCGCACGTCGGCGTCGACGTCGTCGCCGACGAACACCGTCTCCGCCGCGGGAGTGTCGAGCGCGTCGACCAGCGTCTCGAAGGCCGTCCGGTCGGGCTTGCCGGCCGCCAGTTCGCCAGTGACCAGCGTCACGTCGAAGGTGTCCGTCCATCCCAGCGTCCGGAGCTTCGACCGCTGGGCGCGCACCGGGCCGTTGGTCAGCAGGCCGAGCCGGTAGCGTTCCCGCAACGTCGCGAGCAGTCGGTCGACGCCCGGCACCGGTTCGAGCGCGGCGTTCACGCGCTCGCGGTACGCCCGCGCGACGGCGGCGGCGTTGGCGTCCGCCGCCGCGCCGTCGAGTAGTCGCTCGAACACCGGTTCGCGGGTTCGCGCGGTCAGGTTGTCGGCGTGGGCGTCCAGATACGCCTGGCGAGAACGGGGCGGAGCGCCGACGGCCTCCATCGCCTCCCGCAGCAGCGTCGTGCGGTCGACCGTCGTGACGGCGAGCGTGTCGTCGAGGTCGAACGCCACGGCGGCCGTGTCCATACCCGCCCTAGCCCATCGATGGACATGAGCGTGCCGTCTTTCGTCGGGCACTCGGCACGGCTCTCCACGCCAGTGGGACGAGTCGGGCACACCGAACGCGACGATATTTGTGTCTTCGTGTGGAGGGTAGCGCATGACCCTCGATCCGGTTCACGTCGACGGGATCGCCGACCTCGCCGGCTTGCTCGCCCGCCGGGTCGACGACCGTGACCACGACGACCTGGCACGGACTGCCTTCGAGGAGTGGCTCGACCCCCTCCGTGTCGACGGGCGACCAGTGATCGAACCCCTCGGCGAGCGCCGCCTGCGGTCGGTCGCCATCGACGACGTGGCGCTCGTCGACGCCCCGTTCCCGACCATCCACGGCCTCGACGCGGGGACGATCAATCCCACCACGTTCAAAAACGGGCTGGTGCTCGACGTGGCCCACGCCGCGATGGCGGCGGAGCCGTCGGATCTCGACCTCCACCGCGCCCGGAGTCTGGTAACGACTGTCCACGCCAACGATCCGACGCTCGCGCTCGGCACCGACTGGGTGCACCGCGACGAGGGCTACTTCCGGCGGAAGATCCTGCACGCCCCCCGCGTCAACCGCTACGCCGAGGGGGTCGTCCACGCTCTCGCGCTCTATCTCGCCGAGAGTTCGCACGCCCTCGAACACGCCGACGCCGTCGACGACTGTCTCCTCCTCGACGGGCCGCTATACCCGAAGGAACTCCTCAACTGGCAGGATCGGGACGCCGAACTGGGTGCGCTGACGACCGAGGCCAAACCCCGGGCCATCGTCGAGAACTACGTCCGCCTCGTCGAACGGCTCCTGGATCGGGACGTGGCTGTCGCGGGATTCGTCAAGAATCCCGGCGCGAAGCTCATCACTCGGACGCTCCGCGAGAAGGGCGTCGCGGCGCCGTGGGTCGACGACACCGCCCTGTTCACCCGCCTGCTGGAACCCGGCGACGGGGACGGCGACCGCCCGACGGATCGGCTCACGTTCACCAACTGGTTTCGCTCCCGTGGCGGGTCGGATCGCACCCTCGCGGCCGACGGCGACGCTCTCGGCGTCGAGCGCCGGCGCGACCAAACGGACTACGAAGTGACCTTCTTCGTCGTCTACGATCCCCGCGAGGATCTGTGTTTTCGCGTCGAGGCGCCCGCCGGACTCACCCGTGACGCCGACGCACGGGATCGACTCACCAGACAGATCCTGCGCGACGTGGCGACCGCACGGGGCCCGCCGCCGGTCGTCGAGCGAGCGGACGCCCTCGCGCGCATCGGCGTCGACGAGAAGGCAGCGCTCCGGCGGAAGTTCGAGGAACGGCTCGACTCGCCGTTCGTTCGCACCTACGACGACGTGCGGTGGGACGAGGAGTTCTGAGGCGAGGCCAGCCCGACCGCACGATCCGACACGCCACCGGCGTCGGCGTCTCGCCGCACGTAACAGTCCCGGAGAGGTCGGCCCGGTGTGTCCGGAAGCGGTCGAACAGTACATCGACGTCGTCGAACCGAGGGGCCAGGACGGATCCGTCTCCCGTTCCGATCCCGGTCGACGTACCCGTGACGGTAGGCCGCTTCCAGCATCTCGTACTGGCGGTCGGTCAACGCGGTACGGACGACCGACACGACATCCAGTGGGTTCCGCCCGACTGCGTCACCGAGCGCCAGCAACGGGCGCCCGTCGGACACCTCGACGGCGAGCGTGGCCGCGACATCGGCCGTGAGCGCCCACTGCCACATGGCGGCGCTCGAGGCGTATCCGCCCGCATCCGCGTAGTCGACGAACACTCCTCGCGCCAGGGCACCAGATACGCCGCGTCGGAGAGAGACACTACGAGGACGCCGTGTACGTCCCGCGCCAGAACTCCTCGTCGCCGAACTGGACGGGAGATTCGGCGTACTGGCGGTTCCCGGTTTCGATGGCCGCGTCGAACGAATCAAGGAGAATCTCCGCCGCTTCCGGATTGAGAACGTCACCGGGCGGGTTTCCGACCGGCTCTTTCGGCGAGTCGGTGCTTGCGACCTGAGCCGCGTGTACGCGCTGGTACGTCCCCACCCTGTCGTTAGCGTGCGTCGTAATGAGGATCGGACGCGAGTGAAGCAGCCGTCGGTCGTGTTCGGCCATCGTGGTGTCACCGTTCGTCCGTCGTGTCGAGCAGTCGGTGTCCTGCCGGGATCGACCCGAGGCGGCTCACTCGATCGGTTCGGCCTTCTCGATGTCGATGGTGACGGTGGATTCGGGGACACCCACTCGGGCGAACTGGGTGCGGAGGTGTTCCTTCGCGGCCTCGATGGCCTGATCGCGCGTGTCGAACCCGCGGGGCATGGGCGACTCGAAGGCGATGCGGATCTCCTCGCCGTCGATTCGCGTGGTCGAGCCTCCGCTCTCGACCTCGTAAAACTCGTCGCACACCCACACGTAGGCGGCGTCCTCGTCGGGCGCGCCCTGGAACGACGGGGCGCGCTCGCCCCGTTCGTACACCGTGCCGGTGAGCGTCGTGTCTCCGCCGTTGCCGCGGATCAGTAACATTGCCCGCGACTACGAGGGCGAGACGTAAAAGGCGTATGTGACGGCTATCAGCGTCGAGAACCGGATTCAGGCGCGTTCGAACGCCGCATCCAGACCGTCGGCAATCGTCTCCCGTGCCGCCTGTGCCCGATCCAGATCCGGGAACGACGCGAACACGTGTACCATCCCCGGGAAGTTCGCGTGTCTGACCGTCACGCCCGCCTCGCGCAGGCGGTCGGCGTACGCTGCCCCCTCGTCCCGGAGCGGGTCGTACCCTGCCGTGATCACCGTCGCCGGCGGGAGGCCCGACAGGTCGGGTGCCCGGAGCGGCGACGCGTAAGGGTTGGCTCCGTCGAGTTCGTCACCGAGGTAGCGCTCCCAGTACCACTGCATGCTCGCCCGCGAGAGCAGGTAGCCCTCCGCGTTCTCGGCGTAGGAGTCCGTATCAAAGGCGTGGTTCGTCACGGGGTAGAGCAACACCTGGTGGGCGATGTCGGGGCCACCGCGCTCGCGGGCGAGTAGCGTCACCGCCGCCGCGAGGTTGCCGCCGGCGCTGTCGCCGCCGACCGCGATCCGGTCGGGGTCGCCGCCGACGATCCCCGCGTACTCGGCCGCCCACGCCGTCGCCGCGTAGGCGTCGTGAACGGGAGTCGGAAAGGGGTGTTCCGGCGCCCGGCGGTAGTCGACCGAGACGACGACGCAGTCGGCGGCCTGGGCCAAGAGACGGCAGAGGCCGTCGTGGGTGTCGAGGTCGCCCCGAACCCACCCGCCGCCGTGGAAGTAGACGAGGACGGGGGCACCGACGGCTTCGCCGTCTCCTCCCGGCGTCTCCGACGCCTCCCCGCCGTCGCCTGGGGGGATGTACGCCCGCACCGACAGCGGCGTCTCGGGGTCGTCGTCGGGCCCGGGAATCGAGTGGTCACGCACGCGCAGGTCGTCGTCCGGCGCTTCGTCGCTGACGAGCAAGTCACGGAGGGCATCCCGAGCGCCCGAGACGGACAGCGCGTGGGTGGGTGGGAGATCAACCTGGTCGAGGATCTCCTGGGCCTCGGGGTGGAGGTCGGGGGCGCGATCACTCACGGGCATCGCCTCCCAGTCGGCCGGTGGCTCGGCGTCATGGATCGGTGCCCGGGCGGCGTGCACATAAACCCCGCCCCTGAGTCGGACGGCACCACGCGTCATCCGCGCCGAAAGGGGTTTCATCCCCATCTGCGTGGTACGGAACATGTCCGACCTCGGCGACTTTACGGAGATATCCGACGACGATGCGGGGACGGGTTCGGAGTCGTCCACGCCCGACGACGGCGACGGCGGCGACGACTTCGAATCCTACGACGTCTCGCCCGACGGCGTGGATCGGGGACTCGGCTCCATCTCCGTCTCGCAGGGCCTCCGCGTGGCTGAGGACGGAGACGATACGCAGTTGAAGGCGTTCGTCACCAGCGATAACCGCGAGTCGGTTCGGTTGGGGAAGTACGTCCTCGTCCCTTACCCCGACGACGAGATGCTCTTCTGTCGCATCACCGCCCTGGAGTACGCCCAGGAGTTCGAGGCCGACGACGCGACGGAGATCCACGCCCGGCGGGCGATGCGCCGGGACGGCGTCGACGAACGCGACTACAAGTTCGTCGCGACGCTCGACCCCGTCGCGGTGCTGTTCGATGACGACGGTGAACTCAAACGCCGGATGACCGACCGAGTGCCCAAACCGGGCGCCGTCGTCGGCGAGGCGACGGACGCCGAACAGATCAAGACGGGGCTGGCCATCCCCTCGGAGGGCGTCTTCCTCGGCCACCTCTCGGTCGGGGGCGAGACGGTGCGCACCGCGGCGTCGCCGCCGACCATCGACTACCGTCTGAAGGACGACTACACCGACGGTGATCCACTGGTCTTCCGGCACACCCTCGTCGCCGGCGGCACGGGGTCGGGCAAGACCCACGCCTCGAAGAACGTCCTCCGGCAGTATCTCGACCGCACCTACGCGATGGACGACGGGCGCGAGGTGTCGACGGCAGTCGTCCAGTTCGACCCGCAGGACGAGTACGCCCAGATGCACGACGACAACCCCGACATGACGGACGCGTTCGCTCGCAGACTCGACCGCGAAGGCGTCGCCCACGGGGGCCACGACGACACCGTCGCCGTCGTGCCCGCAGTCGACGGGGCGTCCTACGGCGGCGGCGGGCACCGCGCCGAGCAGGTGCGGTTTACCGTTCC
Organism: Haloplanus sp.; assembly: GCA_042216725.1. Lineage (GTDB taxonomy): Archaea > Halobacteriota > Halobacteria > Halobacteriales > Haloferacaceae > Haloplanus. Next base: position 26,515 of record JBDGTP010000004.1, read on the forward strand.
GTTTCGGATGGTGCGGCGCCGTCCCTGGCTGGTCGCGGGCGCCCGCCTCAACGACAACCAGTATCAGGCGCTCGACTACCTCCTCGACCGGTTCTTCCGCGACTACGGCGCCGAGGCGACCTACCAGGAGTTCAAGACCTACCTCGACGACCCGGCGCTTCGGGAGGAACTCGACGAGTCCGGGCGCGTCCACGAGGCGACGTTCGACGCCGTCCGGCGCCGGGCGCTCGGGAGCGCGTTCTCCCGCGTCTTCGACCAGGACGCCCGCCCGGTCACCGACCTGGTGCACGAACTCGTCCGGCCCGGCGGCCTGACGGTAGTGCCGACGTATCACGTCAACGACTCCCGGGCGACGGAACTGGTCGTCCTCGCCGTCGCCAGTCTGCTGGTGGACGAGAAACTGTCGAACGACCCGACCTACGACCGGATCAAGGAGACGCCCCTGATCGTCGGGATGGACGAGGCACACAACTTCCTCACCGACGCCGAGAGCGTGCAGGCCCGGAAGGTCATCACGACGTTCACCGAGGCGGCGAAACAGGGGCGCAAGGAACGTCTGGGGCTCTTTCTCATCACGCAAGACCCCCAAGACATCGCGGATTCCGTGTTCAAGCAGGTGAACACGAAACTCGTACTGAACCTGGGCGACGAGGACGCCATCAGCAGCGTGAACATCCCGCCGACCCTGGAGGACAAGGTGCCGTACATGGAGAAAGGACAGATGGTGGTGTACTCGCCGGACAACTCCGAACCGGTCGAACTCACTGGACTGTCGACTTGTGTGACCCGACACGGGGAGTGAGTGATGCAACGGATCACTGGAGTGAGTGATGCGACGAGCCACCATACTGATCGAACCGCTGGATTCTTGGCCGCACCGGCGAACCCCCGCACATGACGCTGGAACCGGAGCGCCGGGCGTTTCTGGATCGACTGCTGGAGACGCCGAGTCCGTCGGGATTCGAGACGAGCGGGCAACGCGTGTGGCTGGACTACGTCCGTGACTTCGCCGACGACGTCTGGACCGACGACTACGGCAACGCGGTGGCGGTGTACGAGGGCGGCGACGACACGGAACTCGCTTTCGCGGGCCACGCCGACGAGGTCGGCTTCATCGTCCGCCGGATCGACGACGACGGCTACGTCCGCCTCGGCGCCATCGGCGGTGCCGACCGGACGGTGTCGAAGGGTCAGCACGTGACGATTCACGGCGACGACCCCGTATCGGGTGTCGTGGGCCAGACGGCGATCCATCTGCGCGAGACGGGCGAGGAGAGCTACGACGACATCGGCGACCAGTACGTCGACGTGGGTGCGACCGACCGCGAGGAGGCCGAGTCGCTGGTGTCGGTCGGCGATCCCGTGACGTTCTCGACGACCGTCGAGGATCTCCACGGATCGCGGCTAGCGGCGCGTGGCATGGACAACCGGATCGGCGTCTGGGCTGCCGCCGAGGGGTTGCGCCGGGCGGTCGAAGCCGACGCCGACGCGACAGTGTACGCCGTCAGTACGATTCAGGAGGAAGTCGGGTTACAGGGCGCGCGCATGGTCGGGTTCGACCTCTCGCCGGACGCCGTCGTCGCGGTGGACGTGACGCACGCGACTGACTCACCCGGGATTCCCGACAAGAAATGTGGTCCCGTCGAACTCGGCAGCGGTCCGGTGGTGTCACGCGGGAGCGCCAACCACCCGGTGGTGGTCGACCTGGCGCGGACGGCCGCCGCCGACGCCGGCGTGGACGTGCAGTTGCAGGCGACCGGCAGTCGAACCGGAACCGACGCCGACGCCTTCTACACGTCCCGGGGCGGGACGCCGGCACTGAACGTCGGCCTGCCGAACCGCTACATGCACACGCCCGTCGAGGTGATCGACACCGACGACCTCCGCGATCTGGCGACGCTACTGGGGTCGATGGCCGATCAGGCCGCGACGGTCGACGGCTTCGCGGTCGAGGTGTGAGTGCCGGCCACGCGGCCACCGCGACGCCCTGTGACCGCGGGACACACCCGTGAGCCGAAAGAAAACCGTTAAAAGTCGTCCCCGGATGTGATGAAGTATGGCTGGAACTATCGAAGTGCTCGTCCCCGGCGGCGAGGCCTCGCCCGGGCCGCCGCTCGGCCCGGAACTCGGGCCGACGCCGGTCGACGTGCAGGCCGTCGTGCAGGAGATCAACGACGAGACCGCGGCGTTCGACGGCATGGAAGTGCCGGTCACCGTCGAGTACGAGGACGACGGCTCCTTCACTATCGAAGTGGGCGTCCCCCCGACGGCGGAACTCATCAAGGACGAAGCGGGCTTCGACACGGGAAGCGGCGAACCTCAGGAGACGTTCGTCGCCGATCTCACTGTCGATCAGGTACAGAAAATCGCCGAACAGAAGCAGTCCGACCTGCTCGCGTACGACCTCAAGAACGCGGCGAAGGAGGTCGTCGGCACCTGCGTCTCGCTGGGTGTCACCATCGAGGGCAACGACCCCCGACAGTTCAAAGAGCGGATCGACGCCGGCGAGTACGACGACCGGTTCGCGGACGAAGCGGCGGCGTAAGGCCACCTCGACCCCATCGCGCGGCGACCGCGGGTTTCTTTTCCTCATCCGCGTTAGGGGCGCTATGACCGATTCCCTCGTCGTTCCCGAGGACACCATCCGAACCACCGTCGGTGACGTGACCGTCCCGCGCATGGGTATCGTCGAACAGCAGTGGGAGACCGACCCCATCCCGACCGACGAAATCGAGGCGCGGGCGGCGGCCGCGGCCGCCGAACTCGACTTCTCCGAGGCTCCCGAGGGCGGCGAGGTCGCCATCGGCGCCGGAAGCCGTGGCATCGCCAACCTCGGTGCCATCGTGCGCGGCGTCGTCGCCGGCGTGGCCGAACAGGGGTACGACCCGTTCGTCTTCCCAGCCATGGGGAGTCACGGCGGAGCGACGGCGGACGGACAACGCGAGAAACTCGACACGCTGGGCGTGAACGAGGAGACGGTCGGCTGTGAGATTCGCGCGACGATGGAGGTGGAGACGGTGGGCGAGACGCCGGAACGCGGCGTGCCGGTGTACGCCGACGCCAACGCCGTCGCCGCCGACGCCATCGTGATGGTCAACCGGATCAAGCCGCACACCGACTTCGGCGGTGAGGTGGAAAGCGGCCTCTCGAAGATGCTCGTCATCGGTATGGGGAAACAGAAGGGCGCGAAGATGGCTCACGACTGGGCGGTCGACTGGAGCCTGCGGAACATGCTCCCCGAAATCGCGAGCCAGTTGCTCGATTCCCTCCCCGTCGCTGGCGGCGTCGCGGTCGTCGAGGACGAACACGACGACACCACGCTGATCGAGGGCGTCCCCGCCTCGGGCTTCCTGAAACGCGAGCGCGAACTCCTGGAGATGGCCCACGACCGGATGCCCAAACTCCCCTACGACGAGATGGACGTGCTGATCGTGGATCGGATCGGGAAGGATATCAGCGGGCAGGGGATGGACACGAACGTCACCGGGCGGCGCCACTTCACGATCAACGAACCCGAACCGGAGTCGCCCGAGGTGAAGCGAATCTACCTCCGCGGCCTGACCGAGAAGACGAAGGGGAACGCGATGGGGATGGGGCAGGCCGACTTCGTCCACCGGGACGTGAAGGCGAACCTGGACTGGTCGAAGGCGCTCATCAACGCCATCACCGCCAGCACGGTTCGGGGCGTGCGCCTGCCGCCGGTCGTCGGGAGCGACCGCGCGGGTCTGCTGGGCGCCCTCGGCACCATCGGCCCCGTGGCCGGCGACGAGGCGCGCGTTCTCCGGGTGACGGATACGATGCGGTTGGAGCGGTGTTACGCCTCCGAACCGCTGATCGAGGAGGCGCGCGACCGTGACGACCTGCGGGTGGTCGCGGAGCCCGACGAAATCGCGTTCGACGACGACGGCGAGTTCGTCGCCCCGTCGCCGGACGGCGCGGACGAGCGCTAGAAGGCGCGGTCGTACTGCACCGGCACCTCGATGCCGTCGGCGTCGAGGCGGTCGAGTTCCCGGGCGGCGTGGAGCGCGAAGTACGGGTCACGCAGATGCTCGCGGCCGACGATGGCGAGGTCACCCCGGCCGTTGCGGATCAGCGCGTCGGCCTGTTCGGCCGTGGTGATGCCGCCGACGGCCCCGACGGCTATCGACTCCTCCGACTCCTGTCGGACGCGCCGGGCGTAGCGTTCCTGATACCCCGGCCCGGTCGACGGAATCCGCTGGTCGGGGTGGATGCCGCCGGCGCTCACGTCGACCAGGTCGACACCGAGGGGGGCGAGGGTGTCGGCCAGGCGGATCGAGTCCTCGACGGTCCACGACTCGCGGTCGGGGAGCCAGTCGGTCGCAGAGACCCGCACGAACAGGGGGTCGTCGTCGGGCCACACCTCACGGACGGCGCCGACTACCTCGCGCAGGAGGCGGGTACGTCCCTCGAAGTCGCCGCCGTAGTCGTCGTCCCGGTGGTTGGTCACCGGCGAGAGGAACTCGTGGAGGAGGTAGCCGTGGGCGGCGTGGACTTCGGCGACCCGGAAGCCGGCGTCGTGGGCGCGTTCGGCGGCGGTTCGGAAGGCGTCGACCACGTCCGCGATGTCGCCCTCGGTCATCGCCCGCGTCGCCGTCTCGCCGTCCTCGTAGGGCCACGGATCAGCCGACGGGGCGATCGTCTCCCAGCCGTCCTCGCCCGTGAGCGGTTGGCTCCCCTCCCACGGCCGGGTCTTCGAGGCCTTCCGGCCGGCGTGGGCGAGTTGGATGCCGGGAACGCTCCCCCGGTCGCGGATCGAGGACGTGATCTCCCGGAGGGCGCCGGTGTGCGCGTCGCTCCAGATGCCGAGGTCGTGGGGCGTGATCCGGCCTCGGGCCTCGACGGCCGTCGCCTCGGTCATGACGAGTCCTGCGCCGCCGACGGCGCGACTGACCAGGTGCGTGTGGTGCCAGTCGGTCGGGAGTCCGTCCCGTCCCTCACAGGAGTACTGGCACATCGGCGACACCATCACTCGGTTCGGAATCTCGGTACCGCGTAGTTCCAGCGGCGTGAACAGGTCGGCTGACACACACGCCGGTTGGACATCGAAGGCGATACGCGTGTCGAAACCGGAAACGCGGTTCGTGCCGGTTGTTGTGCAGATTACTAGCATTACTATCGCCGATATTCCGGCTCAAGCGACGAGTTTATGAAGTAGTATTGCATAATTTTGGCACAAGCATGAATGAAGCAGACCGACTGACACGCGTTGCCGTGGCGGCGCTGGCGGTGCTGACAGTGCTCGCCGGCGTCGCGACGCCGGTGACCGCCGCGAGCTACGACGAGAACCAGAAGCCCGAACTGACGACATCGATTCAGGGGGCGAACGTACTCGTACCCGGCGAGACGACGACCCTTCAGGTCGGCGTCCAGAACCGGGGTACTGCAGTGACCCACGCCCAGGGGAGTGTCGATACGCTCTCCAAGGCGTTCCAGTCGGCGGGGGTACAGCCGGGCGCCGCGATGGCGACCACCGCCAGTTTCGAGGCGGGGGACGCGCCCGTGACACTCCACACCGGTGAGCAGACCGTGGGAACCGTCGCGCCGGACGGCCATCGGCAGGTGCCCCTGAAGCTAGAGGTGGCCGAGGACGCCGAACCGGGCACCTACCGGATTCCGGTCGTCCTGACGTACCAGTACGTTCGGAGCGTGAACGTCGACCAGGAGGACTACTACATCACGCGCCGAACGGTGGACGTTCGTACGTTCGTCACGGTTCGTATCGACGAGTCGGTTCGGCTGGGCGTCGAGTCCGTCACCGGTGACAATCTCCAGGCCAACGAGGACGGCCGCGTCTCGGTGACGGTTCGCAACGGGGGATCCGAGACGGCTACCGACGCGGAACTCCTGTTCGTGAAAAGCGAGCAGCTCACGCCGCGGACGAACGGCGTGTCTCTGGGAACGCTCGCCCCCAACGAAACGGCGACGGCGTCGTTCCGCGTCAGTGTCGGCGACGTAGAGGCGACTGACACCTACGCGACGGCCGTTCAGCTTCGATACGAGGACGGCAACGGCGTCGTTCGTGAGTCGGCCGTCCGTACCGGGAAGGTGACCATCGACGCTGCGCCCACGTTCAACCTCTCGGCCACGACGACCGACCTCTACGTGGATTCGACGGGTGCAGTCACGCTGTCGGTGACGAACACCGGCGACCGGCCGGTGCGGAACGCGCGGGCCGTGCTGCATCCCACTGAGCCGTTCGCGCCGCTCTCGACGAGCGCGAGCCTCGGAACGCTCGCACCCGGCGAGACGGCGACGGCACAGTTCAAACTCGAAGTCGCCGACCGCGCTATCGCACAGGACTACCCGCTCGCGTTCACCGTCGTCTACGATGACGTGTACGGGGAGACAGTCGAGAGCGACCGCCGCACCGTCCCCGTCGTCGTCGGCCCCGAGATGACCTTCGACACGTCGGGGTCGCCCACGGTGGCCGCCGGTGGGACGGAGACGGTCGAAGTGACCGTCACCAACACTGGCGAAGGGACGATGCGCGACGCAGTCGCCCGGATCAACGTGAATTCGCCGTTCGAGACGGACGACGACACGGCGTACGTCGGCAACCTGAAACCCGGCGAGTCGAAGACCGTCACGTTCACCGTGAGCGCCGACAGTGCCGCGACGCCGAAGACGTACTCGGTCGACACGACGGTCAAATACGACAACGCCTTCGGCCGGACGGTCGTCACTGACGTGGAACCGACTGCCGTCGAGGTGACTGAAAAGGAGGGTGGCCTCTTGTCGGCTATCCTGAACGTTCTGGGCCTGTAAATCGATGACGAACATCGTGAGACGCGTCAGGGACGGACTGGAGACACTCGGTCGGAAGAGCGCCAGCAACCCCCGGCCGGTCGTCGCCGTCGTCCTCGTCCTCGTCATCCTCTCGGGCGGCGTCGCGGCCACGTCGCTCCAGATGCAGATGGGGATGACCCTCTACATCGACGACAACTCCGAGACCGCCGAGGAGTGGGCGGCGCTGAAAGACGACTTCGGAGTCGGCAACAACGTCTTCGTCGTGGTGAAGTCGGATCAGCTGTACGATCCGACGACGGTTCGGGCCATCGACCGCCTCGACCGGCGGTACACCGGCCTCGACGAGACGACCCGCGTGACCAGTCTCGCGGATCTGGTGCGCGCTGGTAACGGCGGCGAGATTCCCGCGACCAAGACGGGGGTTCGGCGCGCCCTCGAACGCGCTACCGCGCGGAACCCGTCGACGGCGAGTCTCCGTGACCAGGTCGTGCCCGAGGCGGGGACGACGATTCTCCTCGTCTCCTACGGCGACGTGGGGACGTTCGACCGCGGGCGACTCCTGCCCGAACGTGGCTCCGCCATCGTCGCCGGCAACATCCGTGACGAGACGCGACTCGCCGCGCTCCCGCCGGGACTCTCGGTGACCGTCACCGGGCAACCCGTCTTCGAGAACGCCGCCTTCGGCCTGATGCTCCCGGAGATGATCGCGCTGTTCGCTGGCGCGTTCGCCCTCATCTTCGTCGTGATCTATCTCGTGATGCGCTCGAAGGTCGAACGCGGGTGGCACGTCCTCCTACCCCTGTCGACGGCCATGACCGCACTGGTCTACATGGCGGGCGCGATGGGCATCCTCGGCTACAACTTCAACGCCATCATGCTGGGCGTGATGCCCATCGCCCTGGGGCTGGGAATCGACTACGGCCTCCAGATCCAGTCGCGCTACCTCGAAGAACGGGCGAACGGTCGCACCCCCGTCGACGCCGCGGGTCTGGCCACACGGACGACCGGCCGCGCCCTCCTCATCGCGATGGGAACGACGGTCGTCGGTCTGGGATCGCTCCTCGTGTCCGCGGTGCCGCCCGTCCAGCAGTTCGGGATCACCAGCGCCGTGAGCGTCGCGGCGAGCATGGTTCTCGCGGTGACGCTCCTGCCCGCGATGCTGGTGCGCTTCGACACGGACGTCGACACGTCGGCGACGCCGACGGCAGACGGGAAACTGGCCGACCGCGACCGCCTCGAAGCCGTCATCGACAGGTTGACCCGGTCGGTGACCGCCGGGCGACCGCTCGTCACTCTGCTGATCGCCGCCCTCCTGGTGTCCGGGGGGATGTACGCCTACCCGCAGGTCGAACCCCGACAGCAGATGATGGACTTCTGGCCCCAGGAACTCGGCGCCAAGGAGGATCTGGAGTCGCTGGAGGACACCGTCGACGGGTCGAAGGTCGTCTACGTCGTGGTCGAGACTGATCGTGCGTACACGCCCGAAACGTTCCGTGAGGTAGCGACCTACCAGCGGTTGATGCTGGAGAACCCGAACGTGAACGCGGTGTCGAGTCCGGTAACGGCCGTCCAGGCGGCGAACGGGGGGAAGGTTCCGGACACCCAGCACCGCCTGGACGCCAGCCTCCGGACGGCGAGCACGGACGGGTCGGTTCGCGACCCCGCGGCCGATCCGAACAAACTGCTCCTCACGTTCTACGTCGACGACGTGGAGGGCGAACCCGTCCGGACGCTCATCGACGAGTTCGAGGGTAACGCCGACTACACGCTCACGACCGCTGAGGAGGTGCAGGTGACGGGCAAACCCGTCCTCAACCGGGTCGTCATCGAGAACGTGACGGCGGGACTGACGCCGATGACGTTGCTGAGCTTCGCGCTCGGGTTCGGCGTCCTCGCCGTCGCCTTCCGGTCGCTGAAGATTTCCGCGGTGTTGATCGCCAGCGTCGCCGCGAGCGCCGCGCTCCTGGTAACGGGGGTGATGTACCTCGTCGGCGTGCCGTGGAACCCGCTGACGATCACGATGTCGTCGCTGACGCTCGGCATCGGCATCGACTACGGGGTGCACGTCTTCGAGCGCTTCGAGTACGAGGTGGTCGAGAACGGGCGGACGCGCCTCGACGCCGCGGCGACGGCGGTGGCGAAGCTCTCCCGTCCGGTCATCGGATCGAGTTTCACCACCATCTTCGGGTTCGGCGTGCTCACCCTCTCGCGCTTCCCCGTGCTGTCGAACTTCGGGCTGACGACGGTGTTCGCCATCGGTCTGTCGCTGATCGCGGCGTTCGTCATTCTGCCGGCCGCGCTGGTGACGGTTCGGCTCTTCGAGCGACCCGACGACCAACCGACCACGGGCGCAAGCGCGGTGGAGGTGTGATCATGTACGACACCATTCTCGTGCCGACCGACGGAAGCGAGGCCGCGACGACCGCCGCTCGCTACGCGCTGACGCTCGCTGACGCGTTCGACGCGGACGTACACGTCCTGTCCGTCGTCGATCCGGATCGCTACGTGACCGACGTGGTCGGCGACGTGGACGACCTGGTTCGTCGCCAGCGGGCGGCGCTGGAACGCCGGGCCCAGGCGGCGGTCGACCGGGCAACCGAGGGCGACGCGGTCGTGGCCGGCGCCGTGGAGACCCACGTCGTCGAGGGACGCCCGGCGACCGTCCTCGCGGACGCCATCGACGCGTACGACGCCGACCTCGTCGCCATGGGCGTCCACGGTCGCTCCCGCGTCGACCGCCACCTGCTCGGAAGTCTCACCGAGCGTACCGTCCGCACCGCGTCCGTCCCCGTACTCACCGTCGGCGCGGACGACCCCGCTGACGACGGCGTTAGCGACGTGGTGATCGCCACGGACGGAAGCGACGGGAGCGAGCGTGCCGCCGATCACGCGATCACCGTCGCCCGTGCCACGGGCGCCCGCCTCCACGCCCTGACCGTCGGGGAAGTCGGTGGGGGCGCCGATGACGTGCCCGCCCGGCGGGTGGCCGAGCGTGCGACCGACGCCGGCGTCGAGGCCACTGCCGCCGTCAGGGACGGACGCCCCCACGAAGCCATCGTCTCGTACGCTGACGACGTCGATGCCGACCTGGTGGCCGTCGGTACGCACGGACGTACCGGCGTCCGGCGCATTCTCCTCGGAAGCGTTGCCGAACGCGTCCTCCGGACGGCGCCGGTGCCGGTGCTCGTCGTCGGGCGTGGCCCGAGCGACTGACCGGCACCGAAAAGCGGCACAGCCCCGCCCTACGCGGTCGGCACGCCCCGCGTCGCGGTGGCCTTGAACGAGACGATCACTGGCGTCCCCCGGTGGAGGTTCAGATTCTCGACGCTCGCTTCCGTAACGAGTGCCGACAGCGACACCTCGCCGCCCACGTCGACGGTGACGAGGGCGATGGATTCCCCTGCGTCGACGGTGAGTACCGTCCCCTCGAGTCGGTTGCGGGCGCTGGTGTGACCCGCGGCGGGCGACGCCGAGGGCGACTGGAGCGTGACGGCGTCGGCCCGGAGGGTGAGTCGAACCTCTCCGTCGTCACTGTCAGCCGGCACCAGCGCTCGCACGGTTCCCGCCGGGGTGTCGACCGTCGCGAGTTCGCCATCGCGGTCGACGACGCGCCCCGATAGGACGGTCTCGGCCGTCTCCGCGACGCCACTGAACTCCGCACGCAGTCGCTCGTATCGCGACAGCAGTCGACTGGCATTGTCGGTCAACTGGCTGCCGCCGCCCCCCGCCCCGCCGCGCGTTCGCGTCACGAGGTCGCCGAACGCCTCCTCCAGTTCGACGATCCGCTGTTGGGCTCGCGAGTAGGATCGACCGAGCGCCGTCGCCGCGGCGTTGATCGACCCGTGGTCGTCGACCGCCCGAAGCAGTTCCACGTCGCGCTCGGCGAGGGTCACGTCGCCGTGCCCGATGCGGGCGTCGAACTCGGTCGAGAACTCCATACACCGCGTTGGGAGGCGGACACGAAAGGCGTTGTCGTGCGATACTCCGTATGGAACCGAAGACATTATGTCCGATAAAAAACAACGTCGTTATGTTCATCATGAAACAACGAGAGCAGTACGAGCACTGGACGAACGTGGTACGGAATCGCTCGCGGCGCGACGTGCTGAAGGGTATCGGCGCGGCCGGTATCGCTGGCCTGGCTGGCTGTTCCGGTGGCGGCGGCGGCGGTAGCGAAGGCGGCAACGGCGGCTCCGGTAGCGAAGGCAGCAACGGCGGCTCCGGTAGCGAAGGCAGCAACGGCGGCTCCGATGGCGGGTCGATGACCATCTTCCACGCCGGCAGTCTCGCGCCGCCGTTCAGCGCGGCCGAACCCCAGTTCGAGAAGGAGACGGGCATCGACGTGAACCGCGAGCCCAAGGGGTCGGTCGCGTCGACCCAGAAGATCACCCAGCAGGGTCGGTCGGCGGACATCCTCGGCGTCTCCGACTTCCGGCTCATCCGTGACCGCGTCCTCCCCGACTACGGCGACTGGTACACCATCTTCACGACCAACTCGATGTCGCTCCAGTACCGCGAGGACTCCCCGGGCGCCGACGAGATTTCGAAGGACAACTGGTGGGAGATCCTGTCGCGTGACGGGATCAAAATCGGCCACGCCGACCCCGCGGTCGACCCCGGCGGCTACCGGGCCGTGATGACCCAGCAACTCGGCAAGGAGAAGTTCGAGGGGAGCGCGCTCTACGACCAGGCAACCTACGAGAAGCTCCGCGAGAACTCGACGGTGCCGACGGGAACCGAGACGAAGCTCAAAGGCCAACTGCAGTCCGGCGCGCTGGACTACGCCTTCTACTACCAGTCCATCTCCAGTACGGCGGATATGCCGTTCATCGACCTGCAGCCGCAGGTCGACCTCTCGAAGGCGACCAGCAAGTACGCCGAACACTACGCGAAGGCGAAAGTCGAGACCGACAGCGGCACGTTCACCGGTGCGCCCATCGCCTACGGGATGACCGTCCCGAACGTCGCCAAGAACCCCGAGAACGGTGCCCGCTGGATCGAGTACTTCGGCTCCAGCTCGGGACGCAAGTTCCTCGAACAGAAGGGACTCGTCCCAGTCGATCCAATCGTCGTCCCCAAGAGCGGACAGGACGCCGTGCCGGACAACGTGATGAGCGTCGCCACCGCGAAGACCGCACTCGGCCCGCTCGAACTGTAACGGAGCACACCGCTCCGACACAGCTATGTTTCTGAAAAGGAATAACGATAGCAATGGCTACGCGTACTGAGACACGGTTCTCGCTCGACGGCGTCGGTCGGGTACCGCTGGCCGTGTCGTTCATAGTCGTACAGGTACTCGCGTTCGTCGCCGCGTACACCAGCGGTCACCCGACGTGGTACGCGTATTTCATGATCGCGAGCACCGCGGTCACGGCGTACGCCCTCAACGGCGACTCCTTCGTCGTCGCCGCCGCGACGCTGGGAAGCGTGCTGATGGTCGCGCTCGGGCTACCGTTGTTCCTCTTTGTCGCCAGACAGCAGCCGTCGATGATCGTCGAGAAGGCGTTCAGCCCCGACGTGCACCGGATGCTCTATCTCGGCGTGTACGGTCCGCTCCTGGCGGCTATCGTCAGCTTGCTCTTCGGCGTGCCGCTCGCACACCTCTTCGCCGAGGGGTTCGCCGGCCAACAGCTGGTCGAGAGCCTGGTCGACCTGCCGCTGGTCGTCCCGCACAGCGTCGCGGGCATCATCATCCTCTTTGGCTTCGGCGCCGGCGGCGCGTTCCCGAACGTCTCCGTCCTCGGGAGCATGATCGGGATGGTGCTGGCGATGACGTTCGTGAGTGCCCCCTACGCGGTCAACGCGACGCGCGAGGCGTTCGAGTCCATCGACGACCGCCTCGAATACGCCTCACGCATCCACGGCGCGAGCCGATGGGACACGTTCCGGCGGGTGACCGCCCCTCTCGCAGTGCGGGGGATGATCACCGGTGGCGTCCTCGCGTGGGCCCGCGCCGTCTCCGAGTTCGGCGCCGTCGCCGTCGTCGCCTACTCCGTCTCCTTTTTCTACCCGCCGGCCGGCGGCAAAGTAACCGCCCAGCACGCACCCGTGTTCGTCTACGGCACGTACCTCCAGGGCGGGCTCGCCGAGAGCGGCGCCGTCGCCTTTATCCTGCTTGCGGTGTCGGCGCTCATCTTCCTCCTCGTCCGGTATCTCACCAGCGATAGTGCGACGACGGGAGGGATCGTATGAGCCTCCACGCCGACATCTCCGCGACGTTCTCCGCCGACGGAGCGGCGTCGTTCCGCGTCGACGCCGAGTTCGAGGTGGAACGCGGCGAGAGCCTCGTGATCCTGGGGCCCAGCGGGAGCGGGAAGACGCTCCTCCTGGAGACGGTCGCGGGCTTTCACTCCCACGACGGTCCCATCACGCTCGACGACCGCCAGGTGAGCGACGTTCCGCCCGAGAAGCGCGACTTCGGGTTCGTCTTCCAGGACTACGCGCTCTTCCCGCACATGACCGTCCGGGAGAACGTCGACTTCGGGAGTCATTACCACGACGACACCCGCGACCCCGACGAACTGCTCGGGGAACTCAGGGTCGGCGACCTGACGGATCGCTACCCGCCGACGCTCTCGGGCGGCGAGCAACAGCGGGTCGCCCTGGCGCGGGCGCTCGCGATCCGACCCGAAGTCATGTTGCTCGACGAACCGCTCGCGGCACTCGACGTGCCGACCCGGCAGTCGCTGCGCGACGACCTCGCGGACGTACTGGCCGACGCGACGGCCGTCTACGTCACCCACAACCGGACGACTGCCCGTGCACTCGCCGACCGCATCGCGGTGATGAACGACGGACAGGTCGTCCAGATCGGCACGCCCGAGGAGATATTCCTCCGACCGGAGTCGCCGATGGTGGCCCGCTTCACCGGGTCGAACGTGATCGACCTCGACGACGCGCCGTCGATCCGCTCGGCGCTCAATATCTCGACCGACGGCGTCGTGACGATCCGTCCCGAAGCGGTCGCGTTCGGCGACGACGGCGACGTGCGAGCGACCGTCGACCGCGTCGTGCGCGAGGACGCCACCAGCCGCGTGACCTTCGTCGTCGACGACGTGACCGTCGAGGCGTTCGCGGAGCGAGCGCCCGCCGTCGGCGACGAGGTGTGGCTCGCGTTTCCCGAATCCGAGGTGCACGTCTGTCGCGCCCCGGCACCGGCCTAGACGCCCGTCTTCGGGGGCCTCGTCGCCCGCCCTTCGACGGACTTAAGTCCGGCATCCCCCACCTTCCGATGAGACAGGCCCACGCCTGTTTCACTGACCCGTAGGAGCGTTCAGCGTACTACGGAGGTGAAAGATGGCAGATACAATAGAGGAAGCAGTCTCTCGCGCACTCGACGAGGCGCCGCCGCGGAACTTCCGCGAGACGGTCGACCTCGCCGTGAATCTGCGCGACCTAGATCTCAACGACCCGTCGAATCGCGTCGACGAGAGCGTCGTCCTGCCGGCCGGTACCGGCCAGGAAACGCAGATCGTCGTCTTTGCAACCGGTGAAACCGCACTCCGAGCCGAGGAGGTGGCCGACGACGTACTCGGCCCCGACGAACTCGAAGACCTCGGCGACGACGACGACGCCGCGAAGGATCTCGCCGACGAAACGGACTTCTTCGTGGCCGAGGCGTCGATGATGCAGGACATCGGCCGCTATCTCGGAACCGTCCTCGGGCCGCGCGGCAAGATGCCGACGCCGCTGCAGCCCGACGACGACGTCGTCGAGACGGTCAACCGCATGAAAAACACGGTGCAGCTCCGGAGCCGCGACCGCCGCACGTTCCACACGCGCGTCGGCGCGGAGGACATGTCCGCCGACGAAATCGCGGACAACATCGACGTCATCGTCCGCCGCCTCGAAGCGGCACTGGAGAAAGGACCGCTCAACATCGACTCCATCTACGTCAAGACGACGATGGGGCCGTCCGTGGAGGTCGAAGCATGAGCGAAAGTGAGAGCGTTCGACGCACGGAGACGATCCCGCAGTGGAAACAGGAGGAGGTCGACGAACTCGTCGACTTCATCGAGTCCTACGCCAGCGTCGGGATCGTCGGCGTCGCCGGCATTCCGAGCCGACAGCTCCAGAACATGCGCCGCGACCTGCACGGAAGCGCCGAAGTACGGATGAGCCGCAACACGCTCGTCCGCCGTGCGCTCGACGAGGTCGACGAGGGCTACGAACAGCTCTCCGACTTCGTCTCCGGCCAGGTGGCGCTCATCGGCACCAACGACAACCCGTTCGGTCTCTACCAGCAACTCGAGGCGTCGAAGACGCCGGCCCCGATCAACGCGGGCGAGGTTGCGCCGAACGACATCGTGATCCCCGAAGGGGACACGGGGATCGACCCCGGCCCGTTCGTGGGCGAACTCCAGCAGGTGGGTGCCGAAGCCCGCATCATGGAGGGATCGATCAAAGTGACCGCCGACTCGACGGTGCTGGAAGCCGGCGAGGAAGTCAGCGACGAACTCGCGAACGTCCTCGGCGAACTCGGGATCGAACCAAAGGAGGTCGGCCTCGACCTGCGCTCGGTCTACTCCGAGGGTGTTCTGTTCGAACCCGAGGAACTCGCCATCGACGTCGACGAGTACCGTGCCGATGTCGAGTCGGCCGCGGCCGGGGCGCGCAACCTCTCGGTCAACGCGAGTTACCCGACGGCCCGCACCGCGGGCACGCTGCTGGCCAAGGCGGCCGGCGAAGCCAAATCCGTCGGGCTGTTCGCCGCCATCGAAGATCCCGACGTGATGCCGGATCTCGTGGCCAAGGCCGACAGTCAAGTGCGCGCGCTCGCCGCACGGATCGACGACGACGAGGCGCTTCCGGAGGAACTGCGCGGCGTCGAAGCGCCCGCGGCGACCACGGAAGCAGAAGCGGAAGCGGACGAATCGAGCGACGAAGAACCCGAACCCGAGGCTGAAGGCGACGGCGAGGACGAAGACGAGGACGAAGACGGCGGCGACGGTGCCGAGGGTCTCGGCGCGATGTTCGGCTAACGACGGAGACACACAACTATGGAATACGTTTACGCAGCACTCATCCTGAACGAGGCAGGCGAAGAGATCAACGAAGACAACGTGACCGGGGTTCTCGAGGCCGCCGGCGTCGACGTGGAGCAGTCCCGCGTGAAGGCGCTGGTCGCCGCCCTCGAGGACGTCGACATCGAGGAGGCCATCGAGACGGCCGCCGCCGCGCCCGCCGCGGGCGGTGCGGCCGGCGGTGCCGCCGGTGGCGCCGAGGAAGCGGAAGAAGCCGAAGAAGAAGCGGAAGAAGCCGAAGAAGAAGCGGAAGAAGCCGCCGAAGAAGAGGAAGAGGACGAAGAGGCCAGCGGCGAGGGCCTCGGCGAACTCTTCGGCTAACTCGGTCACTCCGATCCGATTTTTTCGACGCCGACCGCGTAGCGACGCGTCCGTTCGGGTTCAAGGTTCATACCCGGTGACGCGGCCACCCTCGCGGGATGTCCGTCTCCGTCGCCCCCACGACGCTCGGCTACACGCTCATCGGCGTCGGTCTCGGCACCTGTAGCGGGTTGACGCCCGGCCTCCACGCCAACAACTTCGCCCTGTTGCTCGCATCGGTCGTCCCCGTCCTTCCCGGTCCGCCGGTCGCACTCGGCGCCGCCATGCTCGCGGCGGGCGTCGTCCACACCTTCCTCGACGTGGTGCCGGCGCTCGCCCTCGGCGTCCCCGACCCCGCGACGGCGGCCGTCACGCTCCCCGGACACCGCCTCGTCCTGGACGGGCGGGGCCGGGAGGCGGTTCGTCTCTCGGCGCTCGGAAGCGGCCTCGCCGTCGTCGTCGCCCTCCCCGTCGCCGTGCCGCTGACCCGCGCCGTCGAATCGGCGTACCCCCTCCTTCGGCGGCACGTCCCTCTCCTCCTGGTCGCCGTGGGCGTCCTCCTCGTCGCCACCGAACCGACGTGGCGGCGACGCCTCGCTGCGCTCGGGACGCTCGCCGTCGCCGCCGGCCTCGGGTGGCTGACGCTGGATCTCGATCCGACCGGCCCCGTCGCAGCCGGTGGCGTCCTCGCTCCCCTGTTCGCGGGGCTGTTCGGTGCGCCGGTGTTGATCGAGGCACTCGACGGCGAAGGCGTCCCGCCCCAGGCCGATCCGGCGGTGACCCTCGACCGTCGCACGGTGGTCGGCACGGCGAGCGCCGGGGCCGGCGCGGGCGCGCTCGTCGGCTATCTTCCCGGCGTCTCCGCCGCCGTGGGGACGGTGCTCGTCCTCCCGGCCATTCCGGGACGGTCGGGAGCGCGCGGCTTTCTCGTCGCCTCCAGCGGCGCCAACACGGCAAACACCGTCT
>JBDGTP010000036.1:0-41214 GCA_042216725.1 Haloplanus sp.
TGTCAGATAAATCTTGGTGTTTTTTCGACCAGTTATCGCAGGAGTTTCTCCCGCTCGGGGTCGAACAGCGGTTCGTCGCGCACGGTCGCGTCGTACGCCTCACCTTCGCATTCGATCCGAACGTCGGTGCCGGCCGTCGCGTACTCGTCCGGCAGGTACGCGTACGCGATGGACTCGCCGATGCTGTAGCCGAAGTCACCGGCCAGCACGTAGCCCAGCGACGCCCCGTCTTTCGTGACGGGGCGACCACCCATGACGATATCCGTCGAATCGTCGAGCGTGAGCGGGACGAGACGGCTGTCGACCCCGTCCTCGCGCACCTGCTGGAGCGCGTCGCGGCCGACGAAGTCGGTGTCCATGTCGACGGCGAAGGAGAGGCCAGCGGCGAACGGATTGCTGTCGGTGTCGATATCCGTCCCCCACAGCCGGTAGCCTTTCTCCAGACGCATCGACTCCAGGGCGCCGCCGCCCATGGGTCGCACGTTCAGATCCTGGCCGGCCTCCCACAGCGTCTCCCAGAGGCGGGCGCCGTACTCCGACGGGGCCCACAGTTCCCAGCCGAGTTCGCCGACGTAGGACACGCGGAGTGCGATGACGGGCACGTCGCCGACGTAGAGGCGCTTGGCGCTGAAGTAGGGGAAGTCCTCGGCGGATACGTCGGCGTCCGTGACGCGCTGGAGGAGGAGTCGGGACTTCGGCCCCCACAGGCCAATCGTCGAGCGAGCGCCCTCCTCGACGGTGACCGACACCGTCTCCGGGGCGTGATCTTTCAGCCAGGAGCCGTGAATGCCCGGGGAGTTGCCGCCGCCGGTGGTCACCATGAACTCGTCGTCGCCGAGACGAACCACGGTCACGTCGCCGAGGATGTTCCCACCCTCGTTGAGGAGCAGGGAGTACCGAACCCGCCCCACGTCGATGTCCACGTCGTTGCTACAGGTTCGCTGGAGGAACGACGCCGCGTCCGCCCCCTCGACCATGATCGAACTGAACGAGGTCATGTCGAACATCGAGACGTGGTCGCGGGCGTGGAGATGTTCGGCGCCCTCGATCCGCGAGCGGTTGACGCCCTGCCAGCCCTCCTGGTCGGGGATACGATCCGCGTATCGCTCGACCAGATCCGCGTTCGACTCGTACCACTGGGGCGCCTCCCAACCGCCGGACTGGTAGAACTCGGCGCCGAGGGCTTCCTCGTGGGCGTAGAACGGACTCCGCCGGAGGCCCCGGTGGTCGCTGGGTTGCCACCGCGGTTCGACGATGCTGTACACCTGTCGATAGCGGGTCGCCCCCCGGTCGACGAAGTAGTCCGCACTGCCGGCGTGGGGTTCGAACCGGTTGACGTGGATGCCGCCCGTCTCGACCGGGCCGGAGGGAAGTTTCGGCACGCCCGTCTCCATCCACTCCGCGAGGATCTTGCCGTAGCCGCCCGAGTGCGTCCACCAGATGGCGAGCCCCGTCCACAGGTCGTCGACCTGTGCCGTCTCTCCGAGCACCGGCATGCCGTCGGGCGTGAACACGAAGATGCCGTTCTCCGTGGCGGTGAAGTCCACGTCTTCGGTGACCGGGAGGAGTTCCTCGAACGCCCGTTTCGGCGACGTGTCGCGGTCGGGGTGGGTCGCCCGCTCCCAGTGCTCGTCGGTGAAGTCGCGAACCGACGCCTGCCGCCGGTCGTCGTTTGTCCCCATGGCAGTCGGATCGACCGAGAGCGATTCGTGGTTGTACGAGCCCAGGCCGAGGGCGTCGCCGTGGGTGCGGAAGTAAATCGAGTGATCCTGGTCGCGGCCGACGGGACGGGTCGGCCCCTTGCTCATGCAGTCCGCGATGCGGTGATCGCCCGGCACCTCCAGGTCGGCGGTGTCTACCCGCTCGGTGGGCTCTGAATCGGCCAACTCCGCCAGTGGTTCCGTGACGGCGTACTGGTGTTCGACGGGGGCGATGGGCAGGTCGAGCCCCGCCATCTGCCCGGTCTGGTAGCCCCAGTTGTTCGTCGCGATCACACACCGATCACAGTCGATGCGACCCCGATCCGTCTCGACGGCCGTCACCTCGCCGCCGGCAACGTCGAGGTCGGTCACCGACGTGTGGCCGTAGAACTCGGCGTCGGACTGCTCCATATACCACTGGAGGGCGGCGATACCGTCGACCCGGCCGTCGGTCGGCGAGTAGTAGCCGCCGAGGATTTCGTCCTCGTTCACCAGGGGGAGGTGGTTCGTCACTTCCGTGGGCGTCAGCAGTTGCGGGTCGGGCAGGCCGTACGCGGTGGCGTGTTCGACGCGGCGCTGGAGGAAGTCCATCCGCTCCTCGGAGCGGGCGACTTCGATCCCACCGACCTCGTCGTAGACGCCGGCATCCTTGAGCAGTCGGCTCGTGTAGTGGGCCGTCTTGGTCATGAGCTTCGACGGTGATGTCTGGAACATGATGCCCGGCGCGTGCGTGGACGATCCGCCGGTGACCGGTAACGGCCCCTGATCGACGACGACGATGTCTTCGGCACCCAGTTCCGAGAGGTGGTACGCGACGCTACAACCGACGGCGCCGGCGCCGACGACGACGGTACTCGCGGAGTCCGGGGGCGTGGTATCCGTACTCATAGGTCGTCGGAGTATCCCGCCGACCGCGGCAAAAACCTCGGGGTTGTTCACCTGTGGCCTTTAAGCGCGACTCGGTCAGGTGTGAGCCGCCGCCTCACTCGAACCGGTCGAGCCGGAACATCTCGATTGGGTGGTCGGTCTCCTCGTCGACCGCGAGATCGGCGAGAATCTCGCCGATGACGGTGGCGAACTTGAACCCGTGCCCCGAGAAGCCCGCGCCGACGACCACCTGCGGATGCTCGGGCAACTGGTCGAGGATGAAGTGTTCGTCGGGCGAGTTGGTGAACATACAGGTGGCCAGCCGCATCGTCGGCCCGGCGGCCTCGGGGAAGTACTTCTCGGTGAAATCGCGCAGCAACACCTCGTCGGCGGGGCCGGGGTCGGCGTTGTAGTCGTCGGGGTCGACCGATTCGCCGAGGTGGTGGTACTTACCCAACTTGAACCCGGGCACGTCGTAGATGGGCAGGCCGTAGAACCGGCCCTCCGGCACCGCGATGTTCCAGACGGGTAGCTCGTCGGGTTCGAACAGCGACGGTGTCTCCGGCTGGAACCACGCAAGCACCTGTCGCTCGGGGACGGCCAAGCCGTCGAGCGCGTCGGCGAGTTTGTAGTTCCAGGCGCCCGAGGCGAGCACGAGTCGATCCGCCTCGTAGGTGTCCGTGTCGGTCCAGACCCGAACGCCGCCGTCCGGCGTCTCCGCCCAGTCGTAGACGCCCTCGCGGGCGTGAATCTCGGCGCCCGCTGCCTGTGCCTCCTCCGTGTGGCCGACGATGGACTGTTCGGGGACGACGAACCCACCGTCGGGTTGGTAGAGCGCGCGGTAGTCATCGGGCAGGTCGTAGCCGGGGAACCGCTCGTTGAGTTCCGCGCCCGTCAGCACCTCGTGGGGGATGTCGTGTTCCTCACAGGAGCGGAGCGACCCCTCGAAGACGATGTTGTCCGGCGGTCCCGCGTCGACGGAGCCGGTGCGATGGATCACCGACCGCCCCGTCTCGTTGGCCAGGTCGTCCCAGAGGTCGTACGCCCGTTCGATCAACGGGATGTACGAGGGGTGTTCGTAGTACGCTCGCCGGATGATGCGCGTGATGCCGTGAGAGGAGCCCTCGGTGTGGGGGATGTCGAACCGTTCCAGCCCTAGTACGTCGACACCGCGCCGGGCCAGGTGGTACGCGGTTGCACTCCCCATGCCGCCGACACCGACGACGATCACGTCGCGTCGCTTGTCGCTCGAACTCATAAGTCCGGGTTCGGGGTGGGGGATATTGATGCTTGGGTCGGCTGAGGCGTCCCGCCCGCCGACAAATTTTAACAACGATATATTTGTTAATTCTTCGGCGCTACCACCCCGTCTCACTTATACGCCCGAGATAGCTGGGGTCCAATCTTATGCGGATAGGAACCAACCTTCACAGTTGATGGCGAACAACGACTCCGGAATGCTCGAAGACCACCCGAACCATCCAGAGATCGACCAGTCCGACCGAACGCTCCCGCGGAACCTGCGACAGACCGGCGACCCGGGAATCGAGATGCTCGTCTCGACCCGCGTACGCAAGTCGCCGTTCTTCCACAAGTCGTTCAACGAGGAAGGGGCGTGGCGATGCACCGTCTACAACCGGATCTACCACCCACGCGGGCTGGTCGAACCGGAAGACGGCGGGGCGATGGCCGAGTACGAGGCGCTGACTGAGAGCGTCACCCTGTGGGACGTGGCGGTCGAACGGCAGATCCGCGTAAAAGGCCCGGACGCGGAGGCGCTCACCAACTACGTGATCACTCGGGACGCGACCGAAATAGAGCCGATGCACGGCAAGTACGTCATCCTCTGTAACGAGGACGGCGGTATCCTCAACGATCCGATCCTCCTGCGGGTCGAGGAAGACGAGTTCTGGTTCTCTATCTCGGACTCGACGCTCATGCAGTGGCTCCAGGGCGTCAACGTCGGCAAGGACTTCGACGTAGAGATCGACGAAATCGACGTGGCCCCGATGCAGATTCAGGGACCGCTCTCCGAGGACGTGATGGTCGAAGTCGTCGGCGACGAAGTGAGTGATATCCCGTACTACGGCCTCATGGAGGCCGAGATCAACGGCTGTGACGTGCTGGTGAGCCAGACCGGCTTCTCCGGCGAGAAGGGCTTCGAAATCTACGTCAAGGACGCGAGCAAGAACGCCGAACGCGTCTGGGATCCCGTGATGGAGACGGTCAAGGATCACGGCGGGCGGCAGATTGCCCCCGGCCACCACCGCCGCATCGCGGCGGGCATCCTCTCGTGGGGCCAGGATATGGATCACGAAACCTCACCGTTCCAGGTCAACCTCGGCTACCAGGTGCCCGACGACAAGGAGGCCGACTATGTGGGCAAGGAGGAACTCG
The DNA here is from genome assembly GCA_042216725.1 of Haloplanus sp. Classification (GTDB taxonomy): domain Archaea; phylum Halobacteriota; class Halobacteria; order Halobacteriales; family Haloferacaceae; genus Haloplanus. Next base: position 4,965 of record JBDGTP010000036.1, read on the forward strand.
AACGCCAGCAGGAACTCATCGAGAACGGCGAGTATCCGTTCAACCTCAAACTGGTCGGCCTGAAAATCGCCGGGGAACCGATCCGCGACTACGCGCCGGACTTCTGGATCATCTCCGACCCCGACACGGGCAAGGAGTGTGGCTACATGACCTCGCCGTGGTGGAACCCGGATCTGGAGACGAACATCGGTCTCGGCTTCGTGCCCGCGGAGAAACTCCAGGCGGAGACCGACGCCCTCCTCAACGACGAAATCTACGAGGAGGATCTCGACCTCGAGTTCGCGGTGCATCTCCCCGACGAGTACGCCGAAGAAGCGGGCGAACCGGCCTACGCCACAGTCGCGGAGGTGCCGTTCAAGGAGTCGGTGAACCCCAGCGCCCGGGAGCAGGCGAAACTGAACGCGAAGAAGGACGCGAACGAGTGAGCTCCCCCGCCGACGACCCGACGGTCACCGAGAGCGGAGCGCGACGCACCGCGAGCGGTGGCGCCGTCGTCGAGCGAGGAGACTAACCGCGGCGAGCCCATGCACGGAACCAACCGAAACGCCATGTCACGCTCGACGACCGACCCCGCCGACGCCGTATCGGCGCTCCTTGCCGACCCGCGATACGAGTTGATGCCGTTCGACAGCTTCGGGGAACAGATGGAGTACCTGCCCGACGGGGCCCAGATTGCCGTCACGGCCTCGCCCCAGCTCGGCCTCGACGCCACCGTCGAGTGGAGCGAGCGCGCGGCCGCCAGCGGCTACGACCCCATCCCGCACGTCGCGGCGCGCTACGTGCGTGACGACGACCATCTCGACGAGGTCGCCGGACGGCTCGCCGAAGCGGGCGTCACCGACATCTTCGTCCCGGGAGGCGACCGCGAGGATCCCGTCGGCGAGTTCGAGTCGGCACACGACCTCCTCGTGGCCCTCGACGACCTCGGCTACACGTTCGAGGAAGTGGGTATCACCGGCTATCCCGAGGGCCACGACTTCCTTGACGACCGCACGCTCGCCGAAGCCATGGAGAAGAAAGCGCCCCACGCCACGTATATCACCACCCAGCTCTGTTACGATCCCGAGGCCGTTCGCCGCTGGATCGAACGGGTTCGCGACCGGGGGATCGACCTGCCGGTCGAGGTGGGAATCCCGGGTGTGATGAAATACCAGCGGCTGCTGAACATCTCCCAGAAAGTCGGCGTTGGCGACTCGGTGCGCTTCCTGCGGAAGACGAGCGGCGTGCTGGGGTTCGTGCGCCAACTCGTCGGATCGCGCGGGAAGTACACCCCGGACACGCTCGTGGACGGCCTCGCCCCCTACGCCGCCGACCCGGACTACCGGATTCGAGGACTCCACATCTACACCTTCAACCAGGTGCCCGACACGGAGTCGTGGCGGCGCGAGCGACTGGACGAATAGCGGTATAAATAGCTAATATCTTTGCGTATTTGCAGTTATCCCCCTAATAATCACTGTTTTACAACAAGTAGGCAGTTTGAGATGACGTGCATTAACAATGATTTAAATACCGCAAGTGAGACAGGTCAGAGACTTTGATCCCTGGTCGGTGATCTGTTGGTACATGACACGGTGGAACGATAGCGACGAGGTGCGAGCCGTAAGCCCCGACATCACCGACGAGACGAATGCCCTGCCAGCGAAATACTTCACGGATCCGGACGTCTGGGAGATGGAAAAAGAGAACGTGTTCTCCCGGTACTGGGTCTACGCCGGCCACGAGAACTGTATCCCCGACGCGGGAGACTACTTCACCCGCACCATCGGCGACAAGCAGGTGATCGTCGCTCGCGACGAGGACGGCGACGTGCGCGCGTTCTACAACGTCTGTGCGCATCGCGGCTCGAAGATGGTCGAGGACACGCCGATGACCGACCCCGGGAACATGGGGCGGATCCAGTGTCCGTACCACCTCTGGACGTACGACCTCGACGGCGACCTCCGGAGTACCCCCCGGAGTTTCGAGGAGGCGAGCCTCAATCCCGATCTCGACGACAGCGAGGTGTCGGGACTCGACCCCGACGAGAACGGCCTGCTGGAAGTACACACCGACAGCATCGGCCCGCTAGTCTTCCTGAATTTCGCGGACGACCCACCGCTCACCCTGGCCGAACAGGCGGGGAAGCTGAAGACGCGCATGGAGTCGCTCCCGCTCGAAGAGTACGAGCACGCCCGACGGTACGTCTCGGAGGTCGAATGTAACTGGAAGACCTTCGGAGGCAACTACTCCGAGTGTGACCACTGTCAGGCGAACCACCAGGACTGGATCACGGGCATCCAGCTCGACGAGTCCGAACTGGAGGTCAACGACTACCACTGGGTGCTCCACTACACCCACGAGGAGGACGTGGAGGACGAACTCCGCATCCACGACGAGCACGAGGCGCAGTTCCACTACTTCTGGCCCAACTTCACCGTCAATATGTACGGCACTGCGGATGGCTACGGCACCTACATCATCGACCCCATCGACGAGGGTCGGTTCCAACTCATCGCGGACTACTACTTCGCGGAGTCGGAACTCACCGACGACGAGGAGGAGTTCGTCCGTACCAGCCGACAGCTCCAGGAGGAGGACTTCGAACTGGTCGAACGGCAGTACGAGGGACTCAAGTCCGGTGCGCTCAATCAGGGGCAACTCGGCCCCAACGAACACACGCTCCACCGGTTCCACCGCCTCGCACAGGAGGCGTACAACGCGTGAGCGCTCCGTTCGTCGGCCTGTGTTCCGACTGTGAGGTGCGCGTACCGACCGACGATCCCAACGAAGTCGTTCGGTTCTACCGCCGCCATCACGGAACCACCGGCCACGACATCACGTGGGAGCAGGTGCCGGTCGACCTCGAGGCGCCCACGGACGCCGACCTCGACGCGGTGGTGGCCGCTCTCGCCGGCGAGAGCGGGGGGGTTCCCCTCGGCACCGTCAGCGCGGCGATGAACGACCGCGGCTGGACCGTCGGCGAGACGCTCGACACCGTCCACGACCGCCGCCTGACGGGCGCCCTGTGGGAGCCACGGGACGACCACATCGACGCCGTCTGAGCCGCTTAGTAAATTTTTCTGATAATATCTGGAGTCGTATAGGTCGGTATAATCATACAACCGAAGTTATTCGTCTCTTATGATTATTTGCCCGGGTTCAGAGCATGAGAACGGTGCTCGTGTGATGAGAACGAATATCACGGGATCGGCAAATATTGGCCGTCTGTGGGTGTCTCACGCGCGCTATCCTCTATCACGGTGAGCGACGGCAATACCTATCAGTAATGAGTATAATAGGTGTATATATCGGGGAGCATATATATCACGAGCCGGCCGTCTCGCGCAGGAACACCGTCCCCGTACTCCGGACGATTATCGTGTAGCCGCCGTAGGTGAAAGTGAGACATCCGGCCGAGGGCCGGTCGGAACCGTCGGTGTCCCACAGGCCGTCGAGCGCCGCGACGTTGATCCGGGTGTCGAGCGGGGGGAGGTCGGCGGGGTCTGTGTCCGAGAGATCCGCAACCGCCGCGACGAGGGTGTCGCTCAGCGATCCATCGCCGTCCGTGTCATGGTGGACGTGGTGGATCTCGTCTGGGTTCGTGGTAACAGTGCTCATGGCCGAATGTGTTCGGGGATGGCTGTGATTCTGCGGGTGTCTCACCTGAGGCGTTTATGTATCTTCGATGAGCGTCCGTTCGATGAGCCGGGAGGTTCCGCGACGGATACGGCCGCCAACGGCGGTCGGGGAGATGTCCAGCTCCGCCGCCAGTTCCTGAAGGGAGGTGCCCCGGGGCTCCTCGAAGTAGCCCGCCTCGTAGGCGGTCACCAGCGCGTCGCGCTGGGCGTCGGTGAGTCCAACCCCGTCGTCGATGGAGAACTCGTCGAGGCTGTAGATGTGGTCGATGTGGAACTCGATGTCCTCGCGGTCACAGTACTCCCAGAGCGTCCCGAGCGTCTCCCGGTCGGGGAGCTGCATCCGCACCGACCAGCCGGTGTCCGTACTCTCGGCTTCGAGCATGAGACCGCCCATCTCGGTCGTTGTGGGGGAGATGAGCTTCGTGCCCGACGTGTGTCCGAGGCGGTAGATACGCGTCGCAGGCGCCTCGGCGACCAGCATCGACTCCGCGACGGTGTGGTCGCGTTCCAGCGCAGCCTCGAAGTCCGAGAATGACTCGGCTTCGACGAGGAAGAAGAACATGCCCGTCTCCGGATCGGTCGCGGTGTGGGAAACGACCTGAATCGACGCCTCCGTCGACCGGATGGTGGGGGTCAACGCGAGGTCGGGATGCGCGAGTTCGATGACGGCGATGAGGCTCATATCGACCCCCGGAGCGATCCGCCCGCAGTCGGTCGCACGGCGGCGTGGAGTCGCCTCACGCCGCTGACGTGCCCGTTCATAGTTCCTGTCGGGAGATGGACGGACTTTACCGTTTGGGAGTGCCTCCGAACGGATTTCCGCCTCCGGTGGCTCTTTGGTGACCGGCGTGGCATCTCGGCGCATGGATCTCGGACTCGACGGCGACGCAGCACTGGTATCGGCCTCCAGCAGTGGTCTCGGCAAAGCGTCGGCGGCGGCCCTGGCCGCCGAGGGGGCCAACGTCGTCATCAACGGCCGCGACCCCGACCGTCTGGACGCCGCCCTCGCTGACGTGCGCGACGCCGCGACCGGCGAGGTGGTGGCCGTCCAGGGCGATCTGACCGACCCGGATGACGTGACGAACCTGGTCAATCGCACCGTCGACGAGTTCGGCGGCCTCGACCACCTCGTGACCAGCGCTGGCGGGCCGCCAAGCGGCCCCTTCCTCGACACCGACGACGAGGACTGGTACGACGCCTTCGACTTGCTGGTGATGAGCGTCGTGCGCCTGGTTCGTGAGGCCGCTCCTCACCTGCGCGCCGGCGACGGCGGCACCATCGTCAACATCGCGTCGGGAAGCGTCAAGGAGGCCATCGACGGTCTCGTGCTGTCGAACTCGGTGCGGATGAGCGTCATCGGTCTGGAGAAGACGCTGTCGGAGGAACTCGCGCCGGACGTGCGCGCGAACGCCGTGTTGCCCGGCACCCACGAGACGCCGCGGATCGAGGAGCTGGTCGAACAGGGCGTCGAGCGGGGCGACTACCCCGACTACGAGACGGGCGTCGAGGAGCGGGTCGCCGGCAACCCGCTGGAACGGATCGGACAGCCCGAGGAGTTCGGCGACGTGGTCGCGTTCCTCTCGTCCGACCGGGCGAGCTACGTCAACGGCGCCGCCGTCCCCGTCGACGGCGGCGACCACGCCTCGAACCTGTAAGCCGGATGGTCGGGGACTTTATATCCCGGTGCGCGTATCCCCCTGCCACGTCGCATGGTACTGGGACTGTCGGGTGAGCTAGTTTCGGTCGTGTTGTTTCTGGTCGGCGTCGCGGTCGTCATCGTGAGCGTCGAGACGTTCATCGAGGCGGTCGCCGAAGGCGCCCTGGCGCTCGGCGTCTCGGGCTTTTTCCTGACGGTCGTCCTCGCCGGTACCGACCTCGAAAACGTGATTCTGGGCATGGCAGCGGCCGTCGGCGACCTCCCCGACCTGGCGCTCGGCACCGTCTTCGGCGAGGCGCTCTTTATCCTCGGCGCCGCCGTCGGCATCGCGGGCGTCCTCGTCCCCTTCGAGACGGACGTGCCACGGAACTATCTGGCGCTGACGCTTCTGGCCCCGTTTCTCTTCTTCGCCCTCGCGCTCGACGGCACGCTCTCACGGCTCGACGGCGCGATCCTCACCGCGACGTTCCTCCCCTATCTCGCGATCATCTACACCCTCGAACGCTACACCGACACCCGGTACCTCTCGGCCGAGGAAGTCGAGATCATGGAGGCCGAACGAGAGGCAGAGGTGACCGAAGAAGAGGAAGGGTTCGACCTCGATCTCGATCTCGACGTCGACGAGTTGATCGAGGAGACCGTCCCCGAGCGATACGAGGGCGTGGCGTATCTCGTGGTGGCGATCCTCGCCGCCATCGGCATGACCGTCGGTTCCGAAGTCGCCGTCTCGGGGGCCGAGGGTCTGCTCGCCTTGCTCGGCGTGACCGGACTCGCGTTCGGCGCGACGGTGATGAGTTTCATCGCGTCGCTGGAGGAACTGTTCCTGACCGTCGAACCCGTCCGACGGGGTCGGCCCCACATCGGCGTCGGCAACGTCGTCGGGAGCATGCTCTTTTTCGTCAGCGCGAACGCGGGATTGATCGCACTGATCCACCCGCTGAACACGGCGGGAACCGTGTTGACCGTCCACTGGCCGTTCTTTTTCGGCACGCTCCTCATCGTGAGCGTCGCCTTCTTCCGCGGCAAAGTGGGCCGAGGCACCGGCGTCGTGTTACTGGGCGCGTACGCCGCCTACTGGGGCGCGAACTACCTGGTGTGACCGCCGGTCGGCCGCTGCCCGTCGCCTCCGACGGCTATCGGCCGACGGTCACGGGCGCGAGGCTCTCGAACCGGAACAGTTTGAACGGCGTGTAGGACTCCTCCTCGCCCCGATTGAACGGCGGCGCCCGATGTAACTGCGTGACGGTGAAGTAGATGTGTCCGTCCGGGCCACAACAGAACCCGTCGGGCCACAGGAACTGCTCGTCGTCCCGGGCGAGAATCTCGTACTCGCCGGACGGGCGCGTCACGCCGATGGCGTTGTTCGTCATGTCCGTGATGTAGACGTTGCCCGCCGTATCGACCGTGATGCCGTCGCAGACTTCCTTGTCACCGTATCGTTCGATGCGCTCGTCCAGTTCGGCGTCGGTCAGCGACTCGTCGAGCAGATCCGCGGCGCGAACCCGGTAGACGCTCTCGCTCGTGATCGCACAGTAGTACACCCACTCGAACGAGGGATCGATAGTGATGCCGTCCAGTCCGGCGCTGATCGGTTCGAACTCGCCCTCCGCGTTCTCCTGTACCACCGGATCGCCCTCCATGACGGGATGGATGCCCTCCTCCGGCAGGACGCTGTGGTGATCTTCGATGACGCGCCGTGTGCGACCCGTCTCCAGGTCGAGGGCCACGACGGCTGGCTTCCCGGGGGCGCCCGGGTCGTCGCTCAACCCCAGATCCGCGATGTAGATAGCGTTCCGAACCGCGTCGTACGCGAAGTCCTGCATGAAGGACAGCTCGGTCGTCGCGTGTGCGGGGATATGGTCGACGCGTTCGAGTCGGTCGGTGCGGGTATCCCACGAAATCAGCTTTGGCAGGTGGCCCGCCTCGGGGTCGCCGATGTCGAGGATCCGGACGACGCCCGTCGGATCGGCTCGGAGCCCGATGAGGGAGTGAATCCCGACGCCGTCGTCCCCGGGCGGCGTACTCCACGCCTCGTTCGGGAACGGACGAACCGTCCCGTCGTCGACGTACTCGACGACGCGGTACTCCGGCGGGTCTCCGTACGGGAACGGGTGGTTGCTGACGATCAGCCGGCCGTCCGGCGTCACGGCCGGATTGCCCGCTCGCTCGTCGAACTGGGCATAGCGTTCGATCTCGACCTCGGTACCGCCGTCCGTCAGGGGTCGCTCCGGTGTCGTTGGCATTGTGGATACGCACCTCGTAGCGTCCCTCGTGTCCCGACGGGACGGTGAGCGCGCCGACTCACACGGTCGAAGGACGACCGGCTGTTGGCACTCGAACCATATAGAACTCCGCCGTCCACGCGGTGGCGCTCGCGGGGCGCCCCCGTCGATCCGCTCGGCGTCACCGAGGGCGATGTTGACCGGTAGACCGCCTATTCGCCGACGGGGACGCCGCTGAACACGACGAGCGCGACGACCCAGTAGGCGACGTAGAGGCCGCCGAGCGCGACCCCGTGCCACTGCTTCATCTCGCCGGTGTAGAAGAAGTAGGCGGCGAGTGCGGTCACGACGATCATCGCCGGGAGGTGAAAGGAGAGCACCGTCGGCGAGATGGTCACCTCGCTCAGGAACATGATGACGCCGACGTTGCCGGTCACCGAGAACAGTACGCTCCCGATGACGTTGCCGACGCCGATCTCGGGGAAGCCCCGCCGCACCGGTTCGAGCGTCAGCATGATATCCTCGACGGTGAGGATCAGGGTGAGGACGGTCGCGCCGAAGACCGTCTCGGAGATGCCGAACCCCTCGATCACGACCTCCGAACCGCCTTCGAGCAGCATCGCGGCGAAGACGATACCACCGAGGGCGACGACCGAGAGTCCGATCCAGACGATGCCGGAGTCAGCGAAGTCGCCGAGTGCGCGCTCCTCGGGGATCTCTTCGAGCGCGTCCGGACGCGCCACCCCGCCGTCAGGGCGCAGTTCCCGGCCGAGATCGGTGTCGCGGAACACCGGAATCTCGCGCCCCCGCTCCCGGACGACGAAGTAGGCGAACGCGAACACGAAAAAGGCCGTCAGGAGGAGGCCGTGGATCAGCGTGAGCGTCCCGACGAGAGCGAAGGGAACCAGAACGACCGGCGCCGCGGCGAAGATGGCGATGTAGTCGTTGGGGAGGTCGACCGGGAAGGGCCGGACGATGGCCGCGAGCGCGAGCGTGACGCCGGTGATCGCCAGTCCCGTCCCAAGCGCCGTCCCGAGGGCCGCACCCTCCAGACCGCCGCCGGAAAGCACCAGGGCGAGGATGGTGTCGTCGAACTCGAACCCGGTGAAGACGATGGCGAGTGCGAACAGCGAGACGCGCATGTTGAGCGACGCGCGAGCGAGGTAGCTGATGAGTTTCTCGGTACACGCCGTCAGGAGCGCGATCCCGCCGAGGAGAACGAGCACCGCTCCGACCGTTCCCTGCGACTCGACGAATCCGGATATCGCCCCCTCGATACCGCCCTCTGTGTCCTCGCCGTCCGCCTGTGCGGCCACTACGTCCACCGGTCCGCCGACGCCCAGATCCTCGGCGACCACCGAGGCGGCCGGCGACGCGGCGAGAAGCGACAGAAGCAGTACGAGAGTGAGCGTCGTTCGTCGGAGTAGCATCGACTCGACACAAGGAGATCGACGGCTTATACCTCCGTTCTGGGGTAGGGGCGTACGGTGAACGACCGTACAGGGAGTCAGTACGGTGAACGATCCTCCATACAGGCCCGACCGGCGCGATGCGCCACGACAGTCCGTGGCAGTTGTATGTATAATAATTCAATGTACGGAGCTATACGGATGGGGAAACATAAGAGGGGACACTCGTAACGGCCGGCGATGATAACTGTGAGTCGTCGGGTGCTGATCGTACTGGTTGCACTGCTACTACTCTCATCTGTCGGAACCGGTCTCGTCGCTGCCCAGGAAGAGGAAGCTGGCGAAGGTGGTGAAGGAGGAGAACTGCTCGAAGTGTCGGGGCTGGCGGCCGTCGCGACGTTGCTCGTGGGATCACTCGTCCTTCTGGCGAGCATCGAACTCCTGATTCACGCCTTGATCCGAACGGCGCTCCGATTCGGTGTCTCGGCGTTCGTCCTCGCGGTCATCTTCTCCGGGTGGGAGTTCGACAACGTCGCCTTCGGGCTGTTCACCGGGTTCGCGGAGATGCAGAACGTGGCGTTCGGCCTCGCCATCGGCAACTCCGTCTCGATTTTCGGCATGACGCTCGCACTCGGCGCCCTCGCGGTGCCGTTCGTCGTGGACGTACCCAAGGACTACCTGTTGATGATGGTCGCATCCCCCGTGTTGCTGATACCACCGTTGCTGTCGGGGTCGTTGACGCCGGCGCTCTCGGTCATGTTCATCTTCGTCTATCTGATGATCTTCGGCTACATCCTCTGGCGTGAGAGCCGGATGGATCGGACGTTCATGGAATCCGACGAGGTGAAAGAAGTCATCGCGGCGGCCGACGGGAAAGGCGAGGTCACGACTGGGCTCCCGTCGTACGTCCCCGGAGCGCTCCAGCGGCTGACGGAACGCAGGTGGTTCTGGCCCGCGATGTTGCTCGTCGGAATCGCCGGCATCGTCGTCGGCGCGGAGGGGGCCGCGACCGGCGTCGAAGGCATCCAGGCGACGTGGAACCTCACGGGGACGTTCATCGGTGTGACGCTGGTGACGGTGTTGCTCACGCTCGACGACCTGCTCCTGATAATCGAACCGCTCCGGCTGGGGTACTACGACATCGCGGTCGGTGGCGTCATCGGGAGCCTCCTCTTTTTCGTCACCGCCAACGTCGGCATCATCGGACTGGTCGGCACCATCCACTTCCGGTGGGAGACTGTCTTCTTCCACCTCCCGTCGCTGTTCGTGTTCACCGGACTCGCAGGATACTTCCTCTGGAAGGGGGAGATGAGTCGCCGTCACGGGGCGCTCCTGCTGGGGATGTACGTGCTCTATCTCGCCATCAACATCCGCTATTTCGCAACGCTCCCCGTCGAAGGGTGACGCTCACTCCGCGTCGTCGACGTCGTCGGCGTGCAGGAGAAACATGGGGTCGGGTTCGGGTGACGCCCGGAGTTCGATGCGCTTGGTCAGGCGGTAGTACTTGCGTCGGCTCGTGCGGTAGCTCTCGACGATTCCCGCCTCCTCCAGCGTCGAGAGGTGGTGGACGGCGGTCTTGCCGTCCATCCCCACGCGGTCGGCGAGCTCGGAGACATATCGGGGTTCGGTCGCCAGTTCCCGGATGATCTGTAGCCGCGCCTTGCTCCCCAGAACGTCGAACAGAGACATCGGTCGTCCAGTCTTTAGGACGCACACTATTTTACCCCTCTCCTCCATGTTCCCTCTATGGCCGACCTACCGGACGCGAACGATGGCACTCGAACCGTTACCGACGGCTACTTCGAGCGGGAAGTGCGACTCTCCCGGAAGTCGACGGCGGCGTTCCTGCGTGACCTCGCCGACCAGATCGAATCCGAGCCACAACTCACCATCTCGACCGACGAGTGGGAGATTCCCTTCGAGTTCGACGAACCTATCGAGGTGGAGGTGGAGTTCGTCGGCGAGACCCACCGACAGCTGGAACTCGAGTTCGAGTTCGAGTGGTCACCGGCCGAAGACGAGATCGACGTTCGGTAGACTGTTATAAATATTTCACCGGAATTTTTATTTAAACCGTGTCCTGATAGCCGCCCATGGAACGGGCAGCGACGAGACGGGCGTTTCTCGCGGGGGCGGGCGCAGCCGGCGCCGCGGGGCTTGCTGGGTGTCTGGGCGGGACGAACGGGAGCGACGCCGGCGGGTCGACGCCGACGGGCACCGCGACGGGAACGGCGATTCCGGGCGAGTCGTCGCTCCTCCTCAACTGGAAACCGAGCGGCCTCCACATGCCGTATTTCGTCGCGAAGGCGAACGGGTTCTACGAGGAAGAGGGTCTGTCGCTCTCGTCGATCGAGACGGGCGAGGGGTCGACGTTCTCGGCGAAACAGGCCGGCCTCGGCAACGTCGAGTTCGCGGTCACGAGCAGCGATCAGGTGTTGAACATCAACAGCCGCGGCCTCTCGCCGCTGTCGGTGGGTGTCGTGATGCAGAAGAGTCCGGCCGTGGTGTTCTCGACACGGGAGACGTTCGGCGGGAAACTGACGAGCGTCGACCAACTCGCGGGCAAGACGGTCGGCACCGGGCCGGGGATGGTTCGGGTGCTCACGACGCTGCTCTTAGAGGAGGCGGGCGTCCGCGAGGACGTGGAGATGGTCGACACCGGCTACGACACCGTTCAGCAACTCCTCTCGGGCAAAATCGACGCTGCGGGTGGGGTCTTCGGCGACGCTATCAGCGCCGAGGCCCAGGACTACACCGTCGACAGCATCGCCGTCGGCGACACCATCCCCTCCTACGGTCACGTACTCGCGACGAACCGCGACTGGGCCGACTCGAACCCGGCGGCGGTGCGGGCGTTCCTCCGGGGTACCGCGCGGGGCGCCGCGTGGGCCCAGCAGCGACCCGGCAAGGCGACCGATCTGCTCGTCGAGGCCAACGGCGTCCTCGAAGAGTCGCGCGCCCAACAGCGCCGGAAGTGGGAGACCATGGCCCAGGAGTTCATGCTCGGTGACGCGGTGACCGAACACGGCTGGGGGTGGAGTGAGGCCGAACCCTGGCGGGTCGTCCACGACGCCCTCGCGGGCGCCGACGCCCTCGGCGGCGACGTCGATCCGTCCACCGTCTGGACGAACGAGTATCTCGACACCGACTCCCGGTACGTGGGGTCGTACACCGACATCGTCTGATGGCGACGAGTGACGAACGGCTTCCGGCGGTGGCGACGCCGTCCGTGAGCGGCGCCGACCTCCGGGCGATCCTCCGGCACGTCTGGCCGCCGGTCGCCGTGTTCGTCATCGTCGTCGGCTGTTGGCAGTGGTTCGTGTCGACGACGGGCGTGCCCGCGGTGATCCTGCCGTCGCCCGTCGACGTGGTGACCGCCGGGGTCGCGGCCCGCGGAACGCTGCTCGCGGCCGCGGCCACCACGGCGCTGACGGCGGCAGCCGGTCTCGCCGGGGGCGTCGTCGTCGGCCTCATCCTCGCGTTCGCGATGGTGGGGTCGCGGGCCGCCGCGTCGATCCTCCACCCCTACCTGATCGCGCTCCGCATCGCGCCGCTGATCGCCATCGCACCGCTGGTCTTCCTCTGGATCGGTGACGGCGTCTTCGCGCGCGCAGCACTCGTCGCCACGATGACCGTCTTCCCCGTCGCCATCGCGTCGGTCGACGGCCTCCGGGCGGTGCCCCGGGAGTACACCGACCTCGGCCGCTCCGTCGGGGCGTCGCCGGCCCGGATCTTCCTTCGGATTCGGGTGCCGGCCGCGGCGCCGAGCGTCTTCGCGGGCGTGAAACTCGCGGCCGCACTCGCCGTCGTCGGTACCACTGTCGCGGAGTTTCTCACCCTCCAGTCCGGTCTCGGCTACCAACTGTTCCATACCGCGGAGTACCTCCGGACGAGCACGACCTTCGCGGCGCTGGTCGCGCTTACGCTCCTCGGCCTCGGCTTCTATCTCGCCCCCGCGGCGGTCGAGCGGCGACTGAACTGGGGATAGCCGCCGTCACGACCCCTCACTGCCACGCGACCGCCCGCTGACAGAGCGTCACGCCGCCGTACAGCAGGAGGCCCATGGGGACGAGCACCGCCAGCGCGGCGAGCATCACGTCCACCTGGACGTTCTCGGAGGCGACGAGGATCAGGGAGCCGAGGCCGTCGTCCGAGAGGATCCACTCGGCGACGACGGCGCCGACGACGGCGAGTGTGACCGCCTGTTTCACACCCGCGAACACGTCCGGCAGGGCGTGAGGCAAGCGCACGGCGAGGAACGTCCGGATCGGATCGGCGTCGACCGACCGGAGCAAGTCGAGGTGAGCCTCGGGGGTGCGATCCAGTCCCGCGGCCGTCCCGACGACGACGGGGAAAAAGACGATCAGCGCGACGAACAGAACGGCGGTGCCGAAGCCGACGCCGAAGTAGATGAGGAAGATGGGGGCGACGGCGATTTTCGGAAGCACCCGCGCGGCGACGAGGTAGGGGTAGATCGCCCGCTTGAGAAGCGGCACTTCGGCGACGACCAAGGCGAGGACGAACCCGGCGGTGATGCCGGCCGCGCCGCCGACGAAGATTTTCCGGAGCGTTCCGGCAGCGTGAGTGAGATACAGGTCGGGATTTCCGGCGAGTCGAGCGGCGACGGCGACCGGCGACGGGAGGAGAAACGGGGGGATAGCGAAGGCGGCGGTGACGACCCACCAGACGCCGACGGCGGCGAGTAGCGCCGCGACGGGAAGGACGGCGCCGGAAAGCGGGACGCGTTCGGCAACACTCATGCGTCGTCGTGGAGCGCCCGGCGCACCCGGGCGACTTGCGTGCCGAAGGCCTCGGAGCCGAACACCGACTCGTCGCGGGGGCGGGGGAGGTCGATGTCGAACTCCGCGACGATCCGACCGGGGGTACTCGACCCGTTCGTCGACGGGGTTGCACGGTCGGCGGACGACCCCGAGACGACGAGACAGCGGTCGCCGAGAAACACCGCTTCGGGAACGCTGTGGGTGACGAACACGACGGTCTTGCGGTTCTCCCGCCACAGGCGAAGGATCTCGACGCTCATCTCGTCGCGGGTGATCTCGTCGAGTTCGCCGAAGGGTTCGTCCATGAGCAACACGTCGGCGCCGAGGTGGATGGCCCGAGCGATGGCGACGCGTTGTTTCATGCCGCCCGACAGCTCCGACGGGCGAGCGTCCTCGAAGCCGTCGAGACCGGTGGTCGCCAGCAGGTCGCGGGCGCCCGGAACGTCGGGGTCTTTCCCCGCCATCCGCCGGAGGAACGTGACGTTCTCCAGCGCCGTCTTCCAGGGGAGGAGGGTGTGATCCTGAAAGACGAAGCCGAGACGGGCGTCCGACTGCGCGACCTCCGGGGGATCACCGTCGACGCTGACACGGCCGGTGGTCGGCGTCTCCAGGCCACCGATGGTTCGCAAGAGCGTGGTCTTGCCACAGCCCGACGGCCCGACCACGGTGACGAACTCGCCGTCGGCGATGTCGAGCGACACCTCGTCGAGGGCGCGCAGGTCGCCGTAGGTCACCGACAGGTTCTCGACACGGATCATGCGCCCAACGCGTCGGCCTGTCCGAGGGCGATCTGTAGCCGTTGCCACGTCTCCACGGAGTGCCATCCCCATCCGTTCTTCTCGACGGCGTCGCCGCCGGCGAATCGGTCGAGCGCCTGGTCGAGTTTGCGGCGCTCGGCCGCGGGCGCTTCCCCGTTGCGCTCGACGACGGCGTCGATTGCCGCTGTGGGATCGGTTCGGGCTGCCGTCCAGCCCGCCATCGTCCCTTCGAGGAAGCCCCGGAGCGCGGCCGGGCGCTCCTGGAGTGTCTCCCGACGGACGACGAAGGCGGGGCCGGGCACCGGGAAGTGATCGGCGACGAGCACCGAATCCACGTCGTGACCCTCGGCTTCCAGTTCGAGGGGATCGGTGAAGACGCCGGTCGCTACGTCGGCATCGCCGCCGAGCAACGCCTGGCGTTCCTCGCCGTCGGCCTGCACGACGGTCACGTCGTCGACGACGCCGGCCTGAGAGAGGAACAGTCGGCTGAGCGCGCCGGTTTCGGAGCCGGCGGGCATGGCGATGCGGCGGTCGCGAACGTCCTCGACGCTGCGGAGCGGGCCACCGAACGCCGAGCGAGTGGTGTAGAGGACGACCATCGCGCGCTGGTAGTACAGGGCCAAGGGGACGATGTCGTGTCCCGCCGCGTGGGCACGGAGGAGCGTCGCCGCGCCGGTGAGCCCGACATCCACGTCGCCGTCGGCGACGGCCGACAGCGCCGCACGGGAGCCGCGACGCCCCGTGAGCGTCACGTCGACGCCGTGGTCGCGGTACGATCCGGCGAACAGGGGAGCGTGAAGGCCGTTTGGCTCCCAGTTCAGGCCGACGGCGACGGGCGCACCGTCCCGGTCGGCGGCGTCGGTGCCGGTGGGATCGACGTCGAAATCGTCGCCGAGCGTCGACGCGACTGTGGCCGCCTGATCGAGTAACGCCTCGGAGTGGAGGGAGCGAACGCGGGACAGCGTCCGGTCGTGACCGGCGGCGGCGCGCCAGCCTTTCGGCGGCCGCCCGGGTGCGTCGCTGTCGACAGTCGTCTCGGCGACGAGTCCCAGGTCGGTGAGGGTGGCCAGTACCTCCGACACCCGTCCCCGACCCAGGTCGACGCCGACGCGGACGGCGAGGCGTGACGCCGCCTCGCCGGAGAAGCGGTCGGACTCCGCGCGGCCGACCAGATACGCGAGGACGCGCGCCGCTTCCCGGTCGAGGCCCGCAGCGAACGCCTCGACCGCGTGCTCGTCCTCGTCGCCGAGCACTGGGAACTCTCGAACTCGCACGACCGTACCTTGGCACCTCAGGATATATAAACTGCGGGCGAACTCGTCGGGTTCCAGTTGCGTATCGGACACGTTCGGCCGTGTGCGTGGGAGTCCCTGACGGATTTTCACCAAGTTTAAGAGATTCAGGCCAAAGTTCGTCTCGATGGTCTCAAACCAGTCGAAAGAAATGCTGTCGCGGCGGAAATTCGCAGCCACCGTTACGGGTGCCGCACTCACAGGACTGGCAGGCTGTTCGGGCGGTAACGGCGGTAACGGCGGTGGCGACGGCGGCGAGACGGCAGAACCGACGGCGACGGCGACGGCGACGGCGGAACCGACGGCGACCGAGACACCGACATCGACGCCGACGGAAGAGGCGGACGCGACGATCACCGTCGGCCCGGGTGGGAGCCTCCAGTTCGATCCGGCCAACACGGCCATCTCGAAGGGCGACACCGTCAAGTGGGTGTTCGACTCCGGGGGCCACAACGTCTCGGGCCACCCCGATGCACACCCCGACGTGAAACTCCCCGAGGGTGCGGAGCCGTTCGCGAGTTACGACATCTCGGGAGACAACATCAACCACCTGCAACTCGAGGAGGCCGGGAGCACCTACCGGCACACGTTCGAAACCAAAGGCGAGTACACCTACGTCTGTGTGCCTCACGCTGCCTCGGGCATGATCGGTCACCTCACCGTCAGATAACCCGAACAAATTCGGCAACGGCGCGTAGACGGCCCCATTCTCGCGGCTACGACGTTTGACACTATAGATGCTTATACACCTCTGTTTAATTTAGGTGTTCAATGATGAAATATATCACAAAGTTAAATATAGACAATTCCTACGCTACGTACGGAGTGGTATGGCATGTCGCAATATGTAAACGGAATGCCCCAGATCGACCAAGAGGATCGTCGACAGTTCCTCAAGGTCGTCGGGTTGACCGGCGCAGTGGCAGCAGGTAGTGAGTTCACCCTGAGCGACCTCAGGGGCGAAGTAGAAGGGGAAACGGCGGGGGAACTCGCCGCCATGGGCGAAGCGATCCGGGAAGACCTCACCGGCGAACTGAACGCGGGTCTTCTGGGTGACGAACTCGCCTCCCTCGAAGGAGAGATCGAGCGGCTGCCGGAACTGCGCGCGATGGGCGTTCCGGCGGAAGACAGTACGGAGTATCAGCAGCTCGCTGAGCCCGGCTGGGCGATCCACGAACACCTCATCGAAGTCGGCTTCTTCGAGAGCGTCGAGGAACACCTGCCGGAGTTCACCCCCGAGCATATCGGTGCAACAGCACGCGAGTTCATCAACACGGGCGCACTCGCATCCGCGCTCCTCGAACTCGGATACACGGAGGAAGAGCTGACGTCGACGGTCGTCAACGTCGTCAACAACAAGGAGCGTCTGGCCATGTGGGTGCCGACGAAGAACATCCCGGCCGGCGTCGAAGGGTTCGATCCGGGGAACGTTGCCCCGCTCCACCAGCGAGCGTCGGCCGGCGTCCTCCTGTGGACGGACTATCTCGACACGTACCTCTGGCAGAACGAGGTGCTGCTGACGGATACGATCCTCGACAACAACTACGGGGATCTCAAGCAGATGTACGCCGGTCTGCACCTGCTGGCGAGCGCCGCCGAGGATCTGGCCGGTTCCCAGGAACTCAACGACGCGCAGCTCACGGCTGCGCTGTCCGCCGGCGCCGCGATGATGATCGTCGGACAGGAAGACCTGACGAACGACGTGATGCGCATCACGGACGAAATGCGCGCCCCGCGCACGGGAGGTGCGTAACGCATGGCTAGCATTCACGAACACGACGAAGCAGTAAAAGCGGCACAGCAGATCGAGATGGTGGAGGTCGAGGACGGGTATACGCTGATCAACACCCCGGACGAGTCCATCACCGAGCAGTACGACATCGATCAGATCCCCCAGAAGGACGTCACCCAGGAGATGCGGGAGAAGTCCGCGGTCGAAGACCCCACCTCCTGGCTGATGTACGGTGGGAACTACCAGCAGCAGCGTCACACGTCCGCGGACGTCATCACGAAGGACAACGTCCAGGATCTGGAACTCGAATATCTGGTGCAGAGCGGCGTCGCCTCCAGCATGGAAGGCGTGCCGATCGTCGTGCCCGGCGACCCGCCGGTCATGTACCAGACCAACGGGCCGAACCACGCGAAAGCGATCAACGCCCGTACCGGTGAGACGCTGTGGAGCTACACGTACGCGAACCCGCAGGGGCTGCTTCTCTGCTGTGACGCGAACAACCGTGGCTTCGCCGTCCACGGCGACAAGGTGTACATGACCACTCTCGACTCCGGGATCGTGGCGCTCAACCGCTACACCGGGAAAGAAGAGTGGTACAAGTCGACCGGCGACCACGAGATCGGCTACACCGCGACGTGGGCCCCTGTCGTCCACGACGGCAAGGTCATCACCGGCTCCGCCGGTGGCGAGTACGGTGTCAGCGGGTTCGTCGCCGCGCTCAACCCCGACGACGGGAGCGAAATCTGGCGGACGAACACGACGCCCCCGGAGGAGTGGGCCGGCGACTCCAACAAGCACGGTGCCGGTACCGTGTGGATGACGCCGACCATCGATCCCGGGAGCGGCATGATCCACGCCCCGGTCGGCAACCCCGGTCCGGACTTCGACGGCACCGTCCGTCCGGGTCCGAACCTCTACACCATCGGGACGCTGACGCTCAGCGCCGACGACGGCTCCATCCAGTGGCACTACGGCGAGAGTCCCCACGACGTGTGGGACTACGACTCCTCGGCGCCCAAGATCCGTGTCAACGATATGGACATGGGTGACGGCTCCACGAAGGACGTCGTCCTCAGCCCCGGCAAGACGGCCTGGGTCTACACGATGGACGCCAACAACGGGCGTCTCCTGGAACGCTCCCAGGAAACCGTCCAGCACCTCAACATGTGGAGTATGATTCCGCACGCCGACGAGAATCGGCGTGTCGCCTTCGTGCCCGGAGCGCAGGGTGGGAACGACTGGCAGCCCCCGTCCTACAACCCCGAGACGGGCCTGATGTACCTCAACCAGCAGAACGCGCCACACGAGATCTTCTGGAAAGAGTCGCAGTACGAGGCCGGCCAAACCTACTGGGGCGGCGGCCTCAACGACTGGCCCGACGTCACCGCGCCGGAAGGCTGGAACGGAAACCTGAGTGCCATCGTCGCCGTCGACCCGGTCAGCGGTGAACGGGTCTGGCGCGACTGGATCTCCAAGGAGACGACCAGCGACTACCTCTGGGGCGGTTCGATCACGACCGCGACCGGCCTCACCTTCGCCGGCACCCAGAACGGTAACATCGTCGCGTACGACGGCGAGAACGGCGACCGGCTCTGGCAGTTCCAGCTCGGCGCGCCGATCTGCTCGTCGCTCTCCAGCTGGTACGACCCCGGCGAGGGCAAGCAGTACGTCGCCGTCCAGGTCGGCGGCTCCGGTTGGCTCCACGGCGGTCGCCGTGGCTCCACCATCGCCGTCTTCGGCCTCAGCGAGTCCTAACACCACCGACTTCTCCGTTTTTTCGCAGCTCGATAGCGGCGCATTTACACGCCGCGAGCGGAAAACTCATGGTCAACATCCCGTAATTTTATTTAATGCGGGATACAGGGAACGGGTATGGCGACGCGAAGAAAATTCCTGATCGGCACGGCAGCGGCGACGACTGGCCTGGCTGGCGCCGTCGGGTCGGCGACGGCGCAGGCACAGACGTTCGAACTCGAACTGACCGAACAAGGATTCGTCGGTCGAGCGCCCTCCAGTATCGCCGGCACGACCAATCCCACTCTCTCCGTCGAGGCCGGGAACGAGTACGAGCTCAAGGTGACGGCGAGTTACATCCCCGAAAGCACCCAGTCGGGCACCGCCCGGCACAACATCGTGGTCGCGACCGAAGACGGCATCCTGGCTCGATCCAACTACATGTTCGAGAAAGGCGCGAGCAAGACGGTGTCGTTCCAGGCCACCTCGGGTCTCTCCGAGTACTTCTGTGAGGAGCATATGGGTGAAGGCGGCCAGTTCGAGGTCGCCGGCGGGGCCACGGCGACACCCACCGAAGGTGGCGACATGGGCACCGCGACGCCCACCGAAGGCGGCGGTGGCGGCGAAACGGCGACGCCCACCGAAGGTGGCGGCGGCGGGGGCGGCGAAACCAACGGCGGGGGCCCCGGCTTCGGCGTCGGCGCAGCCCTGACCGCACTCGGTGCGGGCGCGTACGGGGCCCTGCGTCGCAGCGACGACTAAGTCGGCGTCCGGCTCACAGCTTTTTTCGAGGTGTACGTCCTACCCGTGAGCGATGCGCATCCAATCGGTCGAAAACCGCCTGCGACGCCCGGAGTACACGGGCAAGAATCGGTGTTTCCCGTGTACGATTGTGAACGTCTGTCTCGCACTCGTCGCCGCCGCCGTCGTCGGACTGCTCAGCGTCCCCGGCGGCATCGTCGTCCTCGGCGTCGCCCTCGGCGCTATCTACTTCCGGGGGTATCTCGTCCCCGGGACGCCCGAACTCACTGCCCGGTATCTCCCACCACGCGTCCTCGAACTCTTCGGGAAGGAACTTCGACTCCCGGACACGCTCGAACCGCTGGAGGGGACGGCCGTGCGGGCGACGCCCGAAGGCGGTCGGCTCGTCGGGTCGTTCGCCGCGGCGTGGGACGACCGGATCGAGGCGATGGGCGAGACGGGCGTCAGCGACGACGACGTGGCGACGCTTCTCGGCGTCGAGGAAGCGTCGAGCGTCCCCGGCGACGTGGCGTACGTGGTCGACGGCGGCCTCAGACAGTGGCTCTCGGAGGCGGCACTCCTGGCCGACGCCGCGGCCGGGGCGGTGCTGGCGGAACGAGGCGGCGAGGCGTGGGCGTCGCTCGACCCGGACGCACGGGTGGCGGCGTTGCGTGACCTCAGGAAGTATCTCGGCTACTGCCCGCTCTGTGGGGGAACACTCAACCGCGACGAAACGGAGACGGTCGAAACCTGCTGTACGGAGTCCGAACGGGTGTTGATGGCGACGTGTGTCGACTGTAACACCCGCTTGATCGAGGATCTGGGCGACCGCAGCGGCCGTTAGTCGTCGGCCGGTGCGTCGGCAGTGTCCGTATCGACCGTGACCTCGATTTCGGCGGCGGCCGCCTTGTACTCGGGAATCTTCGCCCGTTCGTCGAGCACGTCGTTGGTGAGGCGGTTCCCCGCGGCGTCGGCGAAGTGCGGCGTCGTCCAGACGGTACCCTCCTTGATGTCCTCGGTGACACGCGCCTCGACTTCGATTTCGCCGCGGCGGGACTTGAGCGTCACGTAGTCGCCGTCCTCGATGCCGTACTCCTCGGCGTCGTTCGGATGAACGTCCACGAAGTTCTCCGGTTCCACGCGGTTGAGCGTCTCGGAGCGACGGCTCATCGTCCCCGTGTTGTAGTGTTCGATGATCCGACCCGTGGTGAGGATCAGCGGATACTCCTCGTCGGGCGTCTCTTTGGGCGGCTGGTGACGAACACCTTCGATCTGACCGAGGCCGCTCTCGGTGGTGAAGCCGTCCTCGTAGAGGTAGGGATCGCCCTCGTCGCCGGGTTCGTAGCAGGGCCAGTGGACGCCCTCCTCGCCGAGGCGGTCGTAGGTCATGCCGTGGAAGATGGGTGCGACCTGCCGGAGTTCCTCGAAGACCTCCTCGGGGCCGTCGAAGTCGAAGCTGCCGTCGCCGAACAGGCGCTCGCCGACAGCACACAGGATGTCGAGGTCGTGTTTCGTGTTCGGATGGACTTTGTCGACACCACGCATCCGCTGGGTGCGACGATCCGTGTTGACGACCGTCCCGTCGCGTTCGGCCCACGAGGTTGCAGGCAGGATCACGTCGGCGTACTCCGCCGTCTCCGTCTGGTAGATGTCCTGCACGACCATGAAGTCCAACTCCTCCAGTCGCTTCTCGACCTGGTTGGTGTCGGGTTCGCTCATCACGGGATTCTCGCCCATGATGTAGAGCCCGTGGATGGTGTCCCCGATCTCGTGTGAGAGTTCGACGTTCGTCAGGCCGGGTTCGGACGGGATCTCGAAGTCCCAGACCTCCTCGACATCGGCGCGAACCTCGGGATCGGAGACATCGCGGTAGCCGGGGAGGACGTTCGGCATCGCACCCACGTCGGACGCGCCCTGGACGTTGTTCTGGCCGCGGAGCGGATTGACGCCCGTGCCGGGGCGGCCGAGGTTGCCCGTGATGAGCGCGAGGTTGATCTCGTTCTGGACGTTGTCGACGCCGCAGGTGTGCTGGCTCATCCCCATGCCGGTGAAGATGGCGGCGTTGTTCGCCATCGCGTACTTCTCGGCGGCGAGTTCGATGTCTTCGAGGGGGACGCCACACTCTTCCGCGGCGGCTTCCTTATCGAAGTCCTCGAGCGTCTCTTTCAGGTGGTCGAAGCCCTCGGTGCGCTCCGCGATGAACTCCTCGTCGACCCAGTCGTTCTCCAGGATGGTCTTGAGAACGACGTTCAGCAGGGGGATGTCGGTGCCCGGTTCGAGCTGGAGATGCATGTGGCGGTCGGTCTCGTCGATCTCGAACGACCGCGTCGTCTTGTTGGCGTGTGGGTCGACCTGGATGACGGTCGCCCCCTCCAGGACGGCCTGTCGAAAGTACTGGCTGTTGGCGATAGGGTGCTGTTCGCCGGGGTTGGCGCCCTGAATCCAGAACACGTCGGCGGCCTCCTCCAGATCCGCCATGCTGTTGGTCATCGCGCCCTCGCCGAGACTGTTCTTGAGCGCGTACACCGTCGAGGAGTGACACATACGGGTGCACGTGTCGACGCTGTTGGTGCCGTAGCGACGGGCGAGTTTCTGGATGAGGTAGTTCTCCTCGTTCATGGCCTTCGAACAGCCGTAGAAGCCCATCGCTTGCGCGCTGTGCTCGTCGCGGATGCGTTCCATCTCGTCGACGATCAGGTCGTAGGCCTCCTCCCAGGACGCCTCGCGGAGTTCGCCGTCGTCGTCGCGAATCAGCGGGTCGGTCAACCGATCCTCGTGGTTGACGGACTGGGTGGCCGCCCCACCCTTGATACAGATACTCCCCTCGTTGACCGGCGCATCACCCCACGGCCGGAACGTGACTTCGCCGTCGTCGTCTTGAGAGATCTGGATGCCACACCCCACTCCACAGTAGGGGCAGATCGTCTTTTTCGGCCCGCCTGAATCGCCGCTTGATTCGGATGACATTGTGTGTAAAAATCAGTATGGTAGACCATCAATGTTGTCATCGCGTACCGTGGGAAAACAGAGCATTAGCACCCGAGGGTCGCTATACCGGGAGATACGGGGAGACGGAAACGTTCACCTCCGAGGGGAGGGAATGCGAATATATGACACGCCACGACGAAGGGTCGAACACGAACGGTTACACCGGCGGGCCGAGAAGCGAAACCGAAACCGTCCTGACCAGGTCGGTCGTCGACGACCTGGTCGCGGAGTACGAACAGGAGGAACCGTTCGACCTGGTCGAACGGGAACACGTCGAGACGCTCCCGCCCGCGTTCGCGGCAGGGGAGTTCGGACGCCGGGACGCCGAGTGGGTGGTACAGTGGTACTACCGGCGTCGATCCATCCCGGACGCCGAACGGCGCGCCGCCGAAGACCGCTTCCTCGAAAACGACCACGAGACGGTCGTCGACGCCATCACGGCGGCCGCGGCGGCGACGACGCTCGACGAGAAACTCGACCGATTGACCGGGCTGATCGGCGTCGACGTCCTCGTCGCCTCGGCGTTTCTGGCGTTCACGCAGCCGGATCGATACGTCGCCGTCGGGGAGCGAGAGTGGCGCGGCCTCCGTGCGGCCGGTGAACTGGCCGAATCGATGCCCGACCCGGTTACGCCCGCGGACTACGAGCGGTATCTCGACGCGGTGAGCGCAGTCGCTCGGCGCATCGACCGCGACGGCTGGACAGTCTACCGGGCGCTGTGGCGGCTTGGCGGCGACTAGCGGCCGATCCAGTCGGCGTAGTCGGCGATCACCGGGACGGTGTCGTCGATATACTCGTTCGTCCAGGCGGCGTCGGGATCGACCGCGGATTCGAGCAGGTCGGTCTCCGCGAGCATCTCGGCCAGGTTCCGCCAGCGCTGGCCGTCGTGGTGACCCCAGCCCGCCTCCCGGACGTGCTCCGTGAACTGCAGATCCTCGGCGGCCGCCCGGAACTTCATCCGTTCGACCTCGCGGTTGTGTTCGAGCTGGGCGTTGTGATGGAGCAGCGCGTCGATAGCGCGGTCTGGATCGTTGGTCGACGCCTCCCAGCCACGGGCGGTCGCGCGGAGGAACGACCGGATCGTCTCGGGGTTCGACGCGATGAAGTCGGGGTTGCTGACGACAGCCATGCCGTACACGTCGAGGTAGTTGCCGATGAGGAGTTCGTCCGCCCGACGGTCGTACTCGCGTTCGAGTTCCTTGCCGTTGGTGACGACGCCGACCGCGGCGTCGACATCACCGTCGAGCAACTGGTGTTCGACGCGGTGGTGGGTGTGTTTCTGTACGTCGTGTACCTCGACTTCGTCGCGGATACCCCGGTCTTCGAGCAGTTGGAGCGTGAGAATCCGGGTCTTGGTCGCCGACGGGGCGACCGTCCGGCCCCGGAGCTGTTCGGGGTCGGTGAAGGGCTCGCCGAACACGTCCCGGAGGGAGTAGATGGTCGCGGGCGTCTTCTGGCTGACGGCGGCGACGGCCAGCGGATCGAGCCCCTGGCTCCGCACCGAAAGGACGGCGCTCCCCCCGGCCAGGCCGAGGTCACTCCGGCCTTTCGCGGTCTGTTCGGCGGCGAAGGGCGAGCCGTGCCCCTCGACGAACTCCACGTCGAGGCCTTCGTCGGCGTAGAAGCCCTCGCGGCGCGCGAGGAAGTACGGCGCCTGGAAGCCGTTCGGTTCCCAGTTGAGCTGGAAGGTGACTGTCTCGGTCATGGATCGGTGTTGAACGTGCCGTCGGGAATCTCGTCGACGCCGAGCGCCTCCGCACCGGCGACGGACTTCAGGTGGTCGAACAGGCGATACATCCCATCGACGCTCTCCTCGTCCCAGTCGCTGACGACCATCTCCCGCCAGCCGTCCCGAACCGCCCGCATGACCGCGGGGTCGTCGTAGGTCATCAGTTTCTCGCTGATCTCCTCCCAGAGGTCGTCGTCAGTCCGGAGGCGGTCGACGGCGTCGCGGTAGGCGTCGGTGAACGCCCGTACCGTCTCACGCTCCTCGTCGAGATACGTCTCGCTGGTGAGAAAGGCGGCGAGAGGGAGTTTGTTGTCGGTCTCGGAGAGGCGTTGCACCAGGTCGGAGACGGGCAGGACGTTCTCGTAGGGGCCGGTCTCCGTGAGTTCGGGAATGATCTGCCAGAACTGGAAGCCGGCGTCGACGTCGCCCTCGCGGATCATCCGCGTGAGTTCGACTTTCGAGCCGGCTTCGACGGGCGTCGCCGTCTCGTCCGGATCGAAGTCGTGGAACTCCCGGCAGGCCGCCCGCGTCAGAATCCAGTTCTTATCGAGGCGGCGCACCACGCCGATGCGGTGGCCGGAGAGGTCTTCCAGTCCCTCGATGTCCGTCCCCGCAGGAGCGACGAGGCCGCCGACGGTGCGCCCGTAGGGGTGGAAGGCGACGATGTCGGCCCCCTCTGCGCGTTCGCGGGCGATCGAGATGTAGTCGATGTCGATCAGGTCGGCGTGTCCCTCCTGCAGTTGGGCTTCGACGGTCTCGATGCCGTCTTCGAGGGCGTCGGAGACGAGTTCCACGTCGAGGTGGAAGCCGTGGTCACGGTCGAATCCGAACCGCTTGATCGTATAGAGCAGGTATCGCGGGCTCCCGTTGTGTTCGAAGCGCGCCCGCATCACCGGCCGGTCGCCGGGGTCGTCGTGGTACTCGTCGAGTGCGTCCTGTTGGGATTCGATGTGGCTCCGGCTCATCGGTCGGTTTGGGTGTGGGCAGTTCGCTGACGTGTCGGCTCGTAGTCGGCACACGTGGCGTCGTCACCGGGATCTGGGGTCGTCCAGCGGCGCGCCGCGAGAATCTCGTCGGTCGGCATACCCGCAGGGTACGACTGTATCCTGATAAAATTTCCTCGGAAAGCTTCATAACGAACCGAACGCGACGGCGAATCGTCGCGATTACGGGTTGGGGCAGAACGTGCCATCGGGGATCTCGTCGACGCCGAGTGCCTCCGCACCGGCGACTGACTTCAGGTGGCCGAAGAGGCGGGACATGCCGTCGACCGTCTCCGCGTTCCAGTCGCGGACGACCATCTCCCGCCAGCCGTCCCGAACCGCGCGGGCGACGGCGGGGTCGTCGGTGGTCATCAGCTTCGAGCCGATATCCGTCCAGAGGTCGTCGTCAGTCCGGAGGCGGTCGACGGCGTCGCGGTAGGCGTCGGTGAACGCCCGCACCGTCTCCCGGTTCGACTCGACGTACGACTCGCCGGTGAGAAACGTCGCGATGGGGAGTTTGCGCTCGGTGCCGGAGAGTCGCTGTACCAGGTCGGAGACGGGGGAGACCTCCACGTAGGGGCCGGTCGCAGTAATCTCGGGGACGAGTGGCCAGAACTGGAACGCAGCGTCGACTGTTCCCTCGCGGAGCAACCGGGTGAGCCCGTCCCTGGAGTCGGCTTCCACGAGTGTGGCGGTGTCGTCGGGGTCGTACCCGTGGAACTCCCGGCAGGCCGCCCGCGTCAGAATCCAGTTCTTGTCGAGGTGGTGGGTGACGCCGATGCGGCGGCCCGACAGATCCGCGAGCCCCTCGATGTCCGTCCCTTCGGGAGCGACGAGGCCGCCGACGGTGCGCCCGTAGGGGTGGACGGCGACGATGTCGGCTCCCTCGGCGCGCTCCCGGGCGACGGAGATGTAGTCGGTGTCGACGAGGTCGGTATCGCCCTCGTCGAGACGGCTTCGGATCGTCTCCATCCCGCTTTCGAGTTCGTCGGAGACGAGTGCCACGTCGAGATGGAAGCCGTGGTCGCGGTCGAACCCGAACCGCTTGATCGTATAGAGCACGTAGCGGGGGCTCCCGTTGTGTTCGAAGCGCGCCCGCATCACCGGCCGGTCGCCGGGGTCGTCGTGCAACGCGTCGAACACGATCCGCTGGGCGTCGAGATGGCGTCGAGTCACGGCGACACACCCGGAGACGCGGGTCGGTCGCGCGACGGACGACGAACCACGGGCACGATCACCGGATCGGCGACACGATGGCGTCGATATCGGCGTCGTCGTCGATCAACTGTCGCTGTTTCATCCAGTCGAGGTGGTAGTCCAGATCCTCGCGATCCGCGAGTTCCGGCACCTCGTACTCGGGTACCTCGATGGCGGTACGGACGGCGTCCGTATCGATGTCCTCGAAGAGATCAGGCGCCACCTCGGCGTCTTTCCAGAGCATATCGAGGTACTGGTCGCGGTACGCCGACGGGTCGGCGTTGATCGCCTCGACAGCCCGGCTGTAGGCGCGCATGAACGCGTCGAGGGTGTCGCCCTCCAGTCCCTCGGCGCCGACGACACCCATGTGGTTCTCGAACTCCAGGATCTTCTCGAAACCCAGGTGTTCGGCGAGCGTGATATGCGGGTCGAGCAAGGTGACGGCGTCGACGTCGCCGTCACGGAGCGCGCGGAGTCGGTCGGTCGGCATCCCGTGTCCCTCGATGACGACTTCGTCGTCGGCCATATGCTCTTCGAGCGCCCGGATGGCCGTGTACTCCTGTCCCGTCCGGCGGTTGACGCCGACCGGCGTGTTCGCCAGATCCGACGGCTCCTCGATACTCGAATCGGGACGGACGAACACCGCGTAGGGCTGATCGGCGAACGTGCCCTTGGCGACGATGCGGCCGTCATCGAAATCCCAGGTTCGCTTGAGGCTCTCCCACTTGCAGATGGGGTAGAGATCGACGTCGTTGTCGCCGGTCAGCGTCTCCTCCGCCGGAATGTACTTGTTCGTCACGCAGGTTCGATCCCGCTCGATCAACTCCACGTCCAACCCCTCGTCGGCGAAGTAGCCGCGGTCAGCCGCGATGCGCTGGGGCAACATGAACGAGAAGGGCAGGTGGAACACCCGGATCGTCTCGTCTCCTGACATACAGGCAGGGTGCGACTGCATAAGTATAAAAGTTCCTCAGGAACCTTTATTAGATATCCTCGGTATCTCGGTCGTGGGGCCAGATCGAATGAGGCGGATCAACGACGACCGAACCGACAGTGAAGAGGTCGCGGACGGCGTGTATCTCGCCGACCTCGCGTCCGGCGAACGAGCGTCGATGAAACACTGGCGAGTCGATCCGGGAGCGACCCTTCCCGTCCACCGGCACGACAACGAGCAGATCGGTTACATGATCGAGGGGACGCTCACGGCGATCACCGAGGACGAGGAGATCACGCTCCGCCCGGGCGACTCGTATCTGTTCACCAGTGACGAACTCCACGGCGCCGAGAATCGCGGCGACGAACCCGCGGTCGGTATCGGCGTCCTCTCGCCGCCTCGTTCGGATCCGGACTGGAAACAGTCGTAGACTGCCGGCGCGGGGCCGCGCTGATCGGCGGCGATCCCACCGTACCACTCCACACTCGCGATTACCCGTCGCCGACGAGCCGAGCACACCGAGCGGCCGGCACGGTTCCGTCCCCGCGCCACCCCCTGTGGTCGTAGTACGCGTCGAGCGCCGCCTCCAGGCCATCGAGGGCGTAGGGCAGGGCTTCGTCGTCGCTCCGGTCACGGCCGCGGCGGTTGTTGAAGCCGCGTTCCAGGTCGACGATACGGGCGCCGAGCGCCTGCAACTCGCCCGCCGACGCGTCCAGCAAGGTTCGCAGGCGGTCGTCGGTGAGCGTCCCCCGTGAGAACCGGCAGGCGATGGCCGAATCCAGCGCAGCGTTGCGGTTCTCCGATTCGACCAGGGTCTCCGCCTTGCCGTCCAGTCCCTCGGCGGGGAGGGCGTCCTCCCGGTCGACGAGCGGATACTCGTAGACGTACATGCCGCCGTAGAGGTGGTCGGCACCGCGGTTCGACGTGGCGAAGGCGAGTCCCTGCCCCGCCAGCGCCCGACCGTCGTGAGCCGCGAACTCCATCCCCTTCATCGTCCAGTCCGACACGCCGAGGTCATCGTGACAGCGCGCGAGACCCTCGGCCAGGCGGTCGCCGACACCCTCGCGGTGGGCGATCCGTTCGATCAGGTCGTGTACCAGGTCGGCGTCGCCGAAGGCGTCCTCCGCGGCGAGATACGCCGACACCACGTCGCCACACGAGATGGTGTCCAGACCGAGTTCGTCACAGCGGTCGTTGGCGTGCATGACCGCAGGCAGGTCGTCGACGCCAGCGTTGCTCCCGAAGGCCATGAGCGTCTCGAACTCCGGCCCCTCCGTCTCGATGCCCGTTTCCTCGTCGGCCGTCGGAAGTTTGCACGCGAACGCACACCGCGAACACGTCCCGCGGCCCGTCTTCTTCTCGGCCACTCGCTCGCCGCTCAGGGCATCGGCGCCCTCGAACGAGCGTTCCGAAAAGTACCGCGTCGGCAACGCGCCCACCTCGTTGGCGAACGTCGTCAGACTCGGTGTCCCCTGGTCTTTCATCACGTGGTCGCCCTCGGCGGCCTCGCGGTGTATCGCGCTCGCGACATCGGCCGCCGCCGCGTCCAGATCCGACCCGGGGGTGGCGTCGCCGGCGAACGTGAGTGCCTTCACGCCCTTCGCGCCGAGCACCGCCCCGAGGCCGCCGCGCGCGAACGCCCGGTGACCCGTCGTCATGATCGCCGCGAACCGCACCCGGTTCTCCCCCGCCGGGCCGACACAGGCAACGTGGTCGCCGTCGAGGCCGTGGCGCTCCCTGACCCACTCGGTAACCGTCGACACCGCCGCGCCAGTCAGGTCGGGGACGGGTTCGACCGTGACGCCGTCCTCACGGACGTGAACGGCCAAGGGGTCGTCGCTCGCGCCCGCTATCTCGACGGCAGCGTAGCCCGTACCGACGAAGTTGCCCGCGAGAAAGCCCCCGGCATTCGACGACAACAGGCCGTCGGTCAGCGGCGAGAGTCCCGTACACGAGAGTCGACCGGCGAAACTGGTGGTCGTGGACTGGAGTGGCCCCGCGGTGAAGACGAGGCGATTCGCCGAACCGAACGGGTCGGCATCGAACGGGATCCGTTCGTACGCCAGGCGCGTTCCCAGCCCCCGCCCGCCGACGAACGCATCCCGGGCGGCCGTGATCCGCCGGGTTCGCCACTCGCGGGCGCCCACGTCTATCGAGAGCAGCGGGCCCTGCACGTGTCGCATCGTCTCGAGGAACGGAGACGGGCCACATAGATTCGGGGGTCGGAGCAGGGAAAACCTATATCGGCCATCGCTCGCCAGTAGGGGCATGGACGCCGTCGACCACATCAACATCGACGTGGACGATCTGGACGCGGCACACGAGTTCTACCGGGACGTACTCGACCTCGACCTGTTGCGCCCGCCCGAGGACTTCAAGGGCGCACACGTGATGTTCGAGACTGGCGCGGGGACAGTCGTCACGCTCATGGAGACGGGCCGCGCCGAGAAGTGGGACGACCGGGGCCTCGACCATCCGCTCGATAAGGCCCACATCGCGTTCGAAACCGACCGCGACACCTTCCAGTCGCTGATGGATCGACTCGACGGCCAGTTCCCGAAACAGGGGCCGTACGACTGGGGCGAGTTCGAGGGGTTCTACTTCCTCGACCCCTCGGGCAACCTGCTCGAAATCGTCACCTACGGCCCCGCGCCGGCGGGTCGGGAGCGACCCCTCCTCGACCACGACGACGTGGAGTGAACGCCGGCGAGCGACGAAGCGGAAGACCCTACTCGTCGTCGACCCGCGCCTCTAACTCGGCCGCGTCGAAGAGTCCCTACTCGTCGTCGACCCGCGCCTCCAACTCGGCCGCGTCGAAGAGTCCCTACTCGTCGTCGACCCGCGCCTCGACCCCCGCCATATCCTCGATTACCTGCATCACGCCGGAGTTGTCGTCCTTGCCCCGTCCGGTCGCGACCATCGATTTGTACATCTCGTGGACGAGTTCCGTCTGGGGCATCGGCGATTCGTACGCCTCACCGGCGTCGGTGGCGATGCGGAGGTCCTTGTACTGGTAGTCGGCGAAGAAGCCGGGTTCGAAGTCGCCACGGATCATGCTCGGCGCGCGGTAGTCGAGCGTCCAACAGCCGGCAGCGCCGCCGCTGATGGCGTCGACGACCGCTTCGAGGTCGGCGTCGGCCTTGTACGCGAAGACGAGGGCCTCGCTGACGGCCTCCATCGTCCCCGCGACGACGATCTGGTTGCAGGCCTTCGTGACCTGTCCGGCACCGTTGTCGCCACAGTGCGTGACCGTCTCGCCCATCACGTCGAGAATCGGGCGACAACGGTCGAGAACCTCCTCGTCGCCGCCGACCATGATCGAGAGCGATCCCTCGATGGCGCCCTCCTCGCCGCCACTGATCGGGGCGTCGAGCATCCGCGCACCGCGTTCCCGAACCTCCTCGGCGAGTTCCTCGGTCACCATCGGCGAGATGGTCGAGTTGTCGATCACCACGTCGCCCTCGCTCAGGCCGGCGAGGACGCCGTCCTCCGTGCGCATGACTTCGGCCACCACGTCCGAGTCGGGCAGACACATGATCGTCACGTCGGCGCGTTCGGCCGCCTCCTTCGGGGTCTCGGCCGCCTCCCCGCCGGCCTTGACGTGTTCGTCTACCGGTTCCTGCGAGCGGTTGTGACCGATCACGGTGTAGCCCGCATCGAGCAGGTTCTTCGCCATCGGTCCGCCCATAATGCCGAGTCCGACGAAAGCGATTGTCTCGTCCGCCATACGCAGTTCACGCCGCCGATCCGACATAAAAGAGTCGGATACGGGCACTACGTGCCGCCCCCGTTTCATAGGCGTCGGTGCCCAACAGGGGCATATGGACACCGACGAGTCCGACGCGACGGGCACCGTGACCACGAGCGAGCCGGCGGACGAGCAGGCAGTCGAAATTCTGCTCGGTCGGCGTCTGCGCGACCGCGAGGAAACCATCGCTACCGCGGAGTCGCTCACCGGCGGTCTCGTCGGATCGATCCTGACCGACGTGCCGGGATCGAGCGACTACTTCGACCGGGGCGTGGTCGTCTACTCGAACGACGCCAAACTCGAAACACTGGGCGTCTCCCGCGAATCGCTCGACGCCCACGGCGCCGTCTCGGCACCCGTCGCCCGCGAGATGGCACAGGGGGTTCGCGACACCGCGGGGACGACCTGGGGGGTCTCAACGACTGGCATCGCCGGCCCGTCCGGCGGCACCGAGGAAAAGCCGGTGGGCCTCGTCTTCGTCGGCGTCGCCTACGCCGCGCCCTGGAGCACCGGTGACTCCTTCGTCCACGCCGAGCGGCACGTCTTCGACGGCGACCGCTGGACGATCAAAGGCGAGAGCGCGCGCCAGGCGCTCCGTGACGTGTTCGACGCTCTCCCCGAAGGGAACGAGTGATCGACGAGCGACCTATAGTAGCGTCTGGAACTGTTTGCACACCTGATCGTAGGACTGCGTGCGATCAGGTGTGCGATGACTTACAAAGGCTACTATCGTTCGTCGTCACGAGTTCGACCACGTCGCGGTCGTCGAGTTCGTGGCCACCGCCGATCTGTCGGGACGACCGGCAGTCGATGCCGTGGAGCAATCCGTCGCCGAGATCCGAGTGGATGTGGTAGGCGAAATCGGCCGTCGTCGCTCCCGCCGGGAGGAGGAAACAGTCGCGGAAGACACCCTCCGCGGAGGCCGACCCGTCGTCGCTCCCCGGAAACACCGCGATGAGGTCGAGGGCGTCGAACAGCGCCGCCTCCAGCGACGACTGGACGCCCGTGCCACCGTACTCCGCCACAAGCGACCGAATCCGATCGAGCCCCGTCGCCTGTTCCTCGCTCACGTCACCGACGATATCGAACGTCTCGTCACCGGAGCAGTAGTCGACCGTCCCCGCCTCGTCGGCTGCCTTCAGCGCCTTCTCGGCATGGGCGCTCGTCGGGACGAACGTCAGGTGCTCGTACGCGGGATCGTCGGTGATCGCCTCGAAGTTCGCCGCCGCCGCGGGGTCGTCGATCTTGTTCGCCGCGATTACGATGGGTTTCGTGCGCTTGCGGATCTCCCGAGCCAGCGATTCCCGATCCGCCTCGTCCCACGTCGACGGGTCGAGATCCAGGCCCTCCGAGAGGATCACCTGTTTGATCTCGTCTTCGTTCGTGCGAAACGCGCTCATCTGCTCGGCCAGGTCGGCTTCGATAGTCGCGTCCGCGCCGTGGTATTTCGTCTCGAAGCGCTCGATTCCCTTCTCCAGTACCTCCAGATACCACATGTCGAGTTCGTCTTCGAGGAAATCGATGTCGTCGCGGGGGTCGTGGCCCTCGGTGGGTTCGCCCTCGCTATCGGTCTTCCCCGAGAAGTCGACGACGTGTATCAACACGTCGGTCTCGTTGAGGTCGCTCAGAAACTGGTTGCCGAGCCCGTTCCCTTCGTGTGCGCCCGGGATGAGACCGGCGACGTCGACGAGTTGGGTCGGCACGAAGCGCACGCCGTCGTCACAGTAGCCCACACTCGGCGTACACGTCTCGCCGAACTCCGGAGCCGCACACTCGACACGGACGTATGCCTCGCCGACGCTCGGATCGATCGTCGTGAACGGATAAGCACCCTCGGGGACGTCGTTCATCGTCGCCGCATTGAAAAACGTCGACTTGCCCACCGAAGGCTTGCCGACGAGACCGATGGAGTAGCTCATGGCCATCGTGGGTGCTCGCCAGCCAAAAACGACGCTATCGCGTCGCCGTCTGGCTGTCACTCCCTCACGCACACCGGCTCTGGGGCGAGCGTGGACGCCCCGAACCCCAGCCGTAACCGTCCCTATTATGCGTTCGGCGGCCGAAGTGGACACATGAGCGACGACGAGGACGACGCCGGGGAAGGCCCGCCGTCGGACACCTTCGGCGTGAGTATCGGCGTCGACGACGACGCCTTCCGATTTCTCGTCCACGTCCCCTCGAATCTCGACGCGCCGTGGAGCGACCGCGACGCCTTCCAGCGACTCGTCGAAGGTGCCGTCTGGGAGCGTCTCGACCGCGAGCGAACCCTCCGGGCGGTCGACCGCGTGGCCGACGCTGGCGAGCGCGTCGACCTCGGGACGGTGACGCTGACATCCGACGGCACCGTCGTCGAACACACGCTCGCTCCCCCGACCGAGTCGTGACCCTCGCCGACGTGCGCGCTGCCGCCGTGGATCGAGCCCTGGTCGGCGACGACCCCGCGACGGCGCTCGCATTCGCGGGCGCTGTCGACCGTGTGACACGACACGCCCCGAAAGATCGACCACCGGCTGGGGCGGCAGTCGGCGATCCGTTCGCCGCCGCCATGCTCGCGGTCGGCTGTGTCGCTGCCGAACGCGACCGCCCGCTCGACGACCGAGCGTGGGCTCCCGGCACCGAGGTCGATCCGCTCGTCGTCGCGGGCGCGGCCGTCGCCGTCCGGTCGCGAGACATTTCGGTCGAGCGAGCGGCCGACCTCGCGAACTGCGCGCCGGCGACGCTCGGTGCCGTCGTCGAGTCACAGCGTCGCCGCGAAAACGAGGAGTGAGCGTCTCAGCTATCGGCCGTTACCGTTGTCACCGCCGGAGTTGCCCCCAGCGTTACCGTTTCCACCGGCGTTCCCCGAGCCGTCGCCGCTCTCGTCGGAGCTGTCGCCACCGGATTCGTCTTCCTCGTCTTCTTTGTCGTCGGACTGATCCGAGGCCGACCCGGAGTTCCCCGGTTCGCCGTCTTCCGCGTCTTCGGCGTCACCGGACGGCCCGGGTGCGGAATCGGCGTTCCCCTGCTCACCGTCGTCCGCGCCTGCATCGTCGGACTGGCCCGGCGCCTCACCGTCGTCCGCGCCTGCATCGTCGGACTGGCCCGGAGCAGACCCGGAGTTCCCCGGCGCGCTCTCGTTGGACTGGCCCGGCGCCGATCCGGAGTTCCCCGGGGTATCGACCGGCGGCCCGGCCGGGACGATTCGGGACTCGTTACCCGTCTCGGACGCGTTCCCGCTCTGTCCCGGCGGGGAAACGGGGTTCGAATTGCCCGCGGCGGGTGGGCCACGCTCCGCGGCGTTCGACGGGTTGTTGCCCGTCACGAACTCCGAGACCTGCTGCCCGAGCGGCCCACTGAAGCCGGCACTCTTGAGCGCCGAAACGAACGCCGAGACGATCTGTCCGAACGGCCCGACCGGTTCGGGCGGCACCAGATCGGCCGTGGTCGTCGCGGTGTCACCCTCGTGCGTGGCGGTCACCGTCACCGTGACGTTCTCCGCGGGCGCGGGGAGCACGACCGTCCCGCTCTCGTCGGTCTCGTACTCACCTGCCCCCACGTACGAGTCGTTGCCGTCGGTCGTGACCGTCACCGTCGCGTTCGCGACCGGGTCGCCGAGTCGCCCGACCGACACGGTCACCGACCCGTCGGTGGCCTGTTCGACGCCGACTGCGAGCGTCTGGACGGGCTGGACGATCACCGACGTCGACGCCGTATCACCCTCGTCCGTGGCCGTGATCGTCAGTTCGACCGGGTCGTCCGGATTGGCGAGCGTGACCGTCCCGTTCTCGTCGGTCTCGAACTCGCCCGTGTCGGCGTACGTCGTGTTCGCCGTCACGTTCACCGTCGCGTTCGTGACCGCCGTACCACCGCGGGTGACCGTCACGACGACCGATCCGTCGTCGGCACCCTCGACAGTAAGGTCGAGGCCCGGATCGAGATCGACGGTCGTCGAGGCGGCCAGACCGTCGTGACTCGCCTCGATGGAGACGGTCACCGACTCCTCGGGGGCCGGAAGGGAAACCGTCCCGTTGGCATCCGTTTCGTACTCGCCCGTCCCCGCGTACGTGTCGTTGCCGTCGGTCGCGACCGTCACCGTCGCGTTCGCGACGGCCGAATCACCCTGCTGAACCGTCACGACGGCTGACCCGTCGTCGGCCTCCTCGACCGAGAGATCGAGCGCCGGATTGAGGTCAGCTGTCGTCGTCACGTTCGCACCGTCGTGACTCGCTTCGACCGTAACCGTCACCGACTCCTCGGGGGCCGCGAGCGAAACCGTCCCGTTGGCGTCGGTCTCGTACGTGCCTGTCCCGGCGTACGTGTCGTTCCCGTCGGTCGTCACGGTCACCGTAGCGTTCTCGACGGCCGTGCCGTTGTCCGCGACGGTGATCGTCACGTCTCCTGTCTGCTCCTGTGTGACATCTACCGACAGCGATGCCGACTGTGCGAGTGCCGGCGGCGCAACCGCCGACAGCAGCAACGCGACTGTGACCAGTATCGCACCGGTTCGTTTCGTGTTCATTCCGTTCGGTGCGACGACCTACACCCCATTAAATCGGGAATGCCCTGAACCCGGTTTCTCCCCGGTTTTACTCCGATTAAACCCGGTTTAATTCGGGTGATACGGCAGAGTAGCGACGCCGCTACCGGGCGTGCGATCCACAGCACTGCGTCACACACGCCGAACACGAACGCAGTGGTTCGGCGGACGACATCCGCGCGAGTACACCAACCGCTCCGCTCGCGAGA
>JBDGTP010000039.1:0-38669 GCA_042216725.1 Haloplanus sp.
CGGGCCGCCCCTACGAGAGACTGACGGAATCGGTCTCGGGGTAAACACGTACCACGCTCGAAATCAGCGACGAACTCAGAGACCGACTGGAAGGCCACCTCGCAGAAGACGAGACCTACGAGGAGTTCATCGAGGAACTGGTCTCGATGTACGAGACTGAGGGCCAGTTCCTACAGGAAGGCTACTCGGAGTGACGCGCCGACCCTGACGAAGGCGCGGCCACGCCACCCGGAACCGGAGGCGCTTCCCGACCGCTATCCGAGGGACTCTGATCGCGGTCGAAACGCGAGGGCGCCGACACGGTCGGTGTGGGATTCGAACCCCGTGCACCGCTCCCGGACGTTTGCGGTGGAGCGGTGGGAGTGGGATTCGAACCCACGAGGCCTCGCGGCCACCTGCTTTCCAAGCAGGCGCGTTCGTCCACTCTGCCATCCCACCCGACAGTGCGGTGACCGACGCCCCTACTCCTCGTCGCTCTGGGGGCCGCCGCCCGTCTGTGCTTCCCGGGCGTCGCTCCACCCGCCGGCGTCGACCACCTCGAAGAGTTTCCCCCACTTCTCGTCATCCTCGCCCTCCGGCAGTTGATCCCGGAGTTGCTGGAAGTCCGACTGGGGCACTAGCGTGTGCACGAGGTCGACGACGACCTGTGCGTGGTAGGCGGCGTCGGCGCCGTCAGCGTTCTCGATTTCGCTCACTCGGGCGACGAACTCCTGCCAGTCGAATCGCTGGCCGTGTTCCTGGACGGCGCCCGTCATGTACCAGCGAATCTCCATCGGGAGCGACGCGGCAAGATCGTCGGCTGCCCCCGCGGGAATCCGCTGACCGAGGGTCATCAGCGTCGCGCGGATCGCCCGAACGGTCTCGCCGGTGCCGGCGAATTCGAGTCGATGCTGGATCGTTCCGGTGAACTCATCGAAATCCATACGGTTGACACGTCACCCGGAGCGGGCATCAATGGCTTCGGCCATTCCTACCGCGTGAGAACCGCCCCCGCGCAGGCCCGCAACGTAACGGAGACTTATATTCCAGTATGACAATACGGTTGATATGCCCCTTGTCGCGTTTGACTTCGACGGCGCGCTCACTGGAACCGACCCGACGATGCTTCTCGGGCGGGAGTACGACGTCGCGACGGAGATGCAGGGACTCGCCGAACAGGCTCGGCGGGGCGAGATCGACGTCACGGACAGCCTCCGACAGCGCGTCGCGCTCCTCGACGGGATGCCGGTCGCGCGGGTCGAGGCGGCGTTCGAGCACTGCAAGTTGCGCGACGGCGTCGCCGACGTGATCGCCGCGCTCCGGCGTGCAGGTCGCCGTCGTCACCCTGGGTTTCGAGCGGTGTGTCGCGGCGGCACTGGATCGGGCGGGCGTCGCCGTCGATCACGTCGTCGCGACCCGCCTCGTCGTGGCGAACGACGCTCTCACCGGCGATGTCGAGGGATCGCTCCTGGACGGACGAACGGATCGAGCGCTCGAAGAGCTCGCTGCGACCACGGGGGTCGACCTCTCCCAGACGATTGCGGTCGGTGACGACGAGATGGATCTCCCGATGCTCCGCATCGCGGGCACGGCTGTCGGCTTCGCTCCCGATCCGGTCGTCGAGCAGTACTGCGACGTCGTCGTGCCCTCAGTTCGCAAACTCCGACTCTACTTCGAACAGCACGACATCGTCACGACGGAAGACGCCGGTCAGTGACGACGGCGCCTCCCCTGTCGGTCGCGGCTCAGGCGGCCGGCGCCGCCTCGCATCGATCACGGAGGTGTTCGACGCTCATTCCACGACGAGGACGGGGCGGTCGGCCCGGCGCAGGAGTCGCGCGGTCGTACTGCCGAGGAGGTGGTCGGTGTCCGCCGCCCGGCCACGCGTCCCGGCCACGACGAGGTCGGCGTTCACGCCCGTCGCGTACTCGCGGATCGCCTCCGCGGGCCGGCCGCGCATGACGCCGGTCGTCACGGGGAGATTCCGCTCCTCGGCGTCGGCGGCGATGGACTCGACGGCCTTCTGCCCGCCGCTTTCGAGCAGGCCGACGATGCTCCGGGGGGAGTCCTGCAGGTCGTAGACAGTCGTGTCGACCACGTAGACGACGTGCACCTCGGCGCCGTAGTGCTCGGCGAGTTCGAGGCCGTGGTCGGCGGCGCGTTCGGCGTCGTCGCTGCCGTCGGTCGGGATCACCACCTGGTCGTACACCGAGTGCCCAGTCTCCGGCCGCTCGATAGTCGCGGCTCGGGGCACCGCCAACACGGGTACGTCCGCCAGCGCGACGACGCGCTCAGTGGTGCTTCCGAGTCTCGTCGCCGCCGACGTGCCCTCCGTGCCCATCACGACCAGGTCGACGCCGTGTTCGCGGGCGTGCGACAGGATCTCCTGATGCGGGGTTCCTTCCCGCACGTCGCGGCGAACGTCCAGGCCGTACTCGGCGGCCCGCTCACCGACGGCGTCGGTGGCGGTTTGCCCCCGTTCCCGTGCTTCCGCTCTGAGTTCGGCCCGCTCCTCGGGGTCGAGTCCCGGTGGCTCGACGCGCGTATCGATCACATAGAGGCTATGAACGGTTCCGTCGGTGGTTTCGGCGAGGACAAGCCCGTGTGTCACTGCGTTTTCGACGCCGGGACTCCCGTCCGTGGGAATCAGGATCGTTTCGTACAT
This sequence comes from Haloplanus sp., assembly GCA_042216725.1. Classification (GTDB taxonomy): domain Archaea; phylum Halobacteriota; class Halobacteria; order Halobacteriales; family Haloferacaceae; genus Haloplanus. Next base: position 2,645 of record JBDGTP010000039.1, read on the forward strand.
CGCTCACATCTACGTCCACACCGGACAAGTAGTCAACAGCTCTTCCCGAGACTTGGGAAGAACGACGCGGTGACGACCCCTGTGTTTAGGTGTTCTACCTCGTATGTCTCCGGTAATGTCGGCACTCCGTCGGGAGCTCGGTCTGCTGGAAGGAGTCGTGTACGGTGTCGGACTGATCCTCGGGGCGGGAATCTACGCGATCCTCGGCGAGGCGACGGGCGTGACCGGCGGTTCGATCGTGTTTTCGTTCCTGTTGGCCGCCGTCATCGCGTCGTTGACCGGACTGAGTTACGCCGAACTCGCCTCGCTGTATCCGAAAGCCGAGGGCGACTACATCTACGTCCGCGAGGCGTTCGCGAACGACCTCCTCTCCGACGTGACTGCGTTCGGCCGGTTGTTCATGGGCGTCACGTCCTCCGCGGCGGTCGCGCTGGCTTTCGCCGGCTATCTGTCCCTCTTCGTCGACTTACCACAGATCCTCTTGGCTGTCACCCTCGTCGTCGTCATGAGCGTGATCAACTACTGGGGGATCGAACTGTCCACGCGTCTCAACCTCCTGTTCACCGCTATCGAGATCCTGGGTCTCTTGATCATCGTCTGGATCGCGGCCGGATCGTGGGAGCAAGCCCGGGTGTTCCACACGCCCAACGGTCTGTTCGGCGTCGTCGAGGCGTCGTTTCTGATCTTTTTCGCCTACATCGGGTTCGGCTCCATCGTCAACGTCTCGGAGGAAACGGAAGATGCGACGACGACGATTCCGCGGGCGATTCTGGTCTCTATCGGGATCACGACGCTGCTGTACGTACTCGTGGGGCTGTCGGCCGTCGCGCTGGTCGACTGGCGAGTGCTCGGGCGCTCGGCGTCACCCCTCGCGAAGGTGGCGATGGTCGGTTGGGGGCCGCTCGGCGCGCGCGCCCTCGGCGTCATTGCCCTCTTTTCGACGACGAACACCGTCCTCATCCTCCAGATTTCGACCTCCCGCCTGCTGTACGGCGTCTCGAAGTCGGAGTATCATGTCTTCCCGGAACGCTTCTCGCGCGTCCACCCCACCCGCGAGACCCCGCATTACGCCGTCGGACTGGTCGGCCTCGGGACGATCCCGTTCGTCTTCCTCGCCGATGTCGGGGTGGTCGCCGGCCTGTCGAACCTCGTGTTGCTCGTCGTCTTCGTGCTGGTCAACGCGGCACTGTTGCGGCTCAGATACACCCGCCCGGACGCGGAACGCGGATTTCGGACGCCGCTCAACGTCGGCCGACTCTCCCTCACCGCCCTCGCGGGTCTCGTCTCGTGTCTGGGGCTGATCGGGTTCTACGTGGTGACGTGGTGAGCCGGCCGTCGACGACCGACGGCCCGCGGTGGGCCACCGCACGACCGGTGCGGTTCGACCTAGTAGGGTGGCGATTCACTCTCGATGACGCCCGCGAGGTTCCCCAGTTCGGCAGTCAGCAGGATAGTCAGGTCGTCGAGCGTCACGATGCCGGCGAGGGTACCGTCGTCGACGACGGGCATCCGCCGGACGCCCTCGTCACACAGCCTGTTACAGAGGTCGAAGACGCCGGTGTCGAGGTCGACCGTTACCGGGTCTTCAGTCATCACGTCGCGTGCGGTCATCTCGCCAGCATCCAGTCGATCAGCCGCGATACGCACCGTCACGTCCCGGTCGGTCACGAGACCAACCGGCGTCTCGTCCGACACGACGACGACACTCCCGACGTTCTCGTCCCGCATCGCCGTCGCTACCTCGTCGACCGGCGCATCTGGATCTGTCGTTACGACTTCTTCGCGCATCAGGTCTGCAACGGTCATGGATTGTTCCCCGGCTGATAACAGTCATTGAACTGAAAACAGTGCGTCGAGTGTTCTCACACCCTGGGAATGCGTGGTGTCTCACGAGCCGTGTGTGTAGCCGCGGTCGGGGAGCGGGTCGCCGTCCATCGTCACGCCCGCTTCCGTCACGTCGCCGACGACGGTGAGCGGCACCGGCGATGCGGTTCGTGCCGCCGCGACCCGTTCGGGGGGCAACGTACACACCAGTTCGAAGTCCTCGCCCGTATAGAGGCTACAGGCGCGTCGCTCGTCCCCGGTCGCCACCTCGCGAACTGCCTCGTCGACGGGGATCCGCTCCCACTCGACGGCGAAGCCGCAGTCGCTCGCTTCGGCCAACTGGTGGAGTGATCGCGCGAGGCCGTCGCTCGAATCCATCATGGCGGTCGCGTGCGGAGCGATAGCCTCGCCGGCCGCCACACGGGGTACGAACCGAAAGAGGTCGTTGGCCTGGTCGTGGTCGCCCCGGTCGAACAGCCGCAGGGCCGCGCCGGTGCGACCGAGCGTCCCGGTCACACAGACGACATCGCCGGGCGCGGCGGTCGACCGCCGAACAGGCGCGTCCGTGCGGCCAATCGCCGACGATACGACCGTGAACTCCTCGTGTTGGTCGAGGTCACCGCCGACGTACTGCCCGCCGGTCAGCTCACAGACGTCACGGGCGCCGTCGAGGAACGCGTGTAGGTCGTCGGCGTCGAACTCGGGGGCGGCGTACACCGCGACGGCGGCCGTCGCGCTCGCGCCCATCGCCGCGATGTCGGACAGCGAGGCACCCACGGCCCGCCAGCCGGCCGTGTATCGCGTCGTCCCCGCCGGGAAATCGGCACGCTGGTGGAGCATATCCGTCGTGAACACTAGGTCGTCGACGACCGCCGCGTCGTCGTCGGCTCCGGGTAACCACTCGCCGATGGCCCGGAGGGAGTCGCGTTCGTCCATACCGGGGTGTCGTGCCGAAGCCGAATGATCCTTCGCCACGCTTCGTCGGCGTTCCCGTCCGTCACTCCTCGGCGGAGGATCGCCCCGACGGTGTCGCCCCCACGTCGACCGTGCCGGAGAGTTCGCGGTGGGGGTACGGCAGTTCGATGTCCTCCTCGTCGAACCGCTCGGTGACGCGCTGGACGAACTCCGACTGGATGCGGAGGACGTTCGCCCGCGCCGGTTCGGTGATCCAGAATCGGGCCACGAGCACGAGCGCGGAGTCGCCGAGTTCGCTGACCTGTACCGTCGCCCGTGGTCGATCCAGGATTTCGTCGTGGTCGCGAGTGATGTCGATGACGACTTCCTCCGCGTGTGTGACCGAGTCGTCGTAACTGATGGGGAGTTCCTGGGCGACCCGGAGGGAATCTTTCGCTCCCGGATTGGTCACACTACTGGCCGTGAGTTCCGAGTTCGGCACGGTAATCAGTTCGTTGTCAAACGTGTGGACGCGGGTGACCCGGAAGCTGATGTCCTCGATGATCCCCTCCTGATCCTTCCAGCGGATCCAATCGCCGATGTGGAACGTGGGGTCGAGGACGAGGAAGGCGCCGCTCACGAGGTTGGCGAGGACGTCCCGAGACGCGAAGCCGATAGCGAGCGTCGCCGCCGCGGAGAGCGCCGCGATGGTCGTCGGTGTCGTCGCCAGTCCGGACAGCGGCACCGCGAGATAGAGCGCGAACACGGCGAAGGCCGCGTTGACGACCTTGACGAACGAGTTCCAGATCGTCTCGGTGACCGGAAGCGAGGACTCGATCCGCTGGAGGAATGGGACGACCACTAGCCGTCCGGGGAGGTAGACCGCTAGCACGATGCCGGCGAACAGGCCAGCGGCCTGTACCGCCCCGATCAGGCGGCCAAGGGGGGTGTCGAGCGTCGGGATCACCAGCGCACCGAACGCCGGGCACTGCACCATATCCCTGCTATCTCCACCCGGTGTATTAACTTCCGAGGGCGTCTCGACACGACGTATGGAACTGGGCGACAACGAGTTCGACCGGCTCGCACACGACCTCTCCGAGACGGGGTTCGACGCGGTCGAGCGCGGTGGCCTCCGGGCGGAGTGGACCGCCGACGGAACCGAGATCACCGTTCACGACCTCGAGGAGGGGACGAGCGTCGTCTACAACGGTGAGGACATCGTCAGGGCCACGTCGGATCGCGAACTCCGCGACGCACGAGAGCCGAATCAGCCGGAGTGACGGCGGACGGTCGCCGGCGACGAGCGACGGCCTCCGCCCGCGATTGCGCCCGCGGTCGGCGATCCGAGGTCGTGAACGTGACGCTACATATTTATTCGCTTTCACGACCATCGTCCGGTCGATGTACGATACCATTCTCGTCCCCATCGACGGGAGCGATGGAGCGAACCGGGCGATCCAGCACGCCCTCGACCAGGCCGACCAGTTCGACGCGACGTTGCACTCCATCTTCGTGGTCGATACGCGGCTCCACGGAGAACCGGCCCTGAGTAGCGCCGAACTCGTCCTCGACGACATCGAAGACCGGGGACAGGAGCTCTTGCACCAACTCTCCAACGAGGCGGCCGACCGCGGCGTCGAGGCCGTCACGCGGTGCTGTCACGGCACCCCCCACGCGGAAATCATCGACTACGGCGACGACATCGACGCCGACGTGATCATCCTGGGCTACCGGGGACAGACACACACGCGGAGCGACAACATCGGGAGCGTCGCCGAACGCGTCGTCCGTCACGCCGGCCGACCGGTCTTGGTCGTGTAGGCCTGTCGCCGTCGACGCCGACTCAGGTGGGGAGAGCGACGTTGAGGAGGGCGACGACGATTCCCGCGAGCGCCATTCGGATCGCCGAGACGTACCACCGTTGTCCGGAGATCGATCCCATGTACGCGCCGAAGACGCCCAGGATGCCGACGCCGATACCCACCGCGATCACCGCCGCCTCCCACATCGAGAACAGCACGCCCTCGAACAGGAACGGCGTCAGCGGCAGGAGAATGCCGATAATCGGCCCCAGACCGCTCAACACGGCGTGAAGCAAGCGGGCGCTCGACAGTTCGCGTTCGACCGTGGTGTCGTCGAGATCGGTGAGCATCGCCTGCTCGATCCGCATGATCTCCGCTTTCGTCTCCGCCCGTTCGATCTCCCAGACGCTCCAGACGGCCGACGTGCCGAGGCCGACCGCTGCCCCGACCCCGATCTTGATGACGAGGGTGCCGTCGGATACGCCAGAGAGCACCGACCCGACGATGACGCCGATGCCGGTAAGCGTTCCGTCGAACCCGTTGGAGATGAAGTACCGACGCGAGATAGCGAGGACGTCCTCTCGCTGAAACAGGCGGGCTAGACTCCGGCGGCTGCTGGTCATGGGTCGTCAGCGATCCTGATGAGTCCGCCGTTCCTCGACGACGACGTCGCCACAGGCGGCTTCGTCGGTCGAGTGAACCGTTCCGCCCAGTCCCTCGATCCGCTCGTTTATCGACCCGACATCCACGTCTTCGCCCTCGACGGTGAGTTTGACGTTCTGCACCTCCTGATCCCGCTCCACGAGCGACGACGTGGCACCCGCGACGCTCCCGAGATCGGCCACCCGACTCGTGAACTCCAGGAGCGGTGGGTCGTGCGGTTTCAGTACGTCGAGGACGAGGCGGCGAACGGCGGCCATGCGTCCCTGTTCGGCCAGTTCCATCTAAAACCCGGCGGTCGGATCGGCCCCTGCCCGATTCAGAGCCCGAGGAACGTCGGGAAGTAGAGGACGAGACAGACGACCGCCCACCGGCGGTCGATACCCTCCTGCCAGTAAAACAGCGCCAGGACGACCATGGAGACGAAGAGCATGTAGTACAGGGAGAACTGGAGGGCGGCGAAGTGCTTGACGACGACGTCGAAAAACAGCGCGCCAATTCCGAGCGAGAACACGGGGTCGGTGATGTTGCTCCCCAGGACCGATCCGACGGAGATTCCACCCCGTCCCTCGTGCGCGGCGATGCCGGCGACGGCGATTTCGGGGAGCGTCGTCCCGAGGCCGGTCAGCAGACCGAGCAGGTACTCCGGCACGCCGATCAGACGGGCGAGCGCGACGCCGTTCGCGACCATCAGTTGCCCGCCGATCACGACCGCAACCAGGCCACCGACGATCCACGGCACCGTCTCGCGAGGGGTCTGTCCCGCCTCGATCACTTCCTCCGCAATCTCCTCCCCGCCCTCGTTCGTGTAGAGCGTGTAGATGAACTGGAGGTACGCCAGCATCATCAGGAACCCCTCGGAGCGACCGATGACGCCGTCGTCGAGCGTGAGGAGCATGATTATCATCGCCAGCAACATCGCGCTCCCGTAGACGAGGACGTTGCGTCGCTCGGTGACGAACGGGGCGATGAAGGCGACGACGGCGATGGCAAGCGTGATCTGGGCGGTCTCCGACCCGACGATATTGCCGACCACGAGGTCACCCGCCCCGTAGTAGGCCGCGTAGACCGAGGTCACCATCTCGGGAACCGAGGTGCCGATCGACACGAGCGTGACGCCGATGAAAAACGACGAGACGCCGTAGTAGAGCGCCAGGTCGCCGGCGGCGGTGACGGCGCGATCCGCACCGACGACGAGGGCGCCCAGTCCGCCCAGAAACAGGAGGAACTCGACCAGCATCGTCTGCATCCTCTCACGCCGGCGACAAAACGCTGACTCGACGCTGAACCGCGCCGTGAGAATCGGCCGGAGTTACTTACGCCCGGCGAGCACTGGATAGCCCGAGGGGAGACCGCATGAAAAACCAGGAAATAGCGGAGATGCTCCGCGAAATCGCCGACTTTCTCGAAATCAAGGAGGTGGAGTACAAACCCCGGGCTTACCGCCGCGCTGCCCGCAGCATCGAATCGCTGTCCGAGGACATCGAATCGGTGGCCGAGCGCGGTGACCTCGAAGAGATCGACGGCGTCGGGGAGTCCATCGCCGAGAAGGTACAGGAGTATCTCGACACCGGCGAACTGGCGTACTATCAGGATCTCAAATCCGACCTGCCGATCGACATCGAGGCGATCACGAGCGTCGAGGGCGTCGGACCGAAGACGGCCAAGAAACTGTATCTGGAACTCGGTGTGTCGGATCTCGAAGACCTCGAACGCGCCGCCCGCGACGGTGACATCGCCGAGGTCGAGGGGTTCGGCGAGAAGTCCCAGCAGAACATCCTCGATCACCTCGAACTGGCGAAGCGCGGGCAGGAACGGATGCTCCTCGGTCGGGCGTTCCCCATCGCCCGCGACATCGAAACTCGTCTCCGCGAGGACGACGCCTTCGACCGGGTCGACATCGTCGGTTCGTTTCGTCGCCGCCGACCGACCGTCGGCGACATCGACATCTTGGCCACGGCGCCCGACCCCGGGGCCGCCATGGAGACGTTCCGCACGCACGACGACGTGATCGACGTACTCGCCCGTGGTGAAACCAAGTCGTCGGTACTCGTCTCCGGCGACCTCCGGTTGGATCTGCGGATCGTCGACGACGACGAGTACGGCGCCGCCCTCGTCTACTTCACGGGATCGAAAGCCCACAACATCGCGCTCAGAAACCGCGCCATCGACCGCGACTGGAAACTCAACGAGTACGGCCTGTTCGACGTGAGCGAGGTGGAGGCCGCAACCGGGGACACCGACGGCGAGGCGCGACGTGCCGGCGAGCGTCTGGCCAGCGAGACCGAGGACGCCATCTACGACACGCTCGATCTGTCCTGGATTCCGCCCGAACTCCGCGAGGACACCGGCGAAGTCGACGCCGCGGCGGCGGATGCGTTACCCGACCTGGTCACCGCGGAGGCCATCCGCGGCGACCTCCAGTTCCACACCGACTACTCCGACGGGTCGGCGAGCGTCCGTGGGATGGCCGAAGCGGCCGACGAACGCGACCTGGAGTACGTCCTCCTCACCGATCACGGCCCGAACGCGCCGATTCCGGGGACGCTCGACGCGTCGTCGTTCGCGGAGCAACGGGGCGATGTCGACGCCGTGAACGACGACCCGGATATCGATGTCACGGTGCTCCAGGGGGTCGAAGCGGAGATTACGGAGGACGGCCTCGGCCTCGACGACGACTGGTACGACGCCTGTGACCTGGTGGTCGCTGGGATGCACGACCAGCCGTCGGCGCCGACCGAGCGCGTGGTGGCCGCGCTTCGGGACGACCCCATCGACATCCTCGCACATCCGTCCAATCGCCTGATCCACGAGCGAGAGCCGCTGGAACTGGAGTTCGACGCGGTGATGGAGGCCGCGGCCGCCGAGAACGTCGCCGTCGAGATCAACGCCCAACCGGAGCGACTCGACCTCGACTGGCAGTCAGTCAAGGAGTACCGCGGGACGGTCGACTACGTCGTCTCGACCGACGCTCACGCGCCCGACGAACTGGATTTCGCGCACCTGGGCGTCGCGCAGGCCCGCCGTGGCTGGTGTGCGGCAGACGATGTCCTGAATACGCGGCCGCTGGACGGCCTGTTGTCGGCGTTTGGATAGCCCGCGGCCGCCGCTCAGAGCAGGTCGTCGAGAAGCTTTCTCTCCGCGGCCGCCAGGTGTTCGCTGAACGTGGCGGGCGTGATGTCCAACACGGACGCTATCTCCGTGGCGTTGGCCCGCCGCGGCCGTTCGAAGTAGCCCATCTCGTAGGCCGTCTCCAGCACTTCGAGTTGGCGGGACGTCAGCTTACTCCGGTTCACGAAGACGTTGTCCTGTGCGCTGTCGCTGGCCGGCGCTCGAACGAACCGTTTGATGTCCATAGCGGGAAATCGCTCCCGGAGGGCGGCCACGATCCCCTTGAGTTCATCGTAGTCGGCCGCGTGGAACACGAGCGTCAGCGTCCCGTCCTGGGCGACGTAGCGGGTGACTGGACACTCGAACTGACCGAGACACTCACACGGACAGGTCACTCCGTCGCCGTGGACGAATCGGTAGCGACGCGTCGACCCGTGGGCGAAGACGGGCGTGATCCGCGCGTCGATGTCGGTGTCGGGATCGCCCTCCAGGGAAAACTCGGTCACGCTCTCCGCACAGTCGTCCGGACAGACGTTCATCGCCACCGAGTCGACAGTCGATCCCGTCGCAGCCGAGAGGTTCGTGATCGGACAGACGTCCGACGACGCAAATTCGACTGTCGCACGAATCCCGGAAGGCATGACGCCGCGACGTTGGGTGCGGGGCTACTTTAGCGTACAGGTGAATCGCGATGCACGGTTCCCGTGACTCCTTCCTGCCGGACGTGACCACGGAGACCGGTTACGAGGATTCTTCGCGGTCGATCTCGATACGGCGCCCGGTCAGATCCTCGGGCTCGAACTGATAGAGTTTGATGTCGAGATCCTGTTTCGACTCGCCCCAGATTTCGAACAGGGGTCGCTTCGCCTCGCCGTACTGCTCGATGTGGTCGGCTGTCAGCTGATCGCGCTGGATCTCTTCGAGCGTCCCGACCGCGACGACGCTCCGATAACTCGTGCCGTCTTCCTCGTAGACGACGAGACGAGCGCGGGGCGAGGATGCGAGAAACTGCCGCTTTTCGCTCTGAGGCGTCGAAACCAACCGCAGATAGAACAATCGGTGCTCGGCGTCGTATCCGTACGAGATGGGGATGGCGTATGGCTCGTCCCCCCGTGCCAGGGACAACACACCCGTCTCGTGGCGGCCGAGGAGGGAGTCCGTCTCCCCTCTCGAAAGTTCGGTCTCCTGATCCAGAGTCATGAGTTTCGCACGACTACAGACAGGGGACGCCCACTAATACCTGTCTGTGATCCACGGTCGGACACACGAGGTCGAATCCTGCCGAGAGATGGCGATTGGCGACCGGCAACTCCGGGACGGCGCCGCGTTTGGAGCGGCCGTCAGCTGTCCGACCACCGGTGAGTGCGACACGCCAGTCCACGACGCCTCAACTGTTAACTATCCGAGCGGTCATTGCTAGCGTATGACTGACCAGCGCTCGCCGGCGACCACGAGTAACACGGCAGTCGAATCACAGTACGACTCCTACGTGATGCCGGTCTGGAAGTCGTTGAACGTGCCCGTTCAGCGTGCGTCCGGCGCCACGGTCGTCGACTTCGACGGCGAGGCGTATCTCGACCTGTTCTCGGGCATCTCCGTCGTGAACGTCGGTCACGGCAACGATGCGGTGGTCGACGCAGCCAAGGAGCAGCTCGACGCGTTCGTCCACGGATGTTCGTACGTCCATCCGAACGAGCCGGTCGCGGAACTCGCCCAGCGACTGGCGGAACTCACGCCCGGCGACCTGCAGAAGTCGTTTTTCTGTAACTCCGGCACCGAGGCCGTCGAGGGTGCGATCAAACTCGCCCGGAAGTACACGGGGTCGGCGGAGATCGTCGCTCTCGAAATGGGCTTTCACGGGCGAACGCTCGGTAGCCTCGCGCTCACGGGGAACACGTCCTACAAGCAGGGGATGGCTCCGACGTTGAACGACGTGGCTCACGCGCCGGTTCCCTACCAGTATCGATCCGCGCACCGCGATGGCGACGAGGCGGCGTTCGCGGCGGCCGCAGCGGCGGGCCTCGAACACACCATCGGAACCCACACCAGCGGCGACATCGCCGCTGTCGTCGTCGAACCGTTGCTGGGCGAGGCCGGCCTGATCGTCCCACCCGAGGGGTATCTCCGTCGTGCCGCCGACATCGCACACGCCCACGACGCGCTCCTGATCGTGGACGAAGTGCAGGCGGGCTACGGCCGCACCGGCGAGTTCTGGGGCGTCGATCACGCAGACGTGACACCCGACGTTCTCACCCAGGCGAAAGGCATCGCGAACGGGTTGCCACTGGGGGCGTTCACCGCGCGAGCCGATGTCGCCGACGCCTTCGAATCCGGCGATCACCTCTCGACGTTCGGCGGCAACCCCGTCGCGTGTGCGGCCGCCCTGGCGACCATCGACGAACTCCGGGACGGTATCGTCGACGACGCGGCCGAACGGGGCGCCTGGCTCGCCGAGGCGCTCGCCCCCCTCGAATCCGAGTTCGATTCCGTCGGCGACGCCAGGGGACGCGGGCTGATGTACGGCGTCGAACTGGTCGACCCCGACACGGACGGGCCGAGGGGGCACGCTCCGGCACCGGACGCGAAACTCGCCACCCGGGTCGCAAAGCGTCTCCGCGACGAACACGGTGTCATCGTCGGCGTCGGCGGCTACTACAAGAACGTCCTGCGAGTGCAACCGCCGCTGATCGTCGACTGCGACGACCTCGAACGGTTCGTGAACGCGCTCCGGGAGGTGCTCGGCGACGTTCGGTGACCGAGGGTTCGTGGCGTATCGACGGCAGCGAACGACTTTTACCGCCGTGTTTGGGAGGTGTGCGCATGCGCTACCGGAAACGAGCGACCCGGGACGAGTCGGACGACGACCTGGTTCGTGAGCGTGTCGACGACATCCTCTCGGCGGTCCGGAGCGACGGCGACGACGCCGTCGCGGAGTTCACGTCGCGGTTCGACGACGTCGAACGCGATTCGCCGTTGCTGTCCGACGCCGAACACGAGACGGCGCGGTCGCGACTCGCCGACGAACAGCGCCGGATCGTCGAACACAACCACGAGCGGATTCGGGCGTTCGCCGAACGGCAACGCGACAGCATCGAGGCGTTCGAGGAGTCGTTCGGCGACGGTATCTCCCTCGGACAGACCGTCCGTCCCGTGCCCTCGGTCGGCGCCTACGTGCCCGGCGGCCGGTATCCGCTGTTGTCGTCGGCGCTGATGGCGGTCACGCCGGCCGCCGTCGCCGGCGTCGAGGACATCAGCATCGCGACGCCGCCCGCGACCGAGGACGGCCTCCCCCACCCGGCGACGGTGTACGCCGCCGACATCGCGGGCGCGGATCGAATCTACGTCGTGGGCGGCGCCCAGGCGGTCGGCGCACTGGCGTACGGTACGGCGACCGTCGACGCCGTCGACAAGGTCGTCGGCCCGGGGAACGCGTACGTCGCCGAGGCCAAACGGCAGGTGTTCGGCGAGGTGGGGATCGATATGCTCGCCGGCCCCTCCGAAATCCTCGTCCTCGCCGACGAGACGGCGGATGCCGACCTCGTCGCGTGTGACCTCCTCGCCCAGGCCGAACACGACCCGAACGCCCGCCCGATTCTCGTCACGACGGACGCCGACCTCGCGGATGCGACCTGTCGGGCGGTCGACTCACAACTGGACGACCTCTCGACTGCGGACGTGGCGGGTGCCGCCTGGGAGAACGAGGGCGAGGTGGTCGTCTGTGCGGATCTCTCGGAGGCGGTGTCGGTGACCAACGAGTACGCGCCCGAACATCTCGAAGTGCACACGGCGGAGCCACGCGCCCTCGTTGACGACCTCCACAACTACGGCTCGCTGTTCCTCGGCGAGGAGAGCGCAGTCGTCTACTCGGACAAATGTGTCGGGACGAACCACGTGCTCCCGACGGGGGCGGCTGCGCGATACACCAGCGGGCTGTCCGTCTTCGACTTCCTCAAGATGCCGACCCACCAGGAGCTGACGGCCGCGGGCGCCGAACGGGTTCGGCCGTGGGCGACCCAGCAGGCGCGCCACGAACGACTGGAGGGCCACGCGAAATCCGCGTACGTTCGCGGCCCGGACGCGACCCTCGACAACTACGACGACGCCGAGTTCGACCTGGATTAGCGGTCGTAGACGAGTGCCGATTCGGGCTCCCAGCCGACGTGTATCTCGTCTCCGGCGGCGTACGGCGGCGTCCGTGTGATGTTCTGTGCCTCCACGTCGAGCGATACGTCCGCGTCAGTGAGCGACACCTCGTAGCGCGTGCTCGTGCCGCGAAACACCGTGTCGACGACGGTGCCGGAGACGACGTTCGCGGTGTCGATGCCGCTCGTCTCGCTCACCCGAAGTTTCTCCGGTCGGATGACGAGGCTCGCCGTCCCCTCGACCCGGGTCGGTGGCGCCTCGACCGTGAGGCCGCTTTCGGTGACGAACCGCCCGTTCGACACCTCTCCCGAGAGGCTGTTCATGTCGCCGATGAAGTCGGCGACGAACTCGTTGTTCGGGCTGTCGTACACCTCCGTCGGCGGGGCCACCTGTTCGATTTCGCCCTCGTTCATCACTGCCATGCGGTCGGCCATCGTCATCGCCGCCTGCTGGTCGTGGGTGACGTAAAAGAACGTCAGGCCGACTTCCTCGTGGATCTTGCGTAACTCCAGTTGCATCCGCTGGCGGAGCTTCCGATCCAGCGACGCGAGCGGTTCGTCGAGCAGGATCACGTCGGTTTCGTTGGCGAGCGCGCGAGCGAGCGCGATGCGTTGCTGTTGCCCGCCGGACATCTGCTCGATGGCCCGATCCTCGTACCCGGGGAGGTCGACGAGTTCCAGGGCCTCCGCGACGCGGTTCTCGATTTCCTCGTCGCTCATACCGCCCCCGCGCCGGAGGCCGTACGCCACGTTGTCGAAGACGTTCATATGCGAGAACAGAGCGAGATCCTGGAAGACCATGTTCGTCGGGCGGTCTTCCGGCGGCGACGCCGTCACGTCGGCGCCGTCGATGTAGACGTCGCCGTCGGTCGGGGTTTCGAACCCGGCGACCATCCGTAGCGTCGTCGTCTTCCCGCATCCCGAGGGGCCGAGCAGCGCGAAGAACTCGCCATCCTGGATTTCGAGGTCGATACCGTCGACTGCCGTCACGTCGCCGAACTCCTTGCGAAGGTCGGACGTAGAGATCTGTCCCATGTGAGTCACCCGTAGAGTTGCTCGGTCACCGAACTGCTTCCGACCCGGTACACGATCAGGAGGATGCCGATGAGGCCGAACATCACAATCGTCGAGATGGCGTTTATCTTCGGCGTCAGTTCGTGGTTGAGCATCGTCCACACTTCGATAGTAAAGACGGTGTCCCCGCCGCTGACGAAGTACGCGCGGATGAACTCCGAGAACGAGCGGATGAACGCCAACAGCCCACCGGCCGCAATCGAGGGGGCGAGTTGGGGGAGCGTCACGGTTCGAAGCACTCCCAGTCTGGACGCGCCGAGGTCACGCCCCGCTTCCTCCAGTTCCTCGTCGTACCCGTAGAGCTGCGAGGAGATGGTCAACAGCGCGAACGGCATGACATACAGCGCGTGGGCGACGATGATCGTCGCCAGCGAGAGGGCCTCGCTCGCGAGCGTCTGGAACAACACCAGCAACGCGATGCCCAGCACGACCCCGGGGATGATCATGGGGACGATGACGAGGATGCGGAACCCCTTCTTGAAGGGAAACGCCCGACGGACGAGTGCCATCGCGCCGAGGAGTCCGAGCACGGTCGCCAGCACCGCGGAGAGCGTGGCGACGACGAGCGTGTTGAGGATGCTTCGCAACAGCGTGCCGTCGGACAGCGCCGCGTCGTACCACTCCAGGGTGAACGCACCCATCGGGAACGTCGCGTACGCGTTCGAGCCGAACGAGAGCAACACCATCACGAGCAGGGGGAACCACAGGAACGCGATGACGAGCCCCCCAGCGCCCTTGAGGGCGCGATCCCGCCACGTCGCGGAGAGCAGGCTCATTCGGCCTCTCCCCCCTGTCGCTGGCCGCTGAATATCTCCTCGACGCGCACGATGCGGAAGATGAGCGCCGTGGCCACGACGACGACGGCGAGCATGATCATGCCGCCGGCGGCCGCCTTCGAGATGTTCAGCGTGAGGCTCATGAACTGGTCGAGCAGGGGTGCGAGCATCGGCGTCGTCCCGCCGCCGAGGATGAGCGGGGTGACGTACGCGCCGAAACTCGGGATGAAGACGAACAGCGATCCCGTGATCACGCCGGGAAGCGACTGGGGGAGCGTCACGTCGTAGAAGGCGCGCAGGGGACTCGCACCCAGGTCGCGGGCGGCTTCGAGTTCCGACTGATCCAGCCCCTGCAGGGTCGCGTACAACGTCAGGACGAAATACGGGAGGAACGCGTGGACGAGGCCGATGATGACCGCCGACTCCGAGTACAGGAGCCACCCGATTGGCTCCTGGATAACACCGAGACGACGCAGGAGGATGTTGATCGCGCCGTTGCGGCCGAGGACGGTCATCCACGAGAACGCGCGGATGAGGTACACCGTAAAGAAGGGGCCGAGCACCAGTAGCAACCACACTTCGGGGTTCTCCGCTTTGTACGCGATGACGTACGCGAGCGGGTAACCGATCAGCACCGCAAGCACCGTGACGATGGTGGCTATTTCGAGCGTGTTCCAGAAGTAGGTGAGAAACACGCCCTCGGTCAGGAGCGCACGATAGTTCTGGAGCGTCGGTTCGAAGACGACCTGATAGTTTCTGACCGGGAGAAAGCTGTACACCACCATCATCGCCATGGGGAGCGCGAGAAACAGGACGAGATACGAGAGCGGGAAGGCGAGATACTCCGACGCGGACTCCTCGCCAACGAACGGAATCAGTCGCTCCCAGGAGCTACTCGACCCTGCTGTCGTACGACGTTCTGTTGACATCGTTGAGGAGGGAGGGCGATCAGAGCTGTGTGCGGAACTCGTTCATCAGGCCCTTCCATTTCTGGGGTTCGGCGAAGGGCTTGTCCTGAATGACGGTCTGGACGTCTTCGGGCGGGATGTAGAAGAGGTCGATCTCTTTTTGGCTCATGTGTTCGCGCGCGCCAGCGACGGTGGAGGGAGCGAGATCCGACCGGGCGAGTTCGGCGCCCGGTTTGGGCTGGAGGATGAAGTTCATGAACTCCTTTGCGGCTTTGGCGTTCTCCGACTGCTTGGGCACGAGCATCGCTTCCGTCCACCCGATGGCCCCCTCCGACGGCGCGACGAACTCGAAATTCGTGTTGCCCTGTTGGATGAGGTTGATGATGTCGTTGCGGCCGGGGCCGACGGCGAGATTGTAGGATTCGGACTCCAGTGCGCGGCCGACCTGCGCCTCGGATTCGAACATGGAGCGGGTGAAGTTGGCCAGTTCGAGGAACTTCTGTCGCGTCTCCTCCCACGCGGAGCCGGTGACCTCCATCTGGTTGCCCCGAAGCATGTCCGCGTAGCCGAGTGCGCGGACGGCGTGCGTGATACTGTGGACTTCGTCGACGTTGACACCGACCCCTCCGCCGAACTTGTCCCGGTTCTTCCAGATGTCGGCGGACGACTGCACGTCCTGGGGGTTGGCCTCGTCAGTGTCGAGACCGATGCCGTAGAGGCCGAACCGCGGCGGCGCTCCGTACCAGCGGCCCTGGCTGTCCGTGAGGTGATTCTTGATGGTGCCTTTCCGGAAGTAGTCGTACGTGTTCTCGAAGTTGGGAACGTCCGACAGGAACGCGTCGAGGCTGTCGCCTATCGGCTGGATGAGGTCGGCTTCGCGGAACCGCTGGGCGTACCCGGAGTTCGGCGTGACCAGGTCATACTCGCCGGGCGCGTTCTTGGTCTTCGTGAACATATTGTTCGTCGAGGTGGCGTTCTCCTGTTCGACGGTGATACCCGTCGCCTCCTCGAAGGCGGCGACGACGGGTTCGTACCCCTCCCAGAGGAAGGCCTTGATGCTGCCACTGCTGCCGCCGCCACCCCCGCCGCCGCCGAGACAGCCGGCGACCCCACTGATGCCGATTGCCGACGCGGCGGCGCCCGTTTTCAGGAACGTGCGCCGATTGGTGTGCCCACTCGTAGCTCGGTGTTCGCTATCGCGTACCATACCTTGATATATTGACAAAGGATCACATAAAACACGGGGTGTGCACGCCGCGACAGCCACGCGAGCACCGGAGTTGCGTCGTGACGACGCACTCCGCGTGGCCCGAATACGACGCGGCCACGACACAGCGATCCGGTCGCCAGGGTCAAACGCACGGCGTGTCGCCGAACGCTATCATCCAGGCAGACAGTGACAGAGACGGACGAGACGGCTCGCGTCCGGAATCCCGGCCGCCTTCGTGTTGTCTAGATTATGTGATTGTCAGCCGTGCCCCCCGTCGACCACCGCGTCGGGAATACCTTTACCGCGCAGTACCGTACGCCGGAACGCATGCCATCCGCACTGTTCGTCGTCAGCGAGGAAGGGTACTGGGGAGAGGAGTGTATCGAGCCGCTGACCACGCTGGATGCGGCCGGCGTCGATGTCACCGTCGCCACGCCCACGGGCGGGAAACCGGTCGTCGACGAACGGTCGGTCGATCCCGCGAACGTCGGCGAGGAGACGGCCGAACACGTCCGTGACGTACACGAGACGGACGCTCGGCTCGCCGATCCGACGCAACTGACTGAGGTGGACGCCGCCGACTACGACGCGGTGGTGTTCCCGGGTGGCCACGGCACCGAGTGGGACATCAACCAGGATCGGCACGCACGGGGACTTCTCCGGGACGCCGTCGAGACGGGCGACACCACGGCGCTCGTCGTCTGTCACGCCGTCGGCCTCCTCGCGTTCACTCGCGATTCGGACGGCGACTTCCTCGTCGCGGGCCGTGCCGTCACCGGCTTCCCGAACGCCTGGGAGGAGGGCATCGTCGACGACCGGGATCTGATGCCCGACGGCCGAAAACTGCCGTACTGGGTCGAAGACGAGGTGAAAGCCGCCGGGGCCGACTGGGACGCAGAACTCGACGCCGACGTGTCGGTCACGGTCGACGGCGACCTCATGACCGCCCGCGGCCCGGGCTCGTCCACGGCGGCCGCCCGGACGCTCCTCGCGGAACTCGGCATCGAGGGGCCCGAGACGTAGTCTACTCCCGCCCGTCGGGTGTTGGGGCCTCTCGTCGCGCGTGGACGAACGCCCGCCGGAGGACGGTCAGGAGGACGTACGTCTCGTATTTCTGGGTTCGACAGTGTTCGCAGGGCTGCATCTCCGCGACGATGTCCTCGATCACGTCGTCGTAGTCCTCGGTGAGCGTGACGAGTGCGTCCCTGATCTGTGGCTGGACGGCCTCGACCATCTCCTCGACGGCGTCGCCGGTCGAGTCAGGCAACGAGTACGAGAGTACGATGGTGTTGGCGTGGTAGTACTTCGTCGTGCCGCCGCGTCCCTCCTCGAACCGAACCACGTCCACCAGTCCCGCATCGCGCAACTCGTTGATGTGATGACGGACGGTGTTCTCCGTGCGTTCGATCCCCCTGTCGGCGAGACGGCCGTGCACCTCGCTCGCGGTCAGGGCCTCGTCGGCGAGGATATCCAGGATCATCGCCCGCATGGGTTCGTCGATTGCGTCCGAGACACGCGTGTCCCGAACGGCGATGTCGTCGAGGCGGTGGTCGGCGTCGAACGGATTCATGCGCGAAGCGAGGAGGGCGTCCCCGAAAAAGCACGCGCCCAATCGATCCCGCCCCGACAGACCACGCCCTGGACGCCCCGCGGTTCCTCGACTACACGGAACACACCGACCGGTACACACCGAGACGACTTCCCAGGAGAGCGAACTGATCGGAGAATTCCGGCGCGGGATCGGCGCGCCGTCGATTACGCCTGCCCGGGGCCGGGGCTCTCCTCGAAGGGCTGGATCACGACGAATCCGCTGTCTCCCTCGAAGGTGAGCTGGTATCGCTCGTCGGACGACTGCCCGATCATATCGCTGAGACCCCGGTTCGTCTCGATGCTCGGCGAGAGTTCGCTGCTCCAGGCGACGGTCGCCTCCGGATCCGTCCGTACCGGCGGGGTCAACACGAGCGGGTCGCCGTGGGTCGTGATCGCAACCGTCCCCGGGCCGGAGAGGAAGACGTTCGTCAGCCCGGCCGCGGACGCCCCGCCGAGGCTCCCGATCACACTGATCTCGTAGGAGACGCTCTCCTCGAAGGCCAGCACGTCCGTTCCATTCACCGAAATCGCCTCGTCCTCGTCGAGAGAGAGCAGCTGGATCTCCTTGCCCTGATCGGCCACGTAGACGGAACCTTGTCCCGAAACCTCCATCACGGGCGTCCCCTCGCTCGTCGCCTTCTCCTTCAGGAAGCCGGTGAGGCCTCCCTCGGCCGAGGACTTCCCGGTAAAGGAGAGGTCGCCCTCGAAGGCGACCATCGTTCCCGCCTTCGTGAGGACGGTTCCGTCGACATCGATATCCAGGAGTTTGCCGCTTTCGAGTTCGAATCGGTCGTTGCTTTCGGTCGGTGCGTTCGCCTTGACGAAATCTTCGAGTTCCATGGACTGATCCAGAGCCAGCGTGGAGGGCTCTACGCGGGTCGTCTCGGTGCACTGCCAAATAAGTACGCCCGGCGGTGAACCGCGTCCCAGCGAAGCGGGGCGATTTCCGCGACTCGCACCCCCGAGTAACTCGAAGAGTATACAGCTCCCTGACCATCGTTCGATCACGCCCTTCACCCCGGTTCATCTCGGCCCGGGACTGCTGATCGGCCTGCTCTGTCTGCGCTGGCTCGACCTCCCCACGTTTCTCGCCGCGAGCGCGTTGGTCGACGGTCGGGCGGCGCTGGTGTTTTTGGGCTTGCTCGACGGGCCACTCCACGGGCCGCTCCATCCGCTCCTCGGCGCCGCCGTCCTCGCTAGCGTACTCGCCGTCGCCACGATTCCCCTCCGTCCCCGCCGTGACCCGCTTCTCGCTCGACTTCGGGCTTCACAGCCTACCGCCCCCGCCCGCATCGTGACGGCGGCGCTCGTCGGCTCGCGGCTCCACGTCGGCCTCGACGCGATGCTGTACGCCGACGTGGCGCCTTTCGCACCCGTCTCGGCCGCGAACCCCGCGCTCGGACTGCTCGGGGTTCCGACGGTTTACGTCGGGTGTGTCGTCGCCGGCCTCCTCGGACTGGGGCTGTACGCCGCCACCCTCGTCGGCCTGATCGCCCTGGTCGACGCCGATGCGCCGTGACTGCGAGTCGATCCGGTTCCGGTCGGATGCGGCTCCGCCGAGCCGTCGAACCGGTGCGCTGGCGAATCCGGCCGCCGCCGTCGAGCGGTCGAACGTAATCCGCTCCCCGTCTGCGATAGCACCCCGCCACCGCCGGGACAGTCGGAAAGCAACTCACCACCAGCGACCTGTAGCCGAGCCAACGCGGGTCGTAACGAACCGTCTCGCGAGTGTCGCCGACACGGGTCGCAGACACCGGCGGGCAGGCACCTCGACTCGAATCGGCAGAACTAGTCGGCGGCCGAAATCCGCGTGAACGCCTCGGCAGTCACGACGGTACCGCAGATGACACAGCCCTCCTCGAGGAGGGCGTCCTTCATCGAGTCGTTCACCTCGAGGGACTCGTCACAGTCCGGACAGAGGAAGGCGTACTCCTCTTTCGCTTCGCTACTCATCATATGCGCCACGACGCTATCTGATAATAAATGACATCCTCTTTTTCCGACGGGGTGAGAACGACCGTGAACCGCCCCGGGGTCAAGCCCCGAGGCACTCGGCCTGCTCCGTCTGTAGCGGGGACGCCCCGAATCGTCCACCCGTGGCGGTGCCGAACCTCTGATTCGAATCCACGGTGTGGGAAACCCGTGGCGGTGCCGAACCTCTAATTCGAATCCACGGTGTGGGAAGTGTGGGCATACCTTAAGGCGATTCGTCGTGAACGAACGCACATGCGCCCTCTCGACGATGTCGCCACCACGGTGCTCCGGCAGCGGTATCTCAGACAGGACGAGGAGGGTGCGGTTATCGAGACGCCGGCCGAACTGTTTCGCCGCGTCGCGTCGCATCTCGCGCGGGCCGAGACGCGCTTCGACGGCGACACCGACGCCGACACCGTCGAGGAGCAGTTTCACGAGGTGATACGCGACCGACGCTTTCTGCCGAACTCGCCGACGCTGATGAACGCGGGGACGGAGTTGGGGCAACTCGCGGCGTGTTTCGTCTTGCCCGTCGAGGACTCGCTGGAGTCGATTTTCACCGCCCTCAAGCGAACAGCCCTCATTCACCAGAGCGGCGGCGGCACCGGGTTCTCGTTTTCGAACATCCGCCCCGCGGGCGACGTGGTGCAGAAGACGGGCGGCGTGGCGTCCGGCCCTGTGAGTTTCATGCGCATCTTCGACGCCGCGACCGAACAGATCAAACAGGGCGGCCGTCGCCGCGGCGCGAACATGGGCGTCCTCGACGCCACACATCCCGACATCGACGAGTTCGTCGCCGCCAAGCGAGAGGAGGGGGCGTTACGGAACTTCAACCTCTCCGTGGCGACGGACGCGGCGTTCTGGGACGCCCTCGACGCCGGCGAGGCCTACGACCTCGTGAACCCACGGACGGACAGGGCCGTCGGCCAAGAACGACCCGAAGATGTCCTCCGTGCGGTCGCGGAACTGGCGTGGGCGACCGGTGATCCCGGCATCCTCTTTCTCGATACGATCAACGAACACAACCCGACGCCGGAGCAAGGGCGGATCGAAGCCACGAACCCCTGTGGCGAAGTGCCCTTGCTCCCGTACGAGGCCTGCGTCCTCGGCTCGATCAACCTGGGCCGGCACACCGACGGCGAGTCGGTCGACTGGGAACGCCTCCGCGAAACCGTCCACCTCGGCGTGCGCCTCCTCGACAACGCCGTCGAGATGTCGACGTTCCCCGTCCCCGAAATCGAGGAGATGGTGGCGAAAAACCGCAAGATCGGACTGGGCGTGATGGGCTTTCACGACATGCTCGTCGACTGCCGCATCCCCTACGACTCGGAGGAGGCCGTCACGTTCGCGAGCGAGCTGATGGAGTTCATCCACGAGGAGTCGTGGGTGGCCTCGCGCCAGTTGGCCGACGAACGCAGCCCCTTCCCCGCCTGGGAGTCGTCGACCCGCGACGACCCCATGCGAAACGCCACCACGACGACCATCGCCCCGACCGGAACCATCTCCCTCATCGCCGACTGTTCGGCCAGTATCGAGCCCATCTACAACGTGGCCTACACGAAGCAGGTGATGGGCGGACTCGACATCGTCAACGACCGGTTCGTCGACCTGGCCAAAGAACGGGGCTTCTACGACGACGACCTCATGGAACGGATTCACGACCGAACCACCATCCGGGACATCGACGCGATTCCGGACGACGTGAAACGCCTCTTTCCCACCGCCCACGACGTAGCCGCCGAGCAACACCTCCGCATCCAGGCCGCGTTCCAGGAGCACGTCGACAACGCGGTGAGCAAGACCGTGAACCTTCCCCAGTCGGCCACTGTCGACGACGTGGAGTCGGTCTTTCGCGCCGCTCGTGACCACGGCCTCAAGGGCGTCACCGTCTTTCGAAGCGGGGCGCGACCCGAGCAGGTACTCGGGGAGAGCCCGCTCAAAGAGGAGTGTGCCGAGGAGTGCGACTACGTCGCGCCCCGCGAGGAGTGAGCGGTCGCCACCGGGTTCCAGCGTCCCCGTGGGAGGCGGGCACATCGGACGGGCGGTACCCCGACGGCCTTCACTCGATTTCGATCCGCTCACCGCCGCTCGACGGTTCGCTCTTGGGCATCTGCACCCGCAGAACCCCGTTCGTGTAGGTCGCGGAGATGTCGTCGGTTTCGACGGCCGCGGGCAACGAGACCGACCGGGCGACCGACCGCCGACGACGCTCGCGCCGGACGTACTCGCCTTCCTCTTCCTCCTCGGTCGCCTCCTCGTGTTCCGCCTCCAGATGGAGGGTGTTGTCGGTCACCCGCACGTCGATGTCGTCGGTGTCGAACCCGGGGAGATCCGCGGTCAACACGAGTTCGTCCTCCCGATCTTCGAGGTCGATACTCACAGCCGTCGTCTCGGTCGCCGACGGCTCTCGTTCCCACCAGCGCGCCGCCTCTTCGAAGTTCGCTTCCATCTGGTCGAGCAGGCGTTCCAGTTCGTCGAACGGGTTACTTCGTTTCGCCATGGTCGTCCGTACACACCCTGGAGGAAAAACTTCGAGCGACCATTCCTGATAGACAGGAAACAAGAAAATCTTTTTTATCGGATCGCGTCGGGCGAACAGTTAACCCGGCGTCACGGGAACGCCCCGGTATGTTCAGGATCGGTGCGCACGTATCGATCGCCGACGGCTTCGCGGAGGCGGTCGGTCACGAGGCCGAACTGGGCGGAAACTGTGGACAGATCTTCGTGGGATCGCCCCGTGGCTGGGCGGTCAGCGAGGTGGACGACTCTTCGGCCGGCGCGTTTCGATCGGCCGCCGAGACGAACGACGTCGGCCCGTGGATCGTCCACGGCACCTATCTCATCAACCTCGCGACGCCCAAAGACGACCTCGCGGCCAAGTCGCTCGACTGCCTCCAGGCCGAACTCGACGCGGCGGCGACGCTCGGCATCCCCTACTACGTGTTCCACCCGGGCGCCCACACCGGCGCGGGCGAGGACACCGGCATCGAGAACGTCGCCGACCGTCTCTCCGACGTGACCGTTCCGGACGAGGTGACGCTCCTCCTGGAGAACACCGCCGGCAAGGGAACGACCGTCGGCAAGCGCCTCGCCGACCTCGACCGGATGGTCGTGGCGTCTGATCACGGCTACGACGACCTCGGGGTCTGCCTCGACACCTGCCACCTCTTTGCCGCCGGCTACGACTTCCGTGACGCGGGCGCGATGGACGACCTGATCGACGAGGTCGACGACACCGTCGACATCGACAACGTCCACTATCTCCACCTCAACGACTCGAAACATTCCCTCGGCTCGGAAAAAGACGAACACGATCACATCGGCGAGGGCGAGATTGGCGAGGCGGGCTTCCGGCAGTTCGTCAACCACGAGGCGCTTCGCGGGAAACCGTGTGTGCTGGAGACCCCCGAGAACGAGAAGGGTGACGCGTGGAACATCGACCGAGTGCGGGAACTGCGCGACGGCGACTGACGACCACCGAACGCCGGCTAGCTTGAAGCCTCTCCCCTCAGTTCAGTACGGTGATGGCCGCATCCGAGGCTTCCGAACCGGCTCCGGCCCCGGCGGGTCGTTCCGACGACTGGCACAGTCCGTCGCTCGATACGGTCTTCGACCGGGTCGAGTCGTCCGCGGGCGGACTGACGGCCGACGAGGTTCGGGCGCGACTCGACGAGTACGGATCGAACGAAATCCGGAGAGGCGGGGAGGTCTTTCCCCTGCGGATCTTCATCTCCCAGTTTCAGGATGTCCTCATCTATATCCTGCTGTTCGCGGCGCTGCTCTCCCTGGGCATCGGCCTGCTCCCGGGATTTTCCCCCCACTATCGCGACGCCTCGCTGATCCTCCTGATCCTGCTCGCGAACGGCGTCTTCGGGTTCGTCCAGGACTACCAGGCCGAGAAGTCGATCGAGGCGCTCCGGGAGATGTCCTCGCCGGACGCGACCGTGGTTCGGGACGGCGAAACGGTCACTATCGACGCGAGCGAGGTCGTCCCCGGCGATGTCGTGGTACTCGAAGGGGGAGACGCGGTGCCCGCGGACGCTCGTCTGATCGAGGCCAACAGCCTCGAAGCCGACGAATCCACCCTCACCGGCGAGAGCGCGAACGTGGGGAAGACGGTCGGCAGGCTGGAACCGGACGCGCCGCTGGCGACTCGAACCAACATGGTCTACATGAACACGACGGTCGTCAGGGGACGCGGACTGGCGGTCGTGGTGCGGACGGGGATGGATACCGAGGTCGGGAGCATCGCCGAGCAGATTCAGACGGCCGACGAGGATCGAACGCCGTTCCAGAAGGAGGTCGATCACCTCGGTCGACAGATCGGTGCCGGCGTCGGGGCACTCATCGTCCTCGTCGCCGCCATCCAGTTCTCGCTGACGGCCGCGAGTCCTCTGTCGATCCTGCTCCTCGGCGTGACGCTGGCCGTCGCGGCCGTCCCCGAGGGCCTCCCTGCCGTCGTCACGCTGACGCTCGCGCTCGGAGCGCGGCGCATGGCCGACCGCAATGCTCTCGTGCGGCGATTGCCGGTCGTCGAAAGCCTCGGCTCGGTCGACGTCGTCGTGACGGACAAGACGGGGACGCTCACCGAAAACCGGATGACGGTCACACGGATCTACGCGTCGGGCGGCACGTACACGGTCACCGGCAGCGGCACAACCACGGACGGCGAGTTCCGACGCGACGGGGAGCGCGCCGATCCGGCCCCCCTCGAACCGATCCTTCGCTGTGGCGCGGTCTGCAACGACGCCGAGCGCGCGCCCGAAGCCGAGGAGCGGGCGTATCGGGGCGATCCAACCGAAATCGCCCTCCTCGTGTCGGCGGCGAAGGCGGGCATCGACACGTCACACGAGCGTGTGCGCGA
Source organism: Haloplanus sp. (assembly GCA_042216725.1). GTDB lineage: Archaea > Halobacteriota > Halobacteria > Halobacteriales > Haloferacaceae > Haloplanus. The sequence continues at coordinate 27,477 of JBDGTP010000039.1, forward strand.
GATGCCCTTCTCCTCCGAGCGCAAGCGCATGACGGTCGTGGTCGCCGGACGGTCGGATTCCGTCGAGGGATCGCCCGCCGGCAGTTCGCTCACCGCCAACATGAAGGGGGCGCCCGAGGAGGTGCTCGACCACTGCGACCGCGTGATCGAAGGCGGCGACCTCGTGGAACTCACCGCCGAGAGGCGGGAGGCCATCCTCGCCGCGAACTGGTCGTTCGCGGGCGATGCGCTCCGCGTCCTCGGATTCGCCTCGAAGGCGGTGACCGACGAGTCCGCGAGCGACGACGAAATCGAAAGCGGGATGGTGTTTCTGGGTCTGCAGGGAATGATCGATCCGCCGCGTGCGGAGGTGCCCCAGGCCGTCGCGGACTGCCGGCGGGCCGGCATCAGGGCCGTCATGCTCACGGGAGACAACCGGGAGACGGCGAAGGCCGTCGGGGCGGAGGTGGGCTTCGACACCGAGAACGCGCACACGGGTCAGGAAGTAGAAGCACTCCCCGATTCCGACCTGCGACGGGTCGTCGAATCGGTCGACATCTTCGCCCGCGTGAGTCCGACGCACAAGGTGCGGATTCTGGAGGCGCTCCAGGCGAACGACCACACCGTGGCGATGACGGGCGACGGTGTCAACGACGCCCCGGCGCTTCGGAGCGCCGACGTGGGCATCTCGATGGGGATGCGCGGCACCGACGTCGCCAAGCAGGCAAGCGACATGATCCTCCAGGACGACGACTTCGCCACCATCCGCGACGCCATCGCCGAGGGTCGGGGCATCTTCGACAATATCCGGAAGTTCGTGAACTATCTCCTGTCGGCGAACGCGGGCGAGGTGCTCGTGGTGTTCCTGGGCGTTCTCGTCGGCACCGCCCTGTTTCCCGAGCAGTTCGCCGCCCGCTCGGAGGCGCTCGTGCTCACGCCCGTGATGCTCCTCTGGGTGAATCTGGTGACGGACGGACTCCCCGCTCTGGCGCTCGGTGTCGACCCCAAATCCGAGGACATCCTCGATCGGCCGCCGCGCCCGCCCGGCGCGCCCGTCATCGACTCGCGGATGATCGCGTCCATCGTCGCCATCGGTCTCATCCTGACGGTGACGGGGCTCGCGCTGTTTTTCTATGGCCTGATGACGGCGGGGGATCTGATCCGCGCTCAGACCCTGCTCTTTACGTTTCTGGTCGTCGCCGAGGTCGTCCGTATCCAGGTCATCCGGTCGCGCTATGATCTCCCGCTTCGCTCGAACCGGTGGCTGATCGGCGCTATCGCCATCACCGTCGCCCTGCAACTGCTCGTGCTCTACACGCCGCTCCACGAGTTTTTCGTCGTCCGTCAGCTCACGCTCGCCGAGTGGCTCCCCATCGGCGTCACGTTCCTCGCGTTCCTCGTGCTCAACCTCGGCACGACCGTTCTCTTCGACCGGCTGTTCCCGGACTCCTCGTGAGGGGTCGCTCCGCCCCACCCCGTCCCGCTTCACCCCGGCGCTACTCCGCGAGGTCGCGTCGAACCTGCCGGGCTTTCGTCGCGTACGCCAGCGCCGGACCGCCGCCCATGACGACGGCGACTTTCAGCGCGTCGTCTATCTCTTCGGCCGTCGCCCCCGCGTCCAGTGCGGCGGCCGTGTGCCAGAGGATGCACGGCTCACACCGCAGGACGACGCCGATGGCGAGCGACAGCAGTTCCTTCGTCGTCCGATCCAGTGTCTCCGGTTCCTCCGCCGACTCCACGTAGTCCAAGAAGCCTTCGATTGCCGGGGTCTGTTCCGCGAACTCGCGCAGGTCGGTTCGGAACTGCTCTAACTCCACGGCTCTGTCTGTCATGGTTCGATCAACCCACCGGAAGTGGTGTCAACTCATTCATGTATATTGAGGTAACTTCTCACCCAACGGGAACGTCACACGATATTGACGGGTATCCCTCACCATCGTTCATCCGGAATGTCGACGATAGATCTCGATACCGAGGACGGGCGACGGGAGGCACTGCGCCGAATGCTGACCATCCGCACCTTCGACGAGACGGCGGGCGATCTGTTCGCGGACGGTGAGATCCCCGGCTTCGTACACCTGTACATCGGGGAGGAGGCGGTTGCCGTCGGCGCGTGTGGCGCCCTGGAGGAGGCGGATTACATCACGAGCACCCACCGCGGACACGGTCACTGCATCGCCAAGGGTCTCGACCCCCGGCAGATGATGGCCGAACTACTCGGGAGTAGCGAGGGGTACTGCAACGGCAAGGGCGGGTCGATGCACATCGCCGACGTGGAGGCCAACATGCTCGGCGCGAACGGCATCGTCGGCGCCGGCCCGCCCATCGCCACGGGGGCGGCGCTTCGGTGCCACCTCAAAGGCGAGGATCGGGTCGCCCTCGCCTTCTTCGGCGACGGCGCCGTCGCTCAGGGACAGGTTCACGAGGCGCTCAACCTCGCGTCGTCGTGGACACTTCCGGCGGTCTTCGTCATCGAGAACAACCAGTACGGCGAGGGGACGCCGGTCGAGAAGCAACATCACGTCGAGAGCCTCAGCGAACAGGCCGAGGCCTACGAGATTCCGGGCATCACCGTCGACGGGATGGACGTGACTGCGGTCTACGAGGCGGTCACCGAGGCCCGCCGGCGGGCACTCGACGGCGAGGGTCCGACGCTCATCGAGGCGGAGACGTACCGCTACCGCGGCCATTTCGAGGGCGACCCGCAGGTGTACCGCGAGGAGAGCGAAATCGAGGAGTGGAAGGAGCGCGACCCCATTCCGACGTTCCGAGACCGGTTGATCGACCGGGGCGACCTGACCGACGACGAGTACGATGACCTGGTCGCCGAGGTAGAGGAGACCATCGACGAGGCGGTCGCGTATGCCCGAGACGCGCCGATGCCCGAGCCCGACGACGCCTACGAGGATATGTTCGCGGAACCAGCCCCCGAAATCGAGCGTTTCGCCCGACAGCTCCAGACCGACGGCGGCGAACGGGGAGGTGAGAAGCGATGAGCGCGACGACCGAACAGGCGGCGGAGACGATGACCTACCGCGAGGCGATCCGTGCGGCTCTCCGCGAGGAGATGGAACACGACGAGGACGTGTTCCTCATGGGTGAGGACGTCGGCGTCTACGGTGGCGTCTTCGAGGTCACACAGGGCCTCCGAGACGAGTTCGGCCCCGAACGGGTGCGCGACACGCCCATCAGCGAAGCGGGGTTCGTCGGGGCGGGCGTCGGTGCCGCGGCGACGGGGATGCGGCCCGTGGTCGAGGTGATGTTCTCGGACTTCCTCGGCGTGCCCGCCGAACAGCTCCTCAACCAGATGGCGAAGATGCGGTATATGTTCGGCGGGAAGACGGACATGTCCCTCACCATTCGCACGACCGAGGGCGGCGGGATGGGCGCGGCCAGCCAACACTCCGGGACGATGCACACCTGGTTCGCCCACTTTCCGGGCATCAAGGTGGCCGCACCGGGCACGCCAGCGGCGGCGAAGGGCCTACTCAAGTCCGCGATCCGCTCCGACGACCCCGTGATGTTCTTCGAGGACAAGATGATCTACGAACAGGAGGGTGAGGTGCCGACGAGCGAGGACTTCACGATCCCGCTCGGCGAGGCGAGCGTCGAACGCGAGGGTGCGGATGTCACCGTCGTCGCCACCCAGCGACTCGTCGACGAGTCCCTCTCGACCGCCGAGGAGCTATCCGGCGACGTGAGCGTCGAGGTCATCGATCCCCGGTCGCTCTATCCGCTCGACACCGACGCCATCGTCGAGAGCGTCGAGAAGACCGGCCGTCTCGTCATCGCGGACGAGAGCCCGCTCTCGTACGGCACGCACGCCGAAATCGGGATGCGAGCCGTCGAGGACGCGTTCTACAGCATCGCCGAACCCATCCAGCGGGTCGGGGTGCCGGACACGCACGTGCCGTTCAGCCCACCGCTCGAAGACGAGGTGCTCCCCCACGGCGACGACGTGCGGGCCGCCATCGAGCGCATCGTGTAGTCCGATGGCCCGCCCTCGCGTCGGACTGATCGTGAATCCGGCGGCCGGTCGGGACGTGCGACGCCTCACCGGGAGTGCGGTCGTGACCGACTCGTACACGAAACGGCGGGTCGCCGGCGCCGTAGTCGAGGGGTTGACGATGGTGGACGCACCGGTCGAGCTAGTCGTGATGCCGGATCCGGCCGGTATCGGCGAGACGGTTCTGGAGCGCGCGCCCGAGGCTGTCCCCTGTCGCTTGCTCGATATGGACACCGAGGGGTCGGCTCGGGACACACGGCGGGCCGCCGACCGGTTCCGGGGCGCGAGCGCCCCGGTCGACACCGTCGATGCCGTCGTCGTCCTCGGCGGCGACGGGACGACGCGGGACGTGGCCCAGTCGGTCGGCGACGTGCCGGTCGGCGCCGTCTCGACGGGCACGAACAACGTCGTCCCCAGTTTCGTCGACGGCGCCGTCGCGGGCGCCGCAGCGGGCGTCGTCGCGACGGGGGCCGTGCCTCCCGCGGACGTCTGCGTCCGTCACGGGATGGTCGAGGCGACGGTCGTCGACCCCGCCCGTGACCGCGAGCGCACCGTCCGTGGTCTCGTCACCGTCGGCGTCGTCGACCGTGCGTTCGTCGGGACGCGGGCCGTCCTCCACGGCTCGGAGTTCGTCGGCGGCGTCGTCTCCCACGCCTCGCCCGGCGACATCGGTCTCTCCGGAATCGTCGGCGCAGTGCGGTCGCACGCGCCCGAGACGCCGGGTGGCGTGGCGGTTCGACTGGCACCGGTCGACGACGCTCCGCGATGCGTCCGCGCCATCACGCTCCCCGGCGTCGTCGAACGACTCGGCGTCGCCGACTGTACCGCTCTCGACGACGGCGAGGCTGTCGTCTTCGAGGTGGCGCAGGGTGTCGTCAGCGCCGACGGGGAACGCGAACTCGAAGTGACCGACGGTGTGGTTCGAATTCACCCCGTCGACGACGGTCCCCGCCTCCTCTCGTTCGAGGAGACGATGGCGCAGGCCGCCCGGGACGGCTGTTTCGTGGACGGCTAGAGACGCTCTCCCGGCGGTGTCACTTCGTCGGGAACGAGCGCCCACGGGGCTTCCAGGTGGTCGGCGAGCGTTCCGAGAAAGCGAGCGGCGTCGGCGCCGTCGACGACGCGGTGATCGAAGCTCAGATTCAGCGGCAGTTGACGGCGCACCTCGACGGCGTCGTCGGCCCCCGGAACGGCCTGTTTCGCGATGGCGTTGATACCCAGGATCGCGACCTGCGGCGGGTTGATGATCGGGCTGAACGACTCCACACCGAACGGACCGAGGTTGGTGACCGTGAACGTCCCGCCCGTGAGGTCGTCCATCGTGTGTTCGTCCGAGAGGACGCGGTGGGTCACCTCGTGACGCTCGCTCGCGACCCTTCCGAGCGACTTGGCGCTCACGTCCCGGATCACGGGCGCGATCAGACCCTGTTCGGTATCGACCGCGACACACACGTTGTGTTCCTCGTACAGGCGGTGACTGTCGTCCTCGTAGTGGGCGTTGAACGTGGGATGCTCGTCGAGGGTCTCCGAGAGCGCCAGCAAGAGGACGTCAGTGACGGCCACGTCCGCGTCGAGGGCGTCGTCTGCCGCCTCGGCCGCCGTCACCAGTTCCTCGGCGTCGACCGTGCGCCGTTCGGTGACGTGGACGGCGTTCCGGTAGCTCTCGCCGAGACGCTCCGCGATAGTGCGACGCGTCCTGCTCAACGAGCGTTCCTCACGGAGCGTCGGGCCGGCGCCGCTACCGGATTCGGCCGTCGGTGCCTCGGGCTCTCTTTCACCCTCGGCCCCACCGCTCGCCGCCCGTTCCACGTCGTCCGGGGTCACCGCCCCGCCGGGCCCCGTTCCCTCGACTGTGGCGAGGTCGACGCCCAGTTCCTGTGCGCGCTTGCGGGCGGGTGGCGATGCCTTCACCGCCCCGTCACCGCTACCGCCCGCCTCGCTCGCCTTGGCCGTCGCTTCCCTCGTCGCCTGCTCGGGTTCGGCGTTCGTGGCGGCTCCCGGTTCCGTCGACGCCGCCTCGCCCCCCTCGCCCTCGACGGCCGCTTCGAGGTCGGCGATGTCGACCTCCGGTTCGGCCACGATGCCGATCGGATCGCCCGGTTCGCAGGTCTCCCCTTCGGGAAGGTAGCGCCGGCGCAACACGCCCGCTTCCCGCGCCTCCACGTCGGCCTGCGTCTTCTCGGACTCGATGGTCGCGATCACGTCACCGTCCGCCACGTCATCCCCCTCGTCTACGTGCCAGTCGAGGAGCGTCCCCTGGCTCATTTCGAGACCGAGCTTCGGCATCCGAACGATGTAAGCCATACGTCATGTTCGGTTCGGCGCGCATAAACGACTCCGGCCCCTCCCATCGGCTGAGAACGGGAGCCCTCGCTAGTCGTCCGGGTTCCAGTAGCTCGGCCTGTCCCCGACGGCTGTCGTCGACGACCGCTCAGCGGTCGGACTCGGGCGGGTCGGTGCCGACGGCTTCGCGAACGGCTCCCTCGTCGCCGCGCTCACACCCTCGCTTTTGGGGGCGGCTCGCCTGTCGGTGCCCCGGTTGTTCTCGCTCGTCGGCTACGTCGCCCCCACCGTGGCTCGACCGCGGTTTCCTGCGCCTGTTCAAGGACGCGAGGACGGCGGCCGACCACGGGGCGGAACTGAGACCGTGCCGGGGTTCGGCGACCCCGCGGATGTCATCGTCGACTACGCCGCCGAGGAGATAGCGCCGACCGTGATGGGGAGCCACGGGCGGTCGCCCGTCCTCGCGCGTGCTACTCGGCGAAACCGCACAGCAGGTCGTCCAGCGTCCCGTTCCGGTGACGGCTATCGGATCGGCGGGCGTCCCGACTCGCGGTGCTACCGGAAGGGATGCAGTCCGTCGGCATTTCCCCGCTAGCTTTTGACCATCCCCTCCGAACGGACGCGTATGCCACTGGACGACCTGGCGATCACGATGGGCAAACAAGGGGCCGGCGAGTGGGAACTCCACCTCGACAACGGCGACACCGTCGAGGCCGCCCTCGACGAAGTCGACGTGAGCGAGGAGCGGGGCTTCCACGCCGAGGGCCGCAACGAGACACAGGGCGTGCTGTACGAACTCACGACGGGGCCACAGCCGGGCGGGCCGATCCGCCTGCGCCGGCGTCCGATCGACGCCGACGACTGGGAGACGGTCGGCACGCTCGACGACGCCATCAAACGGGGATAGCGCCCGGTGTCGACGGGGCGACCCGACTTCTCGACGCCCGGGAACGACGCCGACGTTTGAAAGGGATCGGTGCCGACCCAGAGAAACGATGTCAGCCGACTTGCCGACCCGCGACGAACTCGTTCAGGGGATGACCGTCGAAATCGAACAGGAGAACGGCGACCGCATCGTCGGTGAGGTCGGCGCTGTCCTCACCGACGAGCGAACCCACCCGGAGGGTATTCTCGTCAAACTCAAATCCGGCGCGCAAGGTCGGGTCAAGCGTATCGGCCCGGAACACTGACCGTTCCGGAGCGTGCCGTCACCTCGTCCCGCCGTCACTCCTCGAGAAGCCACCCGAACCGCTTCCGCCAGAACGCTTCGTCCGGGTGTTTTTTCGTCTGCCCGTGGGTCTTGTCGTCGCGGATCTGCCGTTCGAGTACGTCCCGCGCCTCGTTGATGGCGTGACGCGCGCCGTACCCTTCGCCGGAGGCGATGTACTGGCCGCGGTCGGTGTGCAGGCGGATGCGAGCGAGGAGGAGCGGCGTCCCCCGGAGCCGTTCGTCGTGTTCGTGGAGATGGATCTTCGCGTCCAGGACGTTCATCTCGCCGTCCCGGTCGTCGAACTTGTCGACCATGGCGACGACTTCGTCGTAGCTCATGTCGTCCATCAGGTCGGAGCCGTAGAGTTGGACGCCCCGGTTACCGCCGGCCTCCCATGTCAACGAATCGAGCACGTCAGTCTTCGTGACGATGCCGTAGGGGTGGCCGTTCTCCGTGACGATCAGCGCCGACCCGCCGATGTCGAACATCTCGTCGACGGCCGCCTCCAGCGTCGCGTCCCGACTGATCGTTCGCACTGGCGACGTCATCACGTCTCGGATGGGGAGGTCGAGGATGCGGTCGAGTTCGCCCTCGCGGGCGCCGTAGCCGCCGCCGCGCGCCCGACCCGTGCTGTCAGAGACGCCGCCGCCGAACGCGTCCGTCCCGTGCGCGTCGCCACCTTGACTCCCCGCTTCGGAGCGGACGACGAGGTCGGTCACGTCGTAGAGGCTCAGGATGCCGACCGCCGTGCCGTCGTCGACGACGGGGAGGTGAGTGATGCGGTTCTCCCGGAAGGAGTTGAGGGCCTCGCCGAAGGTGGAGTCCGGATCGAGCGAGACGAGGTCGGCGGTGTACGCCTCCGCCACGGTCGCCGCATCGAGAAACGACTGCACCTTGCGGAGAATCGCATCCGCGGTGACGACCCCTGTCAACGTCTCGCCCTCGAAGACGGGGAGCAACTGCGAGTCGCTGTCGATCATGAGCTGTGCGACCTTGCGGATGTCCTCGTCCGGTGCGAGTTGCGGGACGTGCCAGACCAGGGTGCCGATCTTTTCGTTCGGCTGGTGGTGTGACGTGGCGAGTTGTCGTCGGGTGACGACGCCCTTGAACTCCTCCCCGACGACGGCGACGCCCTTGACTGCTGGATCGTCGAACACGCCGACGAGTTTCGAAACACGCGTCTCGGGCGAGAACTCTACGTAGTCCTGGGAAACGATATCTGAGATGTCCATGGCTTGAAATGTTTGTCGCTTTTATCATCCGATCCCACACCAGGGGCTGTTGCGACATCGGCAGGTGGACGTTTGCCACTCACTCTCAAGAACCCGCCGGTCGTTCTCGGCATCTGGAAACGACCGTCGGTGCCACACGCCATATGCTATCCGTTCGCACGACCGATATACTCAAGCCATCGTGTCGCCTTGCTTCCGACGAGATGATGTTGCCGACGCACGCGCTCGCCGGGATGCTGTTGGCGCTCCCGGTAGCGCTCACGATGCCGGAGTTCGCGGGCGTCGCCCTCGGAGCGGGCTTTCTCGGCGGCGTCCTCCCCGACCTGGATCTGTACGTCGGACACCGGAAGACCCTCCACTTCCCGGTCTACTACTCCGTGGCCGGCATCGCCGGCGCGCTGTCGATGGGGGCCGTTCCCTCGACGGTGACGGTCGGTGTCGGAACCCTCCTCCTCGCAGCGGCCGCCCACAGCGTTACCGACGTTTTCGGCGGCGGCCTGGAACTTCGGCCGTGGGAGGGCACGTCGCGCCGCGCGGTCTACGACCACTTCCACGGTCGCTGGATCGCCCCCCGTGCCTGGATCGGCTACGACGGGTCGCCGACTGATCTCATGGTGGCCGTCGTTGTCGCCGCGCCGTTGCTCGCCGTCGTCGACGCCCCCTATTCGTGGCTCGTCGGCGGCGCCCTCGCCGTGGCAACCGTCTACGCGGCCGTGCGCCGCACCCTCCCGACGGTCGCGGAACGTCTCGTCGCCGTCCTCCCGGCGTGGACGACACCGTATCTCCCCGCCCGGTATCGCCTCCGACATCCCGAGGCGGAGTAGTCACGCCACCATCCGATGATCGACGCGCTCGGCATCGCGACGCTGGCGTTTCAGGCCGGTATCGCCGGTTCCCTCCTCGAAGGGCTTCGCCGCCGAAACGCGACGGTAGTGGTAAACGCGCTCGTCTCCCTCACCCTCGCACTCCTGCCGGTGTTCGCGTTCCCCCGCCTCACTGGCATCGGGTCGCTCCTCCCCCTGTGGGTCGCCGTCGCGGGTCTGCTCCACTGTCTGGGGATGCTCGGCCGCTACGAGTCGATCCAGTGGTGGGATCATCTGACACACACGGTCTCGGCGACGCTGGTTGCAGCCCTCCTCTATGCCGCCCTCGTCGTGAGCGGGGTCGTTCGATCCCCGGTTGCCCTCGCGGGCGCGACGATCCTGTTGACACTCGCTGTCGGCGTGTTCTGGGAACTCGTCGAACTGATCGCTCGCGATGTCGCCGACCGATTCGATGTCGATCCGGTGCTCGTCCACTACGGCTGGCGTGACTCCGCTCTGGATCTGGTGTTCGACGTCATCGGCGCTCTCGCGGTCGTCCTGTTCGATCTCCGCTCGTTCGTTCCGGTTTTCGAACGCCTTCCGACCGTGACCAGTGCGGCGCTCCTCTGGAGTACGGGCGTCGTCGTCGGGGGATCGCTCCTCATGGCCCTCGGCGTTCGCCGCTCCGCGTGACCGACACCGTATCGAGGGCGATCCGCCGGGGTTCCGGCACCGCGTCGTCGCTCACCGCCACGTCCGCCACCGCTGTCGCTACCCCCCCGGGCAGGACGACCGACCCATCGACCGACAGGGGAGCAAGAACGCCCGCGATCATCGCCCGCGGGTCGGCGAGCGACGCCCGGAGCGCGACGCTCGTCTCGGCGTCGATGTCGACGCGATCCGCCCGCGTCAGCAGATCACAGTGCGTGAACGACCGGGAGCCGTCCTCCAGAACCACCTCGTCGGGCGACCGCTCGCCGGGCGGGACAGCCGGATTCTCGCTCCAGACGACCCGCTCCCAGTGGGTGGTCGTCGACGCCTCGGGGGCGCCGCCGTAGACGACGACCCGTCGCTCGCCGTCGAGGTCGGCCTCGCGGTCGACGGGGCCGACGACCACCCGCGCGTCGGCGTGCGGATCGAACGTCACTCGGGCGCCGAGGAGGGCGGCCCCGAAGCACGTCTGGACGATCTGTGGCGTCGGCTCGGGCACCAGCGCCACGCGCGACCCCTCGTGGACACCGAGGTGTCGGAGGGCGTGTCCCGCCTTCCAGGCGGTCGTACAGAAGTTCCGGTAGCTGTGGTCGCGGTCGCGGTCGGCGACGCGCAGGGCGACCCGCTCACTCCGTCGCTCCCGGCCGACCAGGTCGCCGAGGACGGTCATTCAGAAACTGCTCTTGATCCGCTCGAAGAAGCCCTCGTTCACGTCGACTTCCTCGCCGCCCGCCTCCGCGAACTGCTTGAGGGCGTCCCGTTGCTCCTCGTTGAGATCGTCGGGCGTTACGACCTGCACCTGAACGTAGAGGTCGCCTCGCCCCCGCCGCCGGAGGCGGGGCATCCCCTTTCCCTTCAGGCGGAACGTCTCGCCGCTCTGTGTGCCCGCCGGCACGTCCATCTCGACGGTGCCGTCGAGCGTCGGCACCTCGACGGTGTCGCCGAACGTCGCCTGCGGGAAGGAGATGG
>JBDGTP010000015.1:0-8758 GCA_042216725.1 Haloplanus sp.
TGACAACTTACACCTGTATCCTGTCTCTGCAAAGCGGATGTCAAGCGTTCGAATATGCCGAGGCAAGTGAGGCCAGCGAAATCGGACTCACACAAGCACCGAGAGCTGAAATCGGACTGGACGACCTCGATGACGAAAAGTGGGCACTAACAGGGCCGCGTGAAAGGCGCGTACTGAATAAATTACGGGACGTTGGGTACCCGATTGGTGACCGCTCACGGTATCTTGCAGAGGGAATTGTATCAGGTGATAATGAAATTCTGTTCGTTGATATAATTGAACAGGGGGAGGAAGTTGTGGAAATAGAGTGCCCGGCGGACAACAATCAGTACGAAGTTGAAACAGAAATGGTGCAACCCCTTCTTCGAGGAGACTTTATCGAACGTTATGGGAATATAGAACCTGACGAAGGGGTTGTCTATCCATACGAAGTCCGTCAAGGAGAGACACAACCCATTCCTGAGGCAAAGCTGCAAAACGAGTACCCCCTAACATTCAATTATCTTGAACAGTTCAAAGACCGTCTTTCAGACCGTGGGACAGATAATATGCGGTACCGAGAGTGGTACGCACTTTATCGCCCGCGTGAGAAACAACAGTTCGAAGCCCCGAAACTCATAACTCCCGATGTTTGTCAGCGTAGCGAATTTACTCTTGACCGCGATGGCGGGATTTACCTACCCAACTCGGCGTATGGCATCGTACCTGACCGAACAGAACAACGTCACCACGAATACTTGCTTGCTGTATTGAATAGCACTGCTACTTGGTTCTTCATTTACCACACCAGTTCCGTACTACGCGGTGACTTCAGACGGTTCATGACTTCGTATCTATCTCCGCTTCCGGTACCAGATGCTTCGCCCGACGCCCACCGTACCACTGAACCTACATTCGAGAAATCCATTGGGAGGGAAAGAGATTCTCCCGGTGAAAACCTCTCCGACTTAGCAAACGTCGCTCTTGACCTCCAGAGAGAGCGTGAATCACTCAATTTGAGGGTTCTCGACTATTTGCAACCATACTCTGATGGGCCCTCCCTTACTGACATTGGCATTTACCAGCCCCCGGAAGGCGTAGGTGACACGAAACTGGCCGCCACGAAGGAGGACCACGGCAACCTACGCGTGGGAACCGTGATGTGCGAACGCGAGGACGAGAGTACCGTCGTCATCCACGCCACGGCCCGCTACAAGCCCGACGACGAGGACGCCTACGAGACCGACCAGTGGGGATACACCGAAACCGAGCCGATGCCAGCGATGCGGCTGACGGACCTCTCGGAGACGGAGGCCGACCTCGTGGAGGCGTTCGTCCCCGTCGCCGTCGAGGAGGCCGGTGGGTTCGCAGGGTTCCGTGAGACGGCCACGAAGACGAACTCACTGGTCGACCGGCTGGAGGCGATAACGCTCCCCGACCCGGACGACGTGGCTGATGACCTCGAACGGTATCGAGAGGCCGTCGAGCGAGCGGCGGAACTCGACGAGAAGATTCAGCGCACGGACGACCTGATTGATGAAATCGTCTACGACCTCTACGGGCTGACCGACGAGGAAATCGAAATCGTCGAGGAAGCCGTCGCGGACTGACCCTCTCTATCTTCCCGTGTGTATGTACGTACGTGTGTTGGCGGTGCGAAGTTGAGTATTCTGTTGTATCTGAGGGGACTCTGCTATCAACCTCGGTAGGCCTGCGCCCCATCGACGGAGCAACCTTTAGCCCGGTTGCCGGACAATCCGCCTGTATGGGTTTCAGCGTCACCTGGCACAACCTCTTGGACGAACTTGACGAGCTTCCCGAGGGGTCGACGCTCATCACGCCGCTATCGAACGACCGTTTCCGCGTCACTGACGTACAGGAGCAACGTGTCGTCATCGAGTTTCGTGACCGCGACATCGACAAGACGCGCCCGCTCCAGCGCGACCAGTTCGAGACGCTCCATCGGCGCATCACCGACGAGCCGGACGGCTTCGAACTCGACCGCCTCCCACCCGATGCTGACCCCTACCCAGCGGTGTTGAGCCTGCATCCACGATTCGAAATCGACGAGGACCGTGGCGTCATCACCGAGAAGGAGGGTTCGACCTCCAGTCAGCTACTCGACACCGAGAGGGAGGGCGAGGATACGGAACGTACTGAACCGGATCTGGACGTGTATGCGGACGCTCTCCTGCTTGTTGACGCCCTCGAACGCCACGATGTGACCACGTTCGAAGAGATGGAGACGGACGCCCTGGTGAACCTCTACACTCTGCTCTCGGACGTACAGCGGGACGCCAACGACCTCCGCAAGGACGTGGCCGACGTGCTGTTGAGCCGTCTCCACCACGACCGCCCGGTGAGCGGGCCGTTCGGTTCGGTCCAGCGAACCACGCGCCGGAACCGCTCGCTCAAGGACGACGAAGAAGTGCTGGACGCCCTCGAAGACGCGGGTATCGACCGCGAGCGCGTGCTCGGCGTCGACCGCGACAAAGTGGACGACGCACTCGACGTAACGGAACTCTCCGAGAGCGACGTGTACGACATCGACGAAAGCGAGTACGTCCGCAAGGCCGAGGTCGACGAGGAGCGCAAAGAGACGCGCCTCCAGGGTCTCAAGGACCAACTCGCGGCCACGGAGAGCGACGAAGCCGAGGAACTTCGGGCGGAAATCGAGGAACTCGAAGACCGAATCGACGACCTCACGAGCTTCCGCACGGGGACGGAGATTCAGGGATGACCACCTACCGCTTCCGCGTGAAGTTCGAGTACGCCCCGACTGAACTGTGGCGCGACATCGTCGTTGGCGCGGACCGCACGCTCGACGAGTTCCAAACGGTGCTGAACCGTGCGGTCGGCCTCGACCAGGACCACCTCTGGTTCTTCGGCACTGACCAGGACTATTGGCAAAGCCCTGTGCAGTACAAACGGCCTGAGGAGTTGGAGCAAGCAGGCCCAACGATGGGCGACGAAGACGAGTACAGTGCCGCTGAGACGACGGTGGGCGAAATGATTCAGGAATTGAAGCTGCAAGAGCGTGACCGTATCTGCTACCTGTTCGACTACGGCGACGAGTGGCGGTTCTACGCCATCCTGAAGGAGGTCGACAATGACGGACCCAGCGACAGCGAGCCGGAGGTCGTCAACGAGAAGGGCGACCCCGTCGACCAGTACGCACCGCCGGACGAACGACTGTAACCGGTTTCTCGCCACGTCCGCGACCTCCGTGCGCCAGCGAAACCGTTGTCACTACTGAGGGCCTGTCTCCATCTAATGCCGGTCAGCGTCGAAGTGACGCCGCGCTACGTCCGCCGGGCTCGGCAACTGGCGAAGGAACGTAACCAGTCGTTCGAGGAGGCTGAAGCGTACGACAACGACGATGACACCTGGGGAACGGAACCGGAACGTCGGAACTTTGTCGGGCTAATGGGCGAGTTCGCTTTCGCGGAGTATGCCGACCTGAAGGTCGACACGTCGACGAGAGAGTGGAGCGACGGGGGCTACGACTTCGAGGTCGTGATGGAGGGCGATAGACGTACTGTCGACATCAAGACCGCACAGAAGGAGCCGTCGGCGCTGATGGTCAAGGAGTACGCCGTGAACGCCGACTACTACATCCTCGGCCACGTCGACGAACCCACCGTGACGCTCTACGGAGGCGCGACCAAGGAGACTCTACTGAACGGGGTCCGGAAGGAGTCCCGAAAGTTCGACCACACCAACTACACGCTCGGTGTCCACTCGCTCGAACCGCTCCCGGACCCATCGGACATCGAGCAGATTCGCTGACACGTTTGCCCCGCTCAACGGGAGTTGCGGTTAGCGCTGTCCCGGGGCCAGCTTTATGTGCTATCCGGCTGATTTCGGGGTAGACAGGCCGAGTCTCGGCACGCCTTGCCGCGATTACCTCGCAAGAAGGGTGGGAGACTCTCGGCTCCCTTAGGACGCTGCCCCGTAGGGGTTCGCCGGTTCGAATCCGATCCCGCGCATTCTGTCGCGAGCCGAACGGTGAGCGAGGAACGCAGTGGCTCAAAGCTGTCACACACAGCGAACTGTTACTCGGTTCGTCTCTCGAAACGGCGAGCGGCGCCGCCGAACGCGCTCGACCCCGGTACCCTCGGCGACGCTCGGTGAGGCGGTCAGCGTCCGTCCGCCTCCGCACCCGAACAATTACAATCGGTTCGGTTCCATATAGGAACGATGGCGGAGTTCGTCACGCTACTCGGGACACTCGCGGTACTGCTCACGCTCGTGGGCTCGTACCGACTCGCGGGGTTTTTCTTCAGTGGTGGAACCGCCTTGGCGGGCGTGACATCACTCGCGATGACGGTGATCTTTCTAATGCTCTTCGAACAGGTCATCCTTCTCGTCGGCCTCCTGACGCTGTTCGCACCGGTCGGGGCCGCCGTCTACTGGCGGGACAAGCTTCCGGTGCCCGGGTCTCGGGGCAGCGCGCAGTCGACGGGAAACGGCGGGTCGACTACCGGCGGTGGCGGCGGATCGACTACCGGCGGTGGGACACAGGCCACGGGTGGGGGACAGAACGCGGGCATCGTCTGTTCGAACTGCGGCCGCCGGAACGATCCGACCGCCACGTTCTGTGAGAACGACCAATGTCTCCAGCGACTGGACGAATGATCGGGGAACTGACCGCTCCGCTTCAGACGAGTTCGATGGCCGTCGACGTGGTCAACGTGACCGGGATCGGATTGCTCCTCCTCTACGTCTACTTCCACACCCAGCAGAAACGCGCCAAGAAAAACGCGATCAAGCGCGAGTGGCGCCGCAAGTCGACCGCCACGCTCGTCGGGTTCGCCTTCTACGCCGTCGTGGTCGCGACCTGGGGGCCGTCGAACACCTGGATCGCCACGGTCGGCCAGTCGATCAACACCAACATGCAGGAGTTCGCCACCGAACTGGTGCTCGTGGGCGAACGTCCCGAACAGGCGAGCGGGAGCGACCGTCTGGTCGGAACGGTCAAAACCGTCGGACTGGTCTCGTACATCCTGGCGTTCGCCGCGGTCAGCATCTCCAATTCGCTGGTGAAAAAAGTCGCCTCCTTCGTGAAGAATATCCCCTGAACTGGCTGGCGACGACCGATCTGCCGTCCGTCGCGTGACGAACGACCGCGTGGTCGCCGTGCCGCCGCCGATCCGTTCGTCGGCCGCGAACCGTCGGCGGACGAAGCGACACGGCCGCCGCGCTCGCGGAAAATATAACATACCAGATACGAAGACCGGAGGAGTACGAAACGTTCACTGACACGTGCGGCGGCCGAGTTCGAAACGGATTCGTGGCGACGGCCCTACGCGGCCGTGAAACCCGTGTCCCCTTAGCGATACCGTCAGTCGATAACTGCTGTATCGTCGATAGCTTCTCCTTTCGATACCGTTACATGGCTGTTGACATCTTTTGGGAGTCGTTCGTAACAACTACCAATAATGATAAGTTTTAAATCAATAACGTCGGATGTGTTCTGACGCATGGGACTGTCTCGCAGTGATAAGATAAATCTCGGACTGCTCATCGGATCCGGTGTCCTGCTGGCGGTGGCCTCGATCGGGTTCCGTGTCGTCGTCGGTCATCCGCTTTTGGGTTTCCCTCGGTCGTTTTTCGCCCTGCAGTACAGCCTCGGATTCATCTTCTTCGGGCTCCTGGTGTTGTTGCTCTGGAAAGCCAACACCGAGGTCGGGAAGATCGGGCTGTCGGTGCTGACGTTCGCCGTGGGTGTCGGACTGCTGTTTCCGCCCGTGTCGCTCGCCGGGGTGACACAGATCATCACGAACCTGGTGTACGTCGGCCTCGTGGTGAGCGCCGGCGTCCTTCACTACCGGTTCAACAAGCCACCGAACACCCTGGTCATCGCCGGCATCAGCGTCATGACTCTGGAGCACTACCTGTTCGGTGTCACGTACTCACTGCTCGGCTTCGCACGGATGGGTCGCCCCGTCTTTTTCGTCGCCGTGTTGGTTCTCACCATGATT
Organism: Haloplanus sp.; assembly: GCA_042216725.1. GTDB lineage: Archaea > Halobacteriota > Halobacteria > Halobacteriales > Haloferacaceae > Haloplanus. The sequence continues at coordinate 5,964 of JBDGTP010000015.1, forward strand.
CTCTTCGTCTTCCGGAATATACTGGGGCGTGAACTGGACAAGACACACGATAACTCGACGCTCGCGAACTATCTCGACACGGCACTGAACACGTGGCGGATCTGAACGATGGATATGGAAACAGACACGACTAACCGGGATTCGATGAACACGGGACGCGACGGGGTGGATCGATGAACGACAAGAAGGTGATGCTGGTCGCCGGCCAGAGCGGGTCGAAGTCGACGTTTGCGGGGGGGCTCCTTCAGCACGTCCAGAAGCAACCGAGGCTCCGCATCGTCGACAGTGTCATCGGTGACCGCCGGGACTACACGAAGCATCTGAAGGAGTTTATGTTTTCGAAGGGGCTCTATCCGGATCAGACGCGAAACGGCTACATCGTGGACTACCAGATCAGCGGGGAGTCCTTCGCCCGCCCGTCGACGAACCTGAGCATCCTCGACATCCCGGGTGAGAAACAGAAAATCGGGTTCCAGCCGAAGGGGAAGACACGGCTGATGCTCCGACTACAGAAAGGGCAGGTTCCGGATCGGAGTACGATCATCTCCAAATACAAAAACAACATCGAGGACGACTTCGAGAAGGGGAACCCACCGAGCGGCGGAAGCAGTGCACAGGACGACTGGGAGACGGCGATCCTTTATCACCTGTACACCGCCGACAGCGTGATCTTCCTGCTCAACGTGCACAAGGTGATCGAGCAGGACGAAAACCTCGCCTACGATAAAGACGTTCTCGAGTGGGCACAGAAGAACTTCACCGATGTCGCGGTCGTTCCGACGGCGGTCGACATGATCAACTACGACCCCGAGAGCTACGACCCGGGACTGCTCGAACGCATCTTGAAGTCCTTCCTCACGCCGACGATTTCCGACGACGAGCTTTTCGACGCCTTGAGTCAGCACATCGGCATGGGTGTCAGCCAGGAGGCACGGAACGTCATCGAATACGCGGACGCGACGGCGGAAGTGGACTTCTTCTCCGTCTCCGTCCCCGACCAGAATCGCACGACAGGCAACCTCACCGACGACGGGAGCGGCGGGTTCGTCGTCAAGGGATTCGACAGGGTAATCAAATGGCTCGAGAGATAGTACGGTACGAACACGCGGTGTATGACACGTACAACCACAAGCGCGGTGCGAAGCCGAGCGTCGATTCGGGTGCGCTCGGGGACTTGCTCGTGGAGGCCGACCAGACGCTCGACAGGGAGCCGGGGTTCTTCTTCGACACCCTCGACGGGCAGTTCGTCTTCGGATTCGAACGGAAGCGGGAGGACGACCACGGACAGAACCGCAGCATGGGGTATTTCGATCTGTTCGTCACGCCGGTGGCCGATGTCTCGGGGATTCCCCTCTCCGTGATCAAGGCGAGCCTCGAAGAGAAGCGGGTTCGGAACTTCGAGACCGAGCCGGAACACGAAGAGGCGATCCAGTACACGCTCGAATCGGGTGATGCCAGCCCCGGTGACCCCAACTCGAACGCCCAGCCGTCCCTCGACCCGGTGATGGTCGCCGATCTCTGGGAGCGCTATCGTCGCGATTCGGCGGAACTCCGGCTCACGTTGCAGGAACTCGAAACGGTCGTGGACGCCGTCGACGGACTGCTTCCCGAGGTCAGCTACGTCGCGCGCAGAGACGGCGATGACGTTCGGAGCGACTACTTCGATGTCCTCGACGGGCGGCGTGACGACGAGCGTGTCGCGGACGAGAACCTCGTCGACGTCGTCGACACGCTCCAGAGTCAGGGTCGGCTCACCTACGCCAACCTCCCGACGTACAGGGACGAACTCGACCAGCAGCGCAAACAGAAGAAATCCGACATACAGGGGAACGACCTCGACGAGACGGTCGAGCGCCTCTTTCAAACCGCCAACGAGCGAACCCAGTCACGCGTCGACGCCTTCCCAACCACGGCGACCGAACTGATCGACAAAGCCATCGCCGACGAACTGCCCGCCGACGACGCCGACGCCGACGAACCGGAGTCGGAGGGTCGCCCCCCGACCTATCTCGTGGGCATCCCTCTCGTGCTCCTCGGCGGGACGCTCCTGAGTGGCATCTTCGCCGAACTCCTGTCGGGCGGCCTCCTGTCCTCCCTCGTCTGGACGGGGATCACGAGCGTCGGCGCGGCTCTGATCGCGATACTGGTGTTCGAGTTCGGCGTCTTCGACTACGCGTCGGCCAGTACCCGACGGATCGTTCTCGACGGCGGACTCGTCGTGGGCATCGCCGTCGTGGTCGGTGTCGTCGGCCGGATCGGCGTTCCGGCGGTCGGCGGCGACGTTTCAGCTGTCGGTCTCGGCCCCCTCAGCCTGGGCATCGCGACGGCGGCCGGTACGTTCATCGGCCTCCTCGGTAGCTACGGGGCGATCCTGCTCCGTAACCAGTGGGACGCACCGTCCGGTGACTCCGACGAGGATTCGGAGACGGCCCTCCTCGATAGCCACGAGGTTGACGGCGTCGACGCCGATGTCGTCGCCGCCGTCGACGAGCAGATCCAGGCCGAAACCGAGGAACTCCACCAGTGGATCGACGACCGAGTGATCACCGAACTGGAGCGCGAACTCCACCAGAAAACGGAGCAGCGTGCCGAGAACGCGGCCAAGCGAACCGTCGACGGAATCCAGGAACTCAAACAGTCAGTCGCCTACGAGGAAGCCGATTTATCCGACGACTCCGACTGATCCGTCTCCTGCGGTTGCGTCTCGCCGTCCGCCGAGTGTTCGTCCTTGGGTCGTGCTTCGCCGTCCGCCGAGTGTTCGTCCTTGGGTCGTGCTTCGCCGTCCGCCGAGTGTT
>JBDGTP010000015.1:8858-38614 GCA_042216725.1 Haloplanus sp.
GTGCTTCGCCGTCCGCCGAGTGTTCGTCCTTGGGTCGTGCTTCGCCGTCCGCCGACTGTTCGTCCTGCGGTTGCGTCTCGTCGGCCACGGCGACCGTCGCCGCGTCGACGACGACGTCGTCGATTGCGAGTCCCGGACGGTCTACTTCCAGAATCGTTCCCTGGTCGCGCTCGTCGGGTCGGGTTTCGAGCACTCGGTGTCGGTTGCCGTCGACCGGTGATCCCACGTCGGGGTCGATGATCTCCGCTCCGTATCCCGTGAGCTTCTGGTCGAACTCCTTGAGCAACAACTGGAGTTCGTCCCGATCCATTCCCGCCTCGCCCTTGATTGCCCGCTCCCAGAGTCTGTTCCGTATCACGTGCGCCGATTCGATGACGCTCTCGTCGTCGATGCCATCGACGGCCCGTTCCGCGGCCGAGCGAGCGTCGACGAACTGTCCTTCCCGTCGCTCGTCGGGACGGATCGGCGCCACCGCGTCGGTGTCGGCATCGATATGTGCCAACCACGGTGCGGCGCCGTCGTCGGATACGGAGACGTGCAACGGGTCGTCCCCATCGGCGCCCTCCGAATGCTCGACGTCGACAGCCGTTCGCAGATCCGCATCGGGGTCGAGTCTCGCGTCGTCGTGCCGGAACGACACGGTCAGGGGCGTCGCCGCCTCGGTCGACAGGTTCGAACACACGAACGTGTCGGAACGGACGCGCTCGCCGGTGATGCGGTGTCGATACCCGATTTCGAACGTGCCGGAGAGCTGCGTGTCGTCGGTGATCGTCAGCCGTCTCTGGGATGGACGCGTCGGCCCGCTCCGGATCGAGGTGAGCGCACGGTCGGTCAGTCCCGACTCGTCCAGCGCGCGGATCGTCACCGCCTTGTCGTACGTTTCCGCCGCGATTGGCGACGACCCGGCCGCGCGCTCGGCCGAGAGTATCGCGGTTCCGGCGGCAGCGGCCGTGTATCGATCCCCGTGTGTCGGCAGTCGGGAGCGCCGTTCGAACGCGTTTTCGATGGCGTGGACGACGGGTACGGGACGGGTTCCGTCACCGGCCACTAGCAGTTCGTCGACCGAGTCGCTCGAATACTCGGTCGCCTCGAACAGTTCGGCGACCGCACTCTGGAACTCGCGTAGCTCGTCGGCCAGGGCTTCGTAACAGTCGTGAACGTCGATATCGAGAGCGGCAGCGAACGTGTCGTCACCGAACCAGTCGCCGTCGGCGATGTCGACCCCCTCGGATAGCTCGAACTCGATGCTGGCTTCGTCGGTGTCGCCCCGACCCACTTCGTCGAGGGCGGTGTGGACGACATCGCGAACGGATGCCTGCGCGTCCTCGTCGAACTCGAACGTCGCCGCCCGCTCTTTGCCGACTTCGTTCAGCACCCAGCGTGTCATCGCGTCGTCGACGGTCTCCCGCCCGTGATCGGTGAGACTCGACCGGGCCGCTACCTCCAGCGTGCCGTCGGCCGTGGCCGTGACGAGGGCGAAGGCGGCCCAGGACACGCCGATGTCGACGACGCCGATAGTCTTCGCCTCGGTGCTGTCGGGGAGTTCCGTCGCCGCCACTGCGACCGGGTCGCGCACCGCTCGAACGTCCTCGAACCCCGCGGCCGCCGCGGCCGCTTCCACGCGCTCCATGTCGGCCGCCGACGACGGCCCGGGAACCGTAACCGTCGTCACGCCGAGCGACGGCGACGAGTACGGATCCGATTCCCCGGTGTCGACTTCGGGGGCGGACGCCGCCGCGTCCGATTCGGCGTCGTCCTCGTCTCCCTCGGTCGGTTCGGCGGACGACTTCGCCTCCCCGTCGTCCGATTCCGGATCGGTTTCTGCCCGCTCGGTTTCGGTCGACGCCTCCCGGTTTTGCCACGACTCGAAGAGTTCACGCAGAAACACCGAGAGCGGAAGGTTCTCCGCCGGGATATCCTCGTCTTCACCGACGAACCGGCGGGGCGTCACCGTGTTCTCGGCGGCCTCGCTCGCTTCCGTCCCGATAGCGAAGCCGGCGTCCGAAACGGCGAGCCGCGTCGGAACGGCCGATTCCTCCTCGCTTTCGAGGAGACGGGTGTCGACACCGTCCCACACCGCGCCGACCGTCGTCGCACTCCCGAGGTCGATCCCCGTCGGCAGCCGATCCGTCTCGGTTCCATCTAACATAGACGTGATATGAAATGGGGCGCACTTAGATGTTAGCAGCGAGGGACGACTCGCCGGCCGGGGCGGCGAAAGCCGTCGGACGACCGAAACGTTCGTACGGCTAGTCGTCGCTCTCGCCCTCTTGGGGAGTGGGAGCGAACTCGTCGACCGGCGAGGGTTTGTCCCCCTCGCCCTCCTGTTTCTTCTGGATTCCCCCTTCAGAGAGCCCGATGTGGTCTTCGATGGTCATATCCCCACCCTTCCCGCTCGGGGTGCTGGCGCTTACGTGGAGGGTGCCGTCGTTTTCCACGTCGAACGTCACGTCGATGCGGGCGTTCCCCGGGACGTTGTCGATTTCGAAGTTGCCGAGCCGCTCCGGTTCGTCGTTGTCCACCGGTTCGCCGGGCGTCCCTTTCTGTACCGCTTCGACGATGATCGTGGCGGTGCCGTCGGAGGGGTTCTGGTACTGTTTCGTCTTCTCTTCCGGAACCGTCGTGTCCTCTTCGAAGATCTGGTCGAAGACCCCCTCGTTCGTCTCGACGCCGAGGCTGTGCGAGAGGACGTTCTGGATCGTCGCGTCCGGGAGCGCATCGATGGGCACGCGTTCGTCGTAGTACGCCGCCTGCAGAGCGGCCCCGCGGGCGACGACCGTATCGGGATCGGTGTTCAGCTTCGGTTCCTGGCCGAAGAACTCCTCGACGCGCTCTCGAACCAGCGGGATGCGGGTGCTCCCACCCACCATCAGCACGTGATCGACGCTATCGACAGTGATGCCCGCCTCCGTGACCGTGTCCTTCTCGAACAGATCCTCGGTCGTCGAAATCGTGCGGTCGATCAGTTCCTCGACGATGTCGTTGAACTCCTCGCGGTCGAGTTCGATCCCCTCCGCTCCCTCCCCGGTCTGGAACGTGAACATCTCCTCGGGGCGGTGTGACAGCTGGTGTTTGAGTTCCTTGAGGTCACCCCGGAGGGTGTCCTTCTTGTTCACGTCGTCCTCCGGATCGGGGTAGCCGTCGTCGATGAGTTGCTGACGGACGTGTTCGTAGAGTGCGTCGTCGATGTCTTCGCCGCCGAGTTGCCCGTCCCCCTCGGTGGAGATGACGTTGATGTTCGCCCCCGATTCGACGAGCGTCGCGTCGAACGTTCCGCCACCGAAGTCGTACACCATCACCGTCCCCTCGACGTCGTTCTGGTGGATGTACGAGAGACAGGCGGCCGTCGGCTCGTTGATGATCTCCTCGACGTCGAGGTCGGCGACGGCCGCGGCGTCTTTCGTCGCCTTTCGACCCCGGTCGCCGAAGTCGTACGGCACGGTGATCACCGCGGATTCGACTTCCTCGTCCAGTTTGTTCTCGGCGTCGCGTTTCAGTTTCGCGAGGATGTACGCCGCGGCGTCGATGGGGTCGTACTCCTCGCCACCCCGCTCGTAGACGACGTCCTCCTCCGTGTCGATGTCCTGTTTCGTCCGCTCGAGTATCCGATTCGGGTGCAGCAACCGCTTGTTGTTCGCGGCCTCGCCGACGGTAACCGCATCGTCCCCTTCCTCTTCCTCCTCGATGAGGACGACGGACGGCGTCGTTTTCTCGCTCCGGTCGTTCAGGATCATCTCCGTTTCCCCGTCCTTCGTGGTGTACGCCATGGCGCTATTCGTCGTCCCCAAGTCGATCCCGATCTTCATATCCAACTGTTTTGACAGTAGACTAGGATATAACTCTTGATATACGGAAAACAAATCTGACAAGTTCCGCGATGACCCGGCTACAGTGCCTCCGTAACAATTTTTACCTTCTGACATATTCGTCCGGTATGGACGACGCGGATCCGCTCGGCGGGACGGACGCGTACGAGATTCTCGGCGTCGACGAGACGGACTCGCTGGACGCTATCCAATCACGGACGGACGCGCTCGTCACCAGATATCAGGAGCGCGCTCGGCAAGCGAAGGTCGACGGGGACAACGACACGTTCAAGGAGTCCATGGAGGCACTGGACGCGGTCGACGACGCGTGGGCGTGGATCGAGGCCAACCACGACGCCGAGGGTGGCGATTCCGGTACGCCCACCGCCGACCCGGTGGACGGGGACGACCCCTACGGGATTCTCGGCGTCGACGAGACGGACTCGCTGGACGCTATCGAAACACGGGCGAACAGGCTCATCGGCAGATATCAGGAGCGCGCTCGGCAAGCGAAGGTCGACGGGGACAACGACGCGTTCAAGGAGTCCATGGAGGCACTGGACGCGGTCGACGACGCGTGGGCGTGGATCGAGGCCAACCACGACGCCGACTAGCGGTTCCGCGGCGAGTACCTAGACATTTAGTGAGCCAGGATAAACGTCACGACAATGGTCGATCCGGATCCGATAGGCGGGGACGATCCCTACGAGATTCTCGGCGTGACGAAGATGGACTCGTTGGGCACCATCGAGTCACAGAAAGAGTCCCTGATACAGGACTATCAGCGGAAGGTAAAGGAGGCCAAGCGAAACGGGAACAACGACAAGTTCAAGCGATGCAACGAGGCGCTGGATGCGATCGAAGACGCGGGGGAGTGGATGGAAGCGAACCACACCCCGCCGCTCGTCGACGGGGCGGTTTCGCTGACGGTTCCCACGTCCGACATCGTGGTCGGGGCGCCCGTCACGGTTCGTGTGACGGACGACAGCGGGCCGGTGTCCGATGCGAAAGTCGATGTCGACCGCGACGCCATCCAGTCGAAGGAGACGGACGGAAACGGCGAGGCGACGTTCACTTTCGACACGTACGGCTCGGCGCGGATTACGGTGCCGACCACGGACGCCTACGACGACGCGACCGAGACGATATCGGTCGACCGACGAACCGTCGACCTCTCCTTTCGCTCCCCGCCCAGCAGCGTCGAGGTCAACGACGAGGTCGAGTTCGTCGTCGTCGGCAACGGGAGTCCCGTATCGGGAGTCACTGTCGCCGAGGGCAACACCACGCTGGGACGGACGGGGTCGAACGGCTCGGTCACACACGAGTTTACGAGCACGGGTTCGAAAACCATCACCGGAACCAAATCCGACGACGACACGGCCACCTACGAGCAGTGTCAGCACGACCTGACGGTATCGGAGGAGACGGTACAGCTAACCGTCCGAGCGGACGGACAGAACTTCGAACTCGGCGACGACATCGTGGTCGAGGTCACCGAACCGGACGACACGCCCGTGAACGACGCCGAGGTCAGCGTCGGCAGCGAGTCGGGGACGACCAATCCCAACGGCCGCGTCAAACTCCCGCTCACCGTCGGCGGGGACGTGACGATCACCGCGTCGAAATCGGCGCCGAACGAGCCGCGAAACTATCTGGACGGCGACGAGCGGATCGAGGTCGCGAAACGCCAGGGGACGATCCGGATCGCCGACATCGAGGGACGGCAGATGGAGAACAACGACCTCGTCGTCAGCGTTATCGACGGTGCGGGTGATCCCCTCCCCGGTGCGAGCGTCACGTCGGATTGGGGACACAGCGTCGAGACCGACGACGACGGCGAAGCGACGATAGAGCTGAACGACTACGGGTCGTTGCATCTCGTCGCCTCGAAGGAAACCGACGACGTGGACTACGGCGAGGACGACCGCACTCTGCGGATCGACGAGTTCACCCGGGAACTCGTGATCGATCAGTGTCCGAAGACGGCCGGGCCGGGCGACACTATCGAGGTTCGCGTCACCGATACGTCCGGCGAGCCCATCAGCGACGTGGAGGTTCGGTGCGACAGACAGCCCGGGAAGGTGTGGACGACCGGCAGCGACGGGCGCACGAACCTGTCGCTTCGGAACTCGGTCGGCGTGCGGAAGATCTGGGCCCGGAAAGACGAGGGATCGTTCAACAACGCCGAGGACGACCGGAACGTCCAGGTTCTCGGCTAGTGACTACTCGTCCAGATCCGACGAGAGCGTCGAGAGGCGGTGTGCCGACTCCCCCGAACTGTCGCTCTCGAAATCGTCGAGGCGCTGTTCCGCTTCCCGGTACTGGGTCTGTGAGAGGACGTGACGGTTGTTTTCGAGGACTGAGCGGGCTTCGTTCAGATCTCCCTGCTGGCTCAGCGTCGAAATCTTCTGGAGGATGAGATCGGGATCGGGCTGCGGTTCGGTCTTCTCCTCCGAGACGGGTTCCAGTCCGTGTCGTCGTTTGTCGGCGATGACCTCGATTCGATCGCTGGCCGAGCCGTCGTCGGTTCGGATCGTCGCCGTGACCAGTTCCGTGGCCAGATCCGGCTCCGTGGCGGTGATGTCCATCTCGAATTTGACCTTCGGGGGGTTCTCGTGGTTGATGTCTCCGAGGTCGATGACACAGCGGTTGCCGTTCCAGTCCGGATCGACGGTGCTCTGTTGCTCGCCGAACGTGTAGTAGAGTTCGGTTATCGAGACGGGATCGTGGGCGACGATCTCCAGTTCGGCGTCGAGTGCGACGACGTTACGGGCGTTCTGAATCTGTTCCTGGAAGAAATTCTGCAGTTGTCCGGCGGATTTGATATGCGCCAGTTCTCCCTGCGTCTGCTGGGAGACTTTGAGCATCTTGTCGCGGTCGTAGCCGTCGCCGATCCCGGCCGACTGGATCGTGATGCCCCGGTCGTCGAACTTCCCCTGGAGCTCCGAATCGGACGGAATGGAGCCTTGCCCGTCGGAGATGAGGACGATCCACTGGATCGCTTGCTTGCTCGACATCCGGTTCAACAGGTCACGGGAGGCGAGTAGCCCCTTCCGAATGTTGGTTCCGCCGGTCGCCTCCAGATCGTCCACGGCCGATTTGGCCTGGTTCACCCCACCGCCGCTCTCCGGCCCGATCTTCGTGCCGACGCTGCTCGTGAACGGGACGACGCCGAACGAGTCCTGTGCTGACAGGCTATCTATCGCTTTCTTCAGGCCGCTTTTCGCGATGTCGATTTTCGGCGCCTCGTCGCCCGAACCGAGGAGGGCCGTCTTGACGATGCCGGCGAGGCCGTCCGTCTCCATCCCTGCGTTCATCGACCCGCTCGTGTCGATACAGAAGACCGTCTGGAGCGGATACTGCCGGCTTTGCGAGGGAATATCGAACGTAATCGTACCTGTCGCCGTCGTTTCCTGATCGACGGCCACCTCCTCGACGTTCGTCGTCGCAGTAATGTTAATTCCCATAGATAACATACTGGCAACGGGTCATTTGAACTTTTGGGAGGGATCTAGGCCTGTCGCCCGTCCGAGTCACCGGCGGTCGGAGGGGTTCGATCCCCGGAGCCGGAATCCTTAGGAGGAGACGGCCCCTGATTCGGGTATGCGACTGTTCCGGTCGAGCGAACTCCTCGGTATCGCCCGGGAGACGCTGGAGTTCGTCCTCGAGGCCTGTGAGGAGACTCATCCGAACGAGTACATGGGATTCCTCCGGGCGGACGACGCCCGCAAACTCGGCCTCGACCGACGGGGACAGGTCATCACGGACGTACTCGTCATCCCCGGGACGGTGTCGAACCCGGTGAGTGCGACCGTGAAGACGAACATGAAACCGAACGACGTGCAGTCGGTGGGGTCGGTTCACTCCCATCCGAACGGCGTGCTTCGACCGAGCGACGAAGACCTCTCGACGTTCGGCCAGGGCGAGGTACACATCATCGCCGGGGCGCCGTACGGCCGCGACGACTGGCGCGCGTTCGACAACCAGGGCGAACCGACGACGCTGGACGTAATCGATGTGGCGCTTCCCGAGGAGGAGTTCTTCGACTTTACGCAGGCGGATATCGACGCCGAACTGCTCGAAGAGGGGCGGCGCGGCGGCGTCGTCACCGCCGAGAGCGAGGACGACCGGGGCGGGTTCCTCTCGTGGCTCCGGTGACGCCGAACGCGTGCCTATGAACCGCTACCACGTCGGTGTGACGGCCGTTCCCTACACGGTCGACCACGAGGCCGGTCGGACGGCTGTCGCGTGTTCGATGACCGGCGAGATGGAACTGCGGGTTCGCGCGCCGGCCGACGCGACGGCGGCGGCCATCGAGTCGGCGCTCGACGACCGTCGGACGTGGATCATGGACACGCTCTACGGTCTCAGCGAACGGCCCGATCCGCGTCTGGATCGATCCTTCACGAACGGCGAGAAACTGCTCTGGGGCGGCCAGCACCACCGACTCCAGGTCTCTGAGAGTACGGTCGACGAGCCCTGTCTCCACTTCGACGGCTCCCGGTTCGGCCTGCGTCTCCCCCGGGACGGCGACACCAGCGTCTCGGCGCGGCGGCGGGCCGTCCTCGACTGGTACGCCGATCACGCCGCGGATGTCCTCCCGGCGTGTGCGGCCCACGTCGCCGACGACCGCCCCCTGCCACCGATAACGGTCGACGAACTCGACCGGCGGTGGGTGCGCCGCGCCGACGGCGCGCTCCGTCTCCACTGGCGACTCGCCCTCGCGCCGCGACCGGTCGCGGCGTACGTGATTGCCCACGCCCTGGTTCGCGCCGATCACGACCCCGACGAGGCGGCGTTCTGGGACGCCGTCGGACGACTCGTTTCGAACCCCTGCTCCCGTCGGATGTGGCTCCGACACAACGGCTCGCGGTTGCGCATCTGAGGGCGACCGGATCAGTCGTGGTCGCCCGACCGTCCATCCTCGCTATCGGTTTCGGTGTCCGTACTCGCCCGGGAGCGGGCGGCCGCCACCGTCTCCTCCAGGTGGCTGGAGGCGTCGACGGCGAAGTCCTCCAGTTCTTCGAGACTGGTGACGACGTCGGCGGCGTCGAGTCGACGCTCGAACCGGTCGAGCATCCCCTCGCTGAACGCCTCGTCGGAGCGGCGGCCGGTGGCGACGCCGCTGGTCACGATGGACTGGATCCCTTCCTCGACGGTCATATCGACGTCGAAGACGCGTTCCTCGGTGACGTGAAGGACGTACCCGCCCATCACGGGATTGGGTGCCATCGGGAGAAAGAGCGTGACCATCCCCTCGTGGTCGGTGGCGTCCTGCACCACGTCGGGCGTGTCGGCGGTCAGGAAGGCGAAAGCGTAGGAGCCCCGATCCGGGAATTCGACCAGTTTCACCTCGCGAAAGCTGTCGGTGTCGCTGTCGAGGAGGAGGCCGCTCATCTCGTCGAGGCTCTGATACAGCGAGCCGATGCCGGGGATACGGGCGACGAGCGTATCGAAGAGCGCGCCGAACCCGGAGCGCTCGGGGCGGCGTTCGGCCACGACGCCGATCCCGAAGATGGTCGCGGCGAGCGCCAGGATGGCGATGAGTTTCAGGGTAACCTCCGACGCGGGGTCGAATCCCGTGACCGACGTGAGGAAGCCGACCACGGGATCGAGCTGTTTCGAGACGAAATCGACGACGACGCCCAGGACGAGGAGCGTCACGATGATGGGGAGGGTCACGGCGGCGCCGGTGACGAACGCCTGGCGGAGGAACCCCCGTAGGCCGTCGTACTCCTCGAACACGTCGCTTTCGGAGCGGGCCATACGCACCCGTCGGCACCGCCAGCAGAAAACGTTCCGGGGAGTAGTGGCCGTGTTTCCTAAGTGACTCGCGGCCCTCGTCTCGACCATGGACGAAGCGCTCGAAGTCGTCGATCTGATCGCCGACTCGGGGCTCGAAGACGCAATCACGTGGGCTCTCCGCTTCGTGGGACTCCTCGCCATTCTCGCCGGCCTCGGCCTCTGGCTGTTCACCGACATGGGCCTCCTGGTCGTTCCCGCGCTGTTGATCGTCGTCGGCATCGTCTTGCTCGTCGTCCCCAGTATCCTCCTCGTGGCCGCCGAACTCGCAGGCTGACGACCCCGGTCGCCGACGACAGCCTTTATTCGGGGCGTGTCGGACGACATCGTATGGCGGGGAACGCACAGACGCTCCGACCGTTTCTGTCGCGGGCAGCACAGCTGTATTCGGATCGCGAAATCGTCGCTCGCACGGGCGACGGTCTGGTGCGATACACGTACGACGGGTACGCCGACCGCGTCGGGCGCCTGGCTACCGCGCTCCGGGCGGCGGGCATCGGTCGCGGCGACCGCGTGGCGACGATGTGCTGGAACCACGCCCGCCACTTCGAGGCGTACTTCGCGGTGCCGAACCTGGGCGCGCAGTTACACACGCTCAACCCACTCCTCCCCGAGAGCGACGTTCGTGACATCGTCACCGAGGCGGGCGACCGACTGCTCGTCGTCGATCCGTCGCTGACCGACTCGCTGGCCGCGGCGTACGACCCCGACGCCTTCGAGACGGTCGATCAGGTGGTCGTCGTCGGGTCGGAGACGCCCGACCTGTCGCTCGACGGGACGGCCGTCACCGACTTCGAGACGTTCGTCGCGGGCCACGACGCCGACTGTGACTTCCCGACTCTCGACGGCGACGACCCCGCCGGACTGTGTTACTCCTCGGGGACGACCGGCGCGCCGAAAGGCGTCGAATACACCCAGCGGATGCTCTGGAGCCACACGATGGCGATTCTGACGCCGATGGGCCTCGACATCTCGGATGCGGATGTCGTGATGCCCGTGGTGCCGATGTTCCACATCAACGCCTGGGGGCTTCCATACGCAGCGACGGCGGCGGGCGCGAAACACGTCTACCCCGGCCCGTCGCCCGCCCCGGCCGACATCGTCGACCTGATCGAACGGGAAGGTGTCACCCTCACCGCGGGCGTGCCCACCGTGTGGCTGGGCGTCCTCGACTACCTGGAGACGCACGACGCGGATCTCTCGGCGCTCGACCGGATCGTCATCGGCGGCGCCGCCCCGCCGGAACACCTCGTCCGCGCGTTCGACGACTACGGCGTCGGGGTACTCCACGGGTGGGGCATGACCGAAACGTCGCCCGTCGGTGCCGTCTCCCACCTCAAGCCCGGTCTGCGCGACGCCGACTACGACCGGCAGGTGGAAACGCGGCTGAAACAGGGGTTGCTCCTGCCCGGCCTGGAGTTCGAGGTGGTAGACGATTCGGGCGCCCCGGTGCCCCGGGACGGCGAATCGATGGGAGAACTGCTGATCCGGGGACCGTGGGTCACCACGGAGTACTACGGCGGCGACGACGACGAGGCGTTCGAGGGGTCGTGGCTCCGCACCGGCGACGTGGTCACCGTCGACCCCGACGGCTACCTCGAACTCGTCGACCGGGTCGCCGACGTGATCAAGTCCGGCGGGGAGTGGATCTCCTCGCAAGCGCTGGAGAACGCCATCATGGATCACGACGCGGTGCGCGAGGCGGCGGTCGTCGGCGTCCCCCACGAGCGGTGGGGGGAGCGCCCCGTCGCCGTCGTCGTCGCCGAGGCCGACGACTGCGACGCCCTGCGGGAGGCGATAGCCGACCGTCTCGGCGACTCGTATCCCGACTGGTGGGTGCCCGACCGGATCGAGTTCGTCGAGTCGATCCCCAAAACGGCGACCGGGAAGTTCGACAAAGTCGACCTCCGGGCGACATCCCCCCACGAACTGGAGGGAGCGGTCGACGCCGATCTGCCGAGTGGCGCGGGCGACGCCGACGCGGAGTGACCCGTCAGCCGACGACGAGCAAGGCGACGCCGAGGGCGAGGGCGAACGCGCCGACGAGGAGGCCGGCGAACGACGTTTTCGACAGTCGACGGAACGTCCCCCTGGGGCTGGTCGTCGAGACGACGAGCGGCGTCAACTGCCCCCCGGCGAGGCGCCCGACGACGGTCACCTCGTCGCCCGGCGTCGACGCCGTCGGTTCGGTCGACCGACGCCGCCCGCAGGAGCGCGGTCGTTCGCCACACGTGACGTGCGCTGACGAGACAGACGACCGCGCCGATCACGAGCATCACGACGCCGAAGAGGGAGGGCAGAGCCATACGGCGGATGGGTGGACGCGTCCCTAACAGGTGGGTGTGAGCGTCGTCGCGTGTCGATCAGGAGCGCCGCGGGCCATCCGGGGCGAGCGCGTCGTCGTAGATGGTGACGTAGAGGTCGGCGATTTCGTCGCGGGTCGGCTTCCGCGGGTTGTTGTCGGGCGATCCGGAGTCGATGGCGTCCTGGGTCATGTCGTCGACCACGTCGAGATACGACTCGCGGTCGGGCACCTCGCCGAAGTCGTCGAGGTAACCGGTGAGATCCAGGTCGGCACAGAGACGGAGGATGCCGTCGGCGGCCGCGTCCGCGGCTTCCCGTGTCGGGTCGTCGGCGTCGGCGACGCCGAGGATCCGGGCGACCTCCGCGTACTTCTCGGGCGCCGCCATCGCGGAGAAGTCCACGACGTAGGGGAGGATGAGCCCGTTCGCGAGGCCGTGGGGGATGTGGAGTTGGGCGCCCAGGGGGCGGGCGAGACCGTGGACGAGAGCGACCGAGGCGTTGGTGAAGGCCTGTCCCGCCTGGAGTTGGCCGACCATCATATCGGCGCGGGCGTCGAGGTTGTCGCCGTTGGCCCACGCGACGGGGAGCGACCGGGCGATACGCGCCATCGCCTGTTCGGCGTAGCCGTCGGGGACGCTGTACGACTTGACGGAGACGTACGCCTCGATGGCGTGGGTGAGCGCGTCGATACCCGTAAAGGCGGTGTGGCTCTTGGGCAGGGAGACGGTGAGTTCGGGGTCTTCGATGGCCACGTCGGGGACGACGTTCGCGGAGACGATGAGAAACTTCGTCGACGTGGACTCGTCGGTGACGACCACGGAACGGGTCGCCTCGCTGCCCGTCCCTGCGGTCGTGTTGACGGCGATCAGCGGCGGCGACGGATTCGGCACTCCCTCGTAGCCGGCGATGTCGACGCCGAAGTCGCGGATCGACCCCTCGTTGGCCGCAAGGATGCCGACGCCCTTGCCCGTGTCGATGGACGACCCGCCGCCGAGCGTCACGATCACGTCGCAGTCGTGGCGCTCGTAGAGCGCGTGGGCGCTCTCGATGTTCTCGACGGTCGGGTCGGGACGCACGTCCGTGTAGATGACCGTCCCGACGCCCGCGGCCTCAAGCTGTTCGACGACGGCGTCGCCGTGGAACTCGAAAATCTGTTCGGTCGCGACGACGAGGGCCGTCTCGCCGTATCGGGCCGCGTGGTCGCCGACCGATCCGACCGCGCCAGCACCGAGTTCGATCCGTCCGGGCGAGACGACCGTGCGCGTCTCGTCCGCGAGTACGGTGTCGTACATGACACCCCCGAAGTCGTACGTGCCGACCTTATAGTCTCGGTCGGCGGAGGGAACCGACGCCGGGCATCGAAGCCTTATTCCACCTCCCAGCGCTGGTCATGGTATGCCACAGGTGACTGTCGAGGCCGTCGAGACGGTCGGCCATCGAACCGTCGCACTCGAACTCCGAACGCCCGAGGGGTTCGACGCCGACCCCGGTCAGTTCCTTCTCGTCCGGGCGACCGTCGACGGTGTCGAGGAGACGGGCTACTACACGCTCTCCTCGCCCGACACCGAGGAGACGATGGAGATAACGGTCGAGTACGTCCCCGAAGGGACGCTCGCGCCCTGGCTGGCCGACCGCTCGCCGGGCGACACCGTCGAAATCGAGGGGCCGTTCGGTGACGTGCGCTATACGGGCGACGGCCCGGCAGTCGTCCTCGCGGAGGGCCCGGGTATCGGCCCGGCGGTCGGGATCGCCGAACGGGCACGTCGCGCCGGCTACGACGCCACCGTCGTCTTCTGGGGTGGGGAGCCACCCCACCAGGAACGACTCGACACCCTCGAATCCGAGGGCGCGACCGTGATGGTCGTCGAGTCGCTCGACGAGGCGACCGACGAACTCGTCGCCGCGGGCGACGCCACCGTCTACGCCTTCGGCTTCGAGTCGTTCGTCAGGGACGCGAAGACGGTCGCCGAGGCCGTGGGTGTCGACGACCTGCGCGCCGAGAGCTTCGGGCCGCGCTGATCACCACGCCGCCGCCAACACGTCCCGCACGTCTTCTTCCGTCGGATCGAGACCCGCCGGCACCGTCGCCATGAGCGAGTCGTCGACGATCCGCGCCGCGATGTCGTCCAGATCCGCGCGTTCGAGGCCGTCGAGCGTCCGGAGCCGGTCGGGGAGTCCCAGGTCGTCCCGGACGCTCGCCACCGCGTCGACGACCGCCTCGGCCACCGCGTCGTCCGCGCCGTCGGTCGGCACGTCCAGCGCCTCGGCGAGGAGATGCCGACGGCCGTCCACGTGCTCGAAGAGATACCGAAGGACGTGCGGCGCGACGACGCCGTGGACGACGCCTTGGTGTACGTCGTACCCGCGGGAGAAGCCGTGGCCGAAGGCGTGGATGATCGAGAGCTTGTAGCGTCCGGGCGCCGAGACGCCGTACTGCACGCAGATAATCCCCGCGAGCACGTCGTCGAGACGGTCGGCGTCCATCGGTTCCTCGCGGAGCGTCGACAGGCCCGAGCGCAGGAGTCGGAGGCCGCGGGCGGCGGTGCCGTCGGTGACCGGCGTCGAGTTGCTGGTGTAGAGCGCCTCGATCCCCTTGTCGAAGCCGTTCATCGCCGACGCGGTCAGCACGGAGTCGGGCGTCGTCCGGTAGAGATCGGCGTCGTAGAACAGCGCCTCGGGCATGAGTCGCTCGTCTCCGACGCCGCCCGCCGGCGGGTTCTCCCGGGACTCCATGGCGAACGTCACGCCCGCGACGGTCGAGAGATCCGCGCCCGCGAGCGTCGTCGGGACGGCGACGACCGGAAGCGGGTCGCCGTCGCCCAGCGTCAGCGACTCGTCCGCGACGGCGCGCCGGCCCACGGCGTCCGGCGACTCGTCGTAGGTGGACAGCGTCGCGATCACCGTCGTGGTGTCGAGCGAACTCCCGCCGCCGACGGCGACCAGGGCGTCGGCGTCGACGTCGCGGGCGCGGCGCGCCCCGTCGACTGCCGTGCCGAGGTACTTCTCCGGTGTCGTCTCGTCGAACACGCCCGCGAGGTGATCGCCCAGTCCGTCCCGGATCGGAGTCATCACCGCGGGCGTCGACCCGACAGTGGTGCCACAGACGACGAGGACACGCTCCCACCCCTGCCGGTCACACGCCGCGCCGAGGTCGGCCACACACCCGGGCCGGCAGACGATCCGTCCCGGTCGGTACGCGAACTCGAACCGCCGTCGCTCAGCCCCGTCGCTCATGCGTCCGATACCGCCGTCCGGCACATAAATCACCGTCTCGGGGACGCCGGCTTCCGGCGGTGTCCACCGTCTCGGCTCGTCACGCCGCGGCCGCTCTGAGAGTATTTATCGGTATTCGAGATATTACACTTCAAACACGTGTTTTCACCGTTATGTTCTCGGAATACCACCGATGGCGCCGCTGTACCTGCATCCTGCGCCGTTTTCCGTGATCATCGCCGCGAACCGGGGAAAGAGCCTGCCGACAACAGCTGTGCTGGGTCGCCTTCGGCGTTCCCTCCCCTCGGACAGACATCTCGAAACATCGACTGCTTCGAGGACGTGTCCGAAATCATCTACGACCCGAGACCGCCGTCGCCGCCGTCGCAAACGTATATGGGGCTCGTCCGCGGAACGTGTGGCATGAGCGAGCGGATCAAGCCGTTGCAGTTCGCGTGGCTCAAACGGGCTATCGTCGTGATCGAGGTGGTACTCGGGTCGCTCCTGCTCGCGTGGGTGAGTGCGCTCATGTTCCAGTCGCTCATCGGAGGACTGGGCGGGAGCGACCCCGACGTGGAGGCGCTCACCCGGATGTTCGGACTGCTGCTCTTGATGGGGACGGTGCTCTTTCTCGACGGCTTGCGGCGCGGGCGGCGGTGGCTGTAGCGGTTCTAGTGGAGGAGCGCGTCGCCGGTCACGGAATCGAACAGGTGGATCTGATCGGGATCGATCACGATATCGACCATGTCGCCGTGTCCGACGTTCATCCGCTCGTTGACGACCGCCTTGATGCGGATATCTCCCTCTTCGAGGTGGAGGATGAGTTCGTCACCCGCCGTCTCGACGACGACGACTTCGATCTCCATCGCCAATTCGCCGTCGCTCGTGCCGCGTTGCGAGACGGTCAGATCCTGGGGACGGATGCCGAGTACGTACTCCTCGTTGTCCGTGGTCGCGTCTTGGATGGTGCTCCCGGCGGCCGAATCAGCGGGGATCGAGATGTCGAACACGGAGTTGGTGATTCGGACGCCGTCGCTCCCGTGATGCGCCGAGACGTCCAGGAAGTTCATGCTCGGCGTGCCGATGAAATCGGCGACGAACTGGTTGGCGGGGTTCCGGTAGAGCTCCTGGGGGGCTGCGAGTTGCTGGATGTTCCCCTTGTCGAGGACGGCCACTTTGTCGCTCATCGTCATCGCCTCGATCTGGTTGTGGGTGACGTAGACGGTGGTCACGCCGAGTTCGCGCTGGAGTTCGACGAGCGTCGCGCGCATCTCCGTCCGGAGTTTGGCGTCCAGGTTCGCGAGCGGTTCGTCGAGCAGGAACACCTCCGGATCGCGGACGATACTGCGGCCGAGCGCGACGCGCTGTTGCTGACCACCCGAGAGCTGCTGTACATCGCGGTCGAGCAGCTCTTCGATCTGTAGAAGCCCCGCGGCGTCCTCGACGGACTCGCGTCGCTCGTCCGGACCGACTCCCTGCATCTTCAGCCCGAACTCCATGTTCTCCCGCACCGTCATGTTGGGATACAGGGCGTAGTTCTGGAACACCATCGCCACGTCCCGTTCCTGTGGCGGCACGTCGGTGACGTCCTTCTCGTCGAAGCGGATCGTCCCTTCCGATGCCGTGACGACGCCCGCGAGCATCCGAAGGATCGTCGATTTGCCGCTTCCGGAGGGGCCGACCAGCGTTACGAAATCCCCGTCCTCGATTTCCAGCGAGACATCATCAACGGCCAACACGTTGCCGTCGTACCTCTTGACGATACTGTCGAGTGTGACTCCTGCCATGCCACACACTGTAGACCCATCGTTATATAAAATCGTTGCGCAACTTCACGGCTCGTCGCTGACCGTGACGTCGATTCCGGTGATCACGTCGTCGATCCGGAGGATGGTCGTCGCGGCGCCAGCGGCGGTCTGGAAGCTGTGACGCTTGAATTCGGCGGGTTCGACGACTCCGGCATCGAGCGCGCTCCCGAGGTCGCGGTCGATGCCCAGGACGGCGGCGTCGGCCTCGCCCGCCGCGTGGGCGGTTCGGAGGCCGAGGACGGCGTCGGTCGGATCCATTCCCGCGTTCCGCGCGAGAATGTGGGGGACGGCCTCCACCGCGTCGGCCACCGCCTCGACTACCATCGATTCGCGGCCACTGATGCCGGGGGCGGCGTCACGAAGCGCGCGTGCCATCTCCATCTCGGTTGCGCCGCCGCCCGGTACGACTCGGTCGGTTTCCAGCGCCGAGGCCGCGGCGGCGACTGCGGCCTGGACGTTTCGCTTTGCCTCCCATCCTGCCATCCAGGTACTGCCGTGGAGGAGAACCGAGGCGAGGTCGCCCGACAGGTCGCGGAGGAAGATCGCCTCCTGTTCGATCTCGGGGTACTCGCGGCGCTCGATCCGGCCGGCGGCGCCCGCGTCGTCGGCGTCGAACGCGCCGAGATGGGGAAGCAGCGTCGCACCGCTGGCGTCGGCGAGCGCCTTCAGCCGCGCCACGTCGGCGTTACGGACGGCTGCGATGCCGACCCTGTCGAGGTGGGCGACGGTCGCCTCGTCGATGCGGTTCCCCGCCAGCAGCACGTCCACTCCGGCATCGACCAGCGGTCGGACGGTCTCCTCGACCAGTCCCCGCTCGCGATCCGCGAACTGCTGGAGGTCGGCGGCGTCCGACGCCTCGATGGACAGCGACTGGGCTCCGTCCTCGGTCTTGCCGGACTCGATTCGGTCGTTGACCTGCTGGGACGCGGTGATCGCCTGCGTCGTGAGCGCGAACCGGGCGTCGGTCAGCGACTCCGGAGCGTAGTTGCCGGCGAACGACTTCTTCAACACGAGCCCCTCGACGAACTCGCTGTCGTCGAGGTTCCCCGCGCGGAGCGACTCCGTGCGGACGGTGTCGGCGTCGAGCGAGCCGTCGGCTGAGGCCGAGCGCACCCACTCGACGAGGTCGGCGGCGATGGGTTCGGTCACCGTCCCCCCGAGCGTCGTCCGGATCACCGCTTCGAGGCCGTGCCCGTCCTTCAGGGGCACTGCCGTCTCGTCGACGGCGTCGCCGACGATAGCGACCGCGTCGTCGATCCCGCGGACGACCGTCCGGGGGTGGAACCCCTGTTCGACCAGCGTCGCCGCCTCCTCCAGAAGGCGACCGGCGAACACCGTCGCGGTCGTGGTTCCGTCGCCCTGGCGGTCGTCCTGCGCGGCGGCCACGCGGGCGACCATCGAGGCCGCCGGCGCCTCGAACGGGACGTTCTTGAGGATATACGCCCCGCTATTGGTCACCTGAAAGTAGTCGTCGAGCCCTTCCTCGTCGTGTTCCGGCTTGCGGTAGACGATCTTGTCGCGACCGCGCGGCCCGAGCGTCGTCTCGACGAGGTCGGCGACCGTCGCCGCCGCTGTGACGTTCCGCTGGACGACGCTCTCCTCGGACGCGCCGTCCGCTTCACCTTCGGCCATGATATCGTCGATGGGCGTCTCGCTTCGTCCCCCGTCGTGACTCATTGTGCTATCTGGATACCGGTCGCCCCCTGTGAATGTTGTGGTTAGCCTCCTGACAGCCGCAGAATCGGCCGGATGACGCCGTCGTTCGCGGGGTCGACGGTAGATTTATTACCGTCTCCTGGAACAGTTGGCAGTATGAATTTGCAGGATACGAGCGCTGTCGTTACTGGTGGGAGTCGTGGGATCGGCGAAGCGATCTGTCTCGAACTCGCCAGCCGTGGGGTGGATATCGCCATCGCCGACATCGACGAGGACGGGATGGCCGACACCGTCGACCGGATCGAAGCCGAGACCGACGCCAGTGCGGAGTGGTACTACGTCGACCTCTCCGACCCCGATCTGGTCGACGAACGGATGGACGACATCCTCGACGATCTTGGCTCCGTCGAACTCCTGGTCAACAACTCCGGGATCATGGGGCCGACGGCACCGCTCGAAGACGTGTCCGTCGAGGAGTGGGATCAGACCATGCACGTCAACCTCCGCGGGCAGTTCCTGATGTGTCGAGCGGTGCTGCCGACGATGAAAGCGCAGTCGTTCGGCCGGATCGTCAACATCGCTTCGATCACCGGCAAGAACCCGCTGTACAACCGCGCCCCGTACGCTACCTCGAAGATGGGTGTCATCGGGTTGACCCGGACGCTGGCCGACGAAGTCGGCGAACACGACATCAACGTGAACGCCATCTGTCCGGGATCGGTTCGCGGCCCCCGCATCGAGCGCGTGTTCGAGAAGCAGGCCGAGGCCCGTGACGTGCCCTACGAACAGGTCGAGTCGGAGGCCAAAGCCGAGAGCCCGCGGAACGAACTCGTCAACCCCGAGGACATCGCCCAACTCGCCGCCTTCCTCTGCTCGCCCGAGGCCGAGCGGATCACCGGCCAGGATCTCAATGTCTCCGCCGGCCGGGTCATGTACTAGGCCCGCCAGCCCACGTAGATCACCGCCACGCCGACGACGCCTCCCATGACGGCGACCAGCAACATCGTCCGCCGGAGCGCCGCGGTGAAGCCCGCGCCGGACTCCATCGCGGTCAGGGCCGCCCCGGTAACGACCGGCCCGACGCTGTTCGAGAGGCGGATGATCGACTCCCCGATACCGACGACGCCGCCCCGAAGTTCCGGTTCGACGCGATCAGTGATGACGTTCCGTAGCAGGGAAAACGAGAGCCCGAAGCCGATACCGACGATACCGACGGCCAGACAGGCGACGGGGAACGAGGGGGACAGTGCGAACAGCCCGAGGCCCGCCGCGAGCGCGACGTTCGCCCCGACGAGGGGGCCGAGCGCCGTGTCGAAGGCGGCGGCGACGCGGCCGGTCTGACTCGCCGTTACCGCGTTGATCAGGCTGAGCACCGTCAACAACGCGCTCGCGTGGAGCGGCGACGCGCCCAGCACTTCGACGACGAAAAACGAGTTGTAGGTGATGAACGTGATCCAGACCAGGGCGGGCACCCCGAGCGCCAACAGCACGGCGCCGAGTCGCGGGCGGGCGACCGCCGACAGCACCGCCCGGATGTAGGCGCCGGTGCCGCCGGCCCGCTCTCCGCCGTCAGTCGCCGTCGCGCCGCGCGTGGGTTCGTCGAGGCCGACGTACACCAGTCCCGCGATGGGGAACGCCACCGCGAACAGCAGGAATGGGAAACGCCACGAGAGCGCCGTGAGTGCGCCCGCGAACACCGGGAAGATGGCCTGTGAGAGCGCCGAGGAGCTGAACCGGAGGCCGTGGGCCGCCGTCTCCGCTACGTCTTCGTACACGTCCCCGATGCTCGTGATGACGACGGGGATAATTCCCGAGTAGCCGACGCCCTGGAGGCCGCGGAGCGCGAGGACGATGGTGTAGTCGGTCGTGAACGCCAGCGCGGTGCCGCCGATGCCGAACAGGAGCAACGAGATCAGCAACACCGGCTTCCGGCCGTAGCGATCCGCAATCGCCCCCGCGAGCGGGATTCCGACGATGCTCGGTGCGGTGAACACGGACATCATCAGCCCGAGTCGAGCGCCGTCGATACCGTAGGGGGTCGCCAGCCCCTCCAACACCGGCGAGACGACGACCGCTCCGATTGCGCCGTTGATGTTCGCCAGCACGAGCAGTCGGAAGGTGCGGTCGTCGAGTACCTCCGCGCCGTCGCCGAACACCCGTTCGAGGGACACGGTCACCCCCTCCACGACCGCGGAAATAATCCTCCTTCAACCGGAAAATCATACCTCTTGCCGGGGTCGGCCGGCGTTACTCCTCGTCGTCGGGGAGACGGGCCTCGGCCGACAGTTGGTGCGCGTGGGTGCCCTCGATTTCACAGATCGCCGCCGCGTGTTCGGCCAGACGCGCCGCCCCTTCCTCTGTCGCCTCTTGGTGCGTGAGCACGCGGAGGTAGGTGCCGACCCAGATTCCGCCGCTGTACTTGCTGATTTCGAGCGTCGGGAGGCTGTGGTTGGTGCCGGCGGCCTTGTCGCCGAAGACGACCGGCGACCCCGCGCCCAGGAACAGCGAGCCGTAGTTCCGCAGGTCGTCCATCAGGCTGCGCGGGTCGGCGGTCATCACCTGGAGATGTTCCATCGCGTAGTCGTTAGTCAGTTCCACCGCCTCGTCCATGGTGTCGGCGACGATCACCTCGCCGTTCGTCTCCCAGCACTCCCGGGCCACGTCCTCGGTTCGCAGCCCCGGCAACTGGGCGTCGATTTCGTCCATCGTCGCTCGCGCCACCGCGTCGTCGGTGGTGATCAAGACCGGCCGCGACTCGGTGTCGTGTTCGGCCTGTGCGAGCAGATCGGTCGCGAGCAGTTCGGGATCGGCCGTCTCATCCGCGAGGATGAGCACCTCCGTCGGCCCCGCGAGGAAGTCGATCCCCACGTTGCCGTACACCTGCCGTTTGGCCTCGGTGGTGAAGACGTTCCCCGGGCCGCCGACCTGTTCGACGGGATCGATACTCTCGGTTCCGTACGCCATCGCGCCGATTGCCTGTGCGCCCCCGACGCAGTAGATTTCGTCGGCGCCGGCGGCATCCATCGCGTACAGTTGCGCCGGCTGGATCGACCCGGTCTCGTCCGGCGGGGCGCAGGCGACGATACGGTCGACGCCGGCGATGACCGCGGGGACGATACTCATCGCCGGGGCGGCGACGAGGGGGTAGCGTCCACCTGGGATGTACACGCCGGCCGAGTCGACGGGGACGACGCGCTGTCCCATGCGGACGCCGGGGACGAACTCCTTCTCGAACCCCTCGATGTGGTCGTGCTGTTCCTCGTGGAACGCTCGGACGTTCTCGATGGTCTTGTCGATGGCCTCGCGTTCGTCGTCGGCGATCGCCTCCCGCGCCGCCTCCCGTTCCGCGTCGGTGATCCGGATCTCGTCGCGCTCCACGTCGTCGAACCGGCGGGTGAACTCGTGCAGCGCGTCGTCGCCGCGCTCGCGAACTGCCGAGAGGATGTCGGTGACTGCCTCGGTTACTTCGTCGTCGATTTCGATCGACGGCCGTTCGGTCTCCTTGAGATATTCGTGGCCCATACTCCGCGCCTCGCACCTGGCACGCATAAAATTCGGTGATTCGACGCGGTTGATCCCGCCGTGTCGGTCACAGCACCTCCTCGCTGAGATCGATCGTCTGGTAGTTCACTTCGCAGATGTTCGCGGTCTGGGTGACCATCTCCGGGAACTCGGATTCGAAACGGTCGCCTTTCAGTCGGCTCGTCGGCCCCGAGACGGCAACGGCGCCCCGTGCGTGCCCGTCCGAGCCCTTGATCGGGGCGCCGACGGCGCGAATCCCCTGGAGTTGTTCCTCGTCGGCGACGGAGTACCCCCGGCGACGGATCGTTTCGAGTTCGTCGAGGAGGGCGTCCCGGTCGGTGATCGTCTGTGACGTGTTCGGGGGGAGCCCTACGGTGTCGATGATCTCCTCGACGCGCTCCGCCGGCGTGTACGCGAGGATCGCCTTCCCCGCGGCCGTGCAGTGGAGATGTTTCACCGGCTCCTCGCGTTTCCGGTTGTGGTACTCGACGGCGACGGCGTTCTCCCCGAACCGTTCGTAGATCGGGACGAGCCGCCCCTGGTGTTCCCGCAGGAGATGGACACACTCCCCGCTCTCGTCCGCGAGGCTTTCAATCTCCTCCTTGGACGCCTGATACAGGTCGGAGTGGTTCCGAACGAACTCCCCGAGCGTGAGAAAGTGGGGGCCGAGCCGGTAGCCGTCCTCTCCCTGCACGACGAGCCCGTGCTCCCGGAGCGTCGAGAGGTGCGTATGCACCGTCCCCGGGGTGAGGTCGAGGTCGGTCGCCAACTGTGAGACGGTTGCCTCCCCGTGCTCCCGGAGGAGCTTGACCAGCCGACACGCCGTGTCGACCGATTTGATCTTTCGGCGTCCGTGTTCCTTCGACATCGTTTCCCAGCTCGTACCGGAGCCAATTACATTTTGGGAATGTCAAAAACAATCGTGAAGATTGCGACAAACAACCCCGTGCTCCGGGGTGATCAGCCACCGTGCCGGGAGAACCACGCCGTTCGCGGCTGTATTTTTGACTCTCTCAAATAAATGGTACTGCACGGCCGGCACTACCGCAACAGTCTGGTGCCCGCTCCCGGATCGGCAGTGATGGCCGAAGAATAACGTCTGTACGCTTGTTATTTGTATCGACAACCCGTCGCGGCGGTTCGTCGCCGTCGCGGATGGGTTTTTGATTCTCTCAAATACAGAGGGTGAACGAGCCGTCGAGGATCAGCGCGCCGCTTCGATTTCGTCGAGTACGTCGGGGTTCTCGATGCTACTCATGTCGCCCAGTTCTTCGCCGCGGTAGATGGTCTCGATGGCCCGTCGGATGATTTTCCCGCTCTGGGTCTTGGGAAGAGCGTCGACGAACAGCACCTCGCGCGGGCGGAAGGGTTTGCCCAGTTCCGCGCCGACCGTGTCGCGGATGGCCTCGCGCAGATCCTCGCTCTCGGTCTCGCCCGCTTCGAGGACGACGTAGAGGACGACCGCCGTGCCGGTGGTTTCGTCGGGGACGCCGACCGCGGCAGCCTGGTTCACCGCATCGTGTTCCAGGGCCGCCCCTTCGACTTCGGCGGGGCCGACCTTGCGGCCCGCGACGTTTAGCGCGTCGTCGGCGCGGCCGTGCAGGAACCAGAAGCCGTCCTCGTCTTTCTGTGCCCAGTCCCCGTGATCCCACAGGTCGTCCCACGTACTCCAGTACTCGTCGAGATATCGCTCGTCGCCGCTCCAGAGCGACTTGGTCATGCTGGGACAGGAGTCCCGTGCCACGAGGAACCCGCGGTCGTGGGTCTCGGCGATCGACTCGCCGTCGCGATTGACGATGTCGATGTCCATTCCCAGACCGGGGCCGCCGAGCGTGCAGGGTTTGAGTGGCGTGATCGGCATCGGCATGAGGAAACACCCCATGATCTCCGTGCCGCCCGAGATGTTGATGATCGGGGTGTCGCCGCCGCCGACCTCCTCGTGGAACCAGAGCCACGACTCGGGATCCCACGGCTCCCCGGTCGATCCCAACAGCCGGAGACTCGACAGGTCGTGATCCTCGACCCACTCGTCACCCTGTTTGCGGAGCGCGCGGATGGCGGTCGGCGAGATGCCGAACTGGGTGATGCCGTGGTCGTCGATCATCTGCCAGAACCGATCCGGTTCGGGGTGATCCGGCGCCCCCTCGTACATGAACATGGTGCCGCCGTGGGCGTGCGTGCCCATCAGCGTCCACGGCCCCATCATCCAGCCGATGTCGCTGACCCAGAAGAAGCGGTCTGACGGCTTGAGATCCATCCCGAAGTAGACCTCTTTGGCGGCCTGCATGAGCGCCCCGGCGTGGGTGTGGACGATCCCTTTCGGCTTGCCCGTCGTCCCCGAGGAGTACAGCAGCATGGACTCCTGGTTCGCGTCGAGACTCTTCGTCTCGTACTCGTCGTCGGCCTCGGCGACGGTCGTCTCCCAGTGTTCGTCGCGTGCGTCGTCCCACGGGATCTCCTCCTCGCTCGCGAGGCCGAGGCGGTCGTAGACGACCGTGTGTTCGACGTGGCCGGCTTGCTCGATGGCCTCGTCCGCCGTCTCTTTCAGCGTCACGTGGCTGCCGCGGCGGTAGAAGCCGTCGCCGGTGAACAGCACGCGACACTCCGCGTCGCCGATCCGGGTAGCGGTGGCGTCGACGCCGAACCCCGAGAAGATGGGGACGGCGACCGCGCCGACCTTGAAACAGCCATACAGGATCGAGACGACCTCGGGCACCATCGGCATATAGAGGCCGACCGTGTCGCCCGTCTCGATTCCCCGCGACTCCAGGTAGTTCGCCACGCGGTTTGCCTGCCGGTGGAGTTCGTGGTACGTGACTTCGCGAACGTCGCCGGGTTCGCCCTCCCAGAGACAGGCGACCTTGTTGCGGGTCTCCGCATCCGGCGCCGCATGCCGATCCACGGTGTTGTGCGCGGCGTTGAGGCGGCCGCCGGGATACCACTCCGTGAACTGCGGCCCCTCGGCGTCGTTCCGAATCGCGTCGTACCCCTCGTCGAACTCGATGTCGAGGTAGTCGACGAGTTCGTCCCAGAACCAGTCGACCCCCGACCGGGGTTCGCCCGGTACCTCCGAGGTGGTTCGCTCGATCAACTCGTCGTAGTCGTCGATATCGTACGTCTCCATGAACTCCCAGACGTTCGTCGATTCAACGAACTCCTGCGAGGGACGGTAGACGATTTCGTCCGTCCGTTTTGGCCGCTCGCGTGTCATGCTCCGAACTGTACCACGAGAGGGTTATAGGTTTTTGCGTCGATTCGCACATCATCCGGGGTGTCTGATACGTCGTCGCTCGCTCCCCCACGACAACGTATATCACGCCGGCGACCGGAGGACGGGCCATGCGCGTTCACACGCCGAACGCGGTACGACCGAGGGGGTGGCGGCGGTGACGGCCCCGATCAGCGGGCCGCCGGAGCTGTCGGGCCGAACGGCCGTCGTGACGGGTGCGGCAGGCGCTATCGGCCGGGCGACCTGCGAGGCACTCGCCCGCGAGGGGGCGGACGTGGTGGCCACCGACGTGACCGACGACGGCCTGGCCGACGCCGCGGCGCGGGTCGAGGCCCACGGCGGCGAGGCGACGACCGTCCGGGCCGACGTGACCGATCCCGACGACGTGGCGTCGCTCCGCCGCACGGCCCGCGACGTCGGCGATGTGAGCGTCGTGGTCACGGTACACGGAATCGTGAGCCGCACCGACCTCGACGCGCTGCGTCTCGACGACTGGCAGCGACAGCTCGACGTGAACCTCACCGGGACGATGCTGGTCGTGCAGGCGTTCTGGGAGGCGCTGTGTGACCGCGAGTACGGCAAGGTCGTCTGTGTCGGCTCGGTCGCGGGAAAAGTCGGCGGCGTCATCAGCGGCCCGGACTACGTCGCCTCGAAGGCCGGCGTTCACGGGTTGGTTCGGTGGCTCGCCCGGAACGGGGCGGCGGACGGCGTCTACGCCAACGCCGTCGCCCCCGGGCCAGTCTGGTCGCCCATGACCGAGGACGAACCCGGGTACGACGACGAGATGACGCCGCTGAACCGACTGGGCGAACCCGCGGATATCGCCGAGGCGGTCGTGTTTCTGGCCAGCCAGCAGTCCAACTGGATCACGGGGACGGTGCTCGACGTGAACGGTGGCATCACGATGGACTGATGCCTCGTCCCGTCGTCGCGTTTGGAACTGTTTGCACGCCCGGTCGCCAGACCGCGTGTGATCGGGCGTGCAACCGCACAAAGTGATCCTACAGCGCCCGCGCTACAGGTCGGGCAGGGCTGCGAGGAGGTCGTCGTGAATCCGGCCGTTGGACGCGACGAGGCCGTGGCTCCGGGGCGTCCAGGGATTGCCCGCGAGGTCGGTGACCGTTCCCCCCGCCCGTTCGATCAGGTAGACGCCCGCGACGGTGTCCCAGGGGTGGGACGCCACCACGCCGACGGCGGCGTCGAGGCTGCCGTTCGCGACGAGAGACAGCGTCGTCTGTGCCGATCCGAGCCGTCGCACGTCGCCGACGGCCGGCGAGAGCGCGTTCAGCACGGCGCCGTAGGCCTTCCCGTGTTCCCGACCGTATCGGAGCGTCGGCCCCACGACGCTCGTTTCGAGGTCGGAGGTGTCGCTGACCGTCGCCGGATCACCGTTGTGGGTCACGCTCTCGCCCGCAACGTACTCGTCGCCGATGGCCGGGAGGAGGTTCGCCGCCGCGACTGTCTCGCCGTTCTCGACTGCGGCGACGCTCGTCGTCCAGAACGGGATGCCCCTGACGTAGTTGGTCGTCCCGTCGATGGGGTCGACGACCCACGCCGTCTCGCCCGGCGGGATGCGCTTTCGGTGGTTCCCCTCCTCGCCGACGATCACGTCGTCGGGATAGGCGTCGGTGAGTCGGTCGACGATCCGACGCTGGGTTCGCGTGTCGGCCTCCGTGACGTAGTCGGTCGCGGAGTCCTTCGTCTCCACGTCGAGCGACGTGCGAAACAGCTCCGCTGCGAGTTCCGCGCCGGTGCGTGCCGCCTGGACGGCCATGGTCTGACGATCCATCGACCGCCCGTTCCGGACGGGCAGACAATAAGGATACGATCCCCCGAACCCACGCTCGGCGCTCGCCACCCACCGGGTCGCCGTGCCCGTTCGACGCCGAAACGGGGTGAGCACCCCCGAGTCGGGGCCAGTACGACCAAACATTTATTAACTATCGTTTGAGTGTTGTTTGAGTACGTATGGCAAGTGACCCCACTACAGACGCAGACGAACGACTGGCGATGCAACGACGACGCGTACTGGCCGGCCTCGGAGCCGTCGGCTCTGCAGCCCTCGCAGGTTGTAGCGGCGGTGGCGGTGGCGGCGGTGGCGGCGGTGGCGGCGGTGGCGGCGGTGGCGGCGGTGGCGGTGGCGGCAGCAACACCGTCAACCTGCTGACCACCTACACGTCGCCGGCGTCGAAGCGGTCGTACAACACGGCTATCGACCAGTTCAAGCAGGATCACCCCGACACCAAGGTTCAGATGGGGTACACCAACTGGGAGAACATCTACTCCCGGCTGGTACAGGCGGCCAACACCGGCAGCTGGCCGGACATGGCGTTCTTCCTCGACAACGAACTGTCGCTGATTCTCGACGACCAGGGCTTCACTGACGATCCGCAGAAAGTGATCGAGCCGGTCACGGAAGTGGCCGGCGACATCGCCGACGACGTGCCCAAAACCCACTACCAGGCCAAGGACGGCTCGTCCTACTGCGTTCAGACGAACAACCAGACGCCCGTGTCGTGGTACCGGACGGACGTGCTCGAGGACATCGGCATGGACGGCAACCCGTCCAACTGGAACGAGGAACTGGAGTACATCAAGAAGGCCCACGAGGCCGACAACGACCTCTACGGCACGTCGCTGTCGACGGCGCGCAACACCTACATGTCGGACATGTTCCTCGTCCGTCTGCGCAACGCCGGCGGGAACGCCCTCGATCCGGAGAAAAACGTCGCGTTCGACTCCCAGATCACCCGGGACGTACTCAACCACTACAAGGAACTGGTGCAGTACGCGGCGCCCGGGAACGAGAGCTTCAGCTACGGTGAGGCCTACACCAACTACGCCACCGACAACGTCGCTCACTGCCTGTACTGGGGCCGGACGACGATCAACGTCGTCGAGCAGACGCCCGATATCGTCCCGTACGTCGTGAACGACCACCCCGCGAAGCCGGACAACGACCAGGCCGACCCCAACATGAACACGAGCGTCATGTCCGGGGACGGCGGTCAGTTGATCAAGGAAGGAACGAACAAGCAGGACGCAATCGACTGGTTCAAGACGTACCTCCAGCCGGACATCTTCGTCAACGAGTACATGACGGGGACGCCCGGCAACACCACGCCCATCTACAAGAAGCACGAGGAGCCGTGGAACAACATGGACTTCTGGGGCGAGGTCGAACACGGCGAGTCGATCCGCGACCTGCTGGTCGAATCGGCCCGCACCTCCCACCCCAAGTGTCGGGCTGGGCCGGAGTTCCCGGCGTTCCCCGAGATGGCCGAAATCGTCCGGACGCCCGTGATGAGCGGTCCCGCCTCGAAGTTCTACGCGGGCGACATCAACGAGGACGAGGCCGCCAAGCAGATGGCCGAACGGGCCGAACAGGCGGTCGCCAACTACGGCGGCGGTAGCTGAATCCACGTCGCGTCACGCCGTTTTTTCGCTCCGTCGACTTCACCGCCGCGCAACCAGCTACCCACCGAACGCGTCGGCAACCAGCTACCCACCGAACGCGTCGGCGGTGAACCCGTCGTCGACGGTCAGTACGCTCCCGGTCGCGTAGCTAGCGGCGTCGCTGGCGAAGTAGATCGCCGCCCCGACCATCTCCTCGGGGTCGGCAAGCCGACTCTTCGTCGTTCGTCGGGCGATCTCCTCGTGGCGCGGGGTTCCCTCGTCGTACGTTCCCTCGGTCTGCGCCGAGCGGACGAACCCGGGTTTGATCGCGTTGACGCGGATCTCCGGGCCGAGTTCCTTCGCGGCGACGCGGGTGAACGAGTCGATCCCCCCTTTGGCCGTCGTGTACGGGACGAGTTCGGGGATCGAGAGTTCGTTAGAGATCGAGGAGACGTTCAGAATCGACCCCTCGTCCATCCGCTCGGCGAACACCTGCGTGGCACGGAAGGTGCCATCGAGCTGTACGTCGAACACCCGCTGCCACTCCTCCTCGGTGCCGTCCGACAGGGACGAGCGTGCGATGTAGCTCTGGGAGTTGATCAACACGTCGACGCCGCCGAGAGCGTCGATGACGGCGTCGCGCAACGCCACGAGCGTCTCCCGATCCGTCACGTCGCAGGTCATCTCGACCGTCTCGGCCCCGTGTTCCCGGAGCCGTTCGGCCGTCGCCGCGACATCCGACGCGGTGCGACTCGTCGCGACCACGTCGGCGCCGTCGGCGGCGAAGCCGAGCGCGAGTGCCCGCCCGATTCCACTCGTCCCACCGATGACAACCGCGCGTTTGCCCTCGACTGTCACCGGGGTATGTTTGTACGTCATACGGTATCGGTCGACGGACGCTGACTTAGCCGTTGCCCCCGCCGGTCGCCCGAAGTAGGTCGACTTCGGAACCGATCTCCATTAATCGCTCTTGGGTAGAGGATTGTTGGTCAGATCTCAGCAGTAGCTTGAAGTCACAGC
>JBDGTP010000010.1:0-35864 GCA_042216725.1 Haloplanus sp.
TACACCATCATGAACGACGTGGACGCCCTCGATCAGCCGGGACGGACGGCGCGGAAGGCGTTCGACGGCTCCGGCCCGCTCGGGCCGTGGATCGAGACCGACCTCGACCCCCACGGGATCGACATGCACACCGTGGTGAGCGGGGAGCGCCGACAGGAGGCCAACACCGAACTCATGCTGTTCGATCCCGAGGAAATCGTCTCCTTTCTCTCCGAGCGGTTCACCTTCCGCCCCGGCGACGTGATCGCGTTCGGCAGTCCGGCGAACCCGGGACTGATCGAACCCGGCGACACCGTCGAGATCACCTACGAGGGCGTCGGTACCCTCCGGAACGAGGTCGCACCGCCCGACTGCTGAAGGCGCCGACCTTGACATCCACCCACCCCTGAAGGGGTGAGATTCCGCTCGCTACCGGTCGTCAGACGACCTGGTTTTCGAGTCCCTCGGCCGTCCCCGTCTCCTCCATCCGACGGAGGTTCTCCGCGAGGATGTCGGCGAGGCGGTCGTAGTACTTCGGCGTGTTCCCGGCGTTGTGGGGCGTGATCTGGACGTTCTCGAACGACCAGAGCGGGTGGTCGGCGGGGAGAGGTTCGGGGTCGGTCACGTCCAGCGTCGCCCCCCGGATGTCGGTGTCGCGTAGCGCCGACACCAGCGCCTCGGTGTCGACGACCGGGCCGCGGGCGACGTTGACCAACAGGGCGTCGTCCCGCATGGACGCCAGTGCGTCGGCGTCGATCAGGCCACGGGTGGTGTCGGTGAGCGGGCACGCGAGAATCACGTAGTCCGCGCGGGCGAGCGCCGCGTGGATGTCGTCGAACCCGACCACTTCGTCGGTCGGGCCGCCCTTCTCCGGCGTGTAGCGCACGCCGACCGTCTCGACGCCGAAGGGGTGGAGGCGGTCGACGAGCGCCGACCCGATGGCGCCCAGACCGACGACTGCGGCGGTGCTTCCCCGGAGTTCGCCGACGGGGTACGCCTCCCAGTGGGCGCGCTCCTGGTGTTCCCACGCCCGCCTGAATCGGCGCTCGTGGGCGACGAGCGCCCCGATCACGTACTCGGAGATGTTGGGGCCGTGGACGCCCGCGGCGTTGGTGACGGCGACGCCCGCCGCCTCCAGGGCCGCGACGTCGAGATGGCCGGTGCCCGCGTACGCACAGGCAAAGAGGTCGAGATTCTCGGCGCCCTCCAGCCACTCCGTCTCGAAGTGGATGCCGGTCGCGACCCGCGCTCGTTCGAGCAGGTCGCGCTCCTCCGCGGGTGTGGTCGCGACGGCAACCTCGTGATCGGGTAGTCGCTCGCGAAGCTTCGCCCCGTACGACGAGGGGGACATTCCGTGTACCTTCTGTCGGAGGACGACGACGTCCGGATCGGTCATAGGCGGGGATGCAGCCGCCTCGGTTAAAGAGGCTACGAGGTCGACACCGGCGGGTCGGCGCGCCACTACCCGAAGTCGTCGCCGAAGTCCACGGCCCGGAGTTCGCCGGCGATCTGAGTCCGGAACCGGCGTTCGACCCGCTCCCACGACGGCGACTCGCGCCCGGTCGCGTAGTGGAGAACGCCGATGGGATAGCGGTACGGCGCGTAGTCGAGGGCGATGCCCGCCGCGTAGTTCCCCCGCACCGACCGCTGGACGACGTGGTAGTTGCCCCGCTCCGCGGTCGCCCGCGACACCGCCGCCATGTCGACCGCGTCGAGGTGGTCGACGAGGGGGTCGTCGTCGACGGCCGCCGTGAGCGAGCCCATCAGTTCGGCGTCGGCCGCGCTCACGACGAGCCAGCGGCGCTCCCCCACGGCGGCCGTGTAGCCGCCGTATTCGAGGAGCGTGTACGCCTCGGTGCTGCCGCGTCGCGTCCAGCCGTCGCCGACCATCCCGTCGACGGCGGCGTCGGTGTCGAAGTCGCCGCGCCCGACCGTCACGTTCGGGAGCGCGCCCGGCTGAACGTGGACGAGTTCGAACGCGTCGGAGTCGGTGTACTTCGGCGGCCCCGACCCCAGCCAGCCGTTGCGGAGTCGCTGGCCGACCGTGTCGTCGTCCACGCTCGCCAGCAGGCCCCCGGCGTCGATGTAGCGCGCCCAGACGTAGGCGCCCTCGGGCATCGCGGGATGTGTGGGCGTCGATCCGAGCATCGCCTCGAATCCGAGCGTCTCGTCGATTGGGGCGGGTGGTGTCCCCGTCGGTGTCGGTGTCGCTGTCGCCGTCCGTGTGGCCGTCGCCGTCGGTGTCGGCGTCGACGTGGCCGTGGCGTCGCCACCGCCGTCGTTCGAACACCCCGAGAGGGAGAGCGCGCCGGCGACGCCGGCCGCTTCGAGAAAGCCCCGTCGGGAAATCGGCATGGGGAGGTGTTGGACTACGGCGTCTTATACCTACTCCAGCCGACGCCGGCGTTCGCCCGTTCCGGGACGTTTATCCGCCCGTCCGACGCCTTTCCGAGCATGAAGGCGACCGCGACGGCCCACCCGATCCAGGGGCTGGTGAAGTATCACGGGATGCGCGACCCCGAACTGCGACTCCCGTATCACGACAGCATCAGCGTCTGCACCGCGCCCAGTCGGACGATCACGACCGCCGAGTTCGGCGCGACCGACGAGGACGTGTACGTCGTCGACGGCGACCCCGTC
Source organism: Haloplanus sp. (assembly GCA_042216725.1). GTDB lineage: Archaea > Halobacteriota > Halobacteria > Halobacteriales > Haloferacaceae > Haloplanus. The sequence continues at coordinate 2,620 of JBDGTP010000010.1, forward strand.
GAGGGCCGGGGCGCCGAGCGCATCGACGCCGTCGTCGACACCGTGCGCGAGCGTGCGGGCATCGACGCGCCCGTGCGCCTGGAGAGCGAGAACTCCTTCCAGTCGAACGTCGGGTTTGGCTCCTCGTCGTCCGGTTTTGCCGCCGCCGCGATGGCGCTGTGTGCGGCCGCCGACCTCGACCTCTCCCGACCCGACATCTCGACCATCGCCCGCCGTGGCTCCTCCTCGGCGGCCCGCGCCGTGACCGGCGCGTTCTCACAGCTCCGAACCGGCCTCAACGACGCCGACTGTCGTTCCGAGCGCATCGAGACCGACCTCGAAGACGACCTGCGGATCGTCGCCGCTCTGGTGCCGTCGTACAAGGAAACCGAACAGGCCCACGAGGAGGCCGCCGACAGCCACATGTTCCAGGCGCGGATGGCCCACATCCACGGTCAGATTGCCGAGATGCGTGACGCGCTTCGCGACGCCGACTTCGAGCGCGTGTTCGAACTCGCGGAACACGACTCGCTGTCGCTCGCCGCGACGACGATGACCGGCCCCGCGGGATGGGTCTACTGGCAGCCCCGAACCATCGCCGTGTTCAACGCCGTGCGCGCCCTGCGCGACCAGGGCGTGCCCGTTTTCTTCTCGACGGATACGGGCGCGAGCGTCTACGTCAACACCACCGCCGACCACGTCGACCGCGTTGAGTCGGCCGTCGCCGACTGCGGCGTCGAGACGCAGGTCTGGGAGGTCGGCGGCCCCGCCGAGGTGCGCCCCGACTCCGACGCACTGTTCTAACGCTCGACCCACTCGACCCGGTGTTCGTACGGCGTCCGCACGTCCCCCCGGAGCCACAGAATCGCGCTCGACTCGTTCGGCTTCGACTCGCCGGGATAGCTCGGGTCGCGCGAGCGGTAGTTGAGTTCCACCTCGGCGCCCGACGGATACTCCCGGCCGACGTTGACCGTGTGGTAGGTGCGGTCGAACCGGTCGACGGTCGGCACCACCGCCTCGAACCCCTCGGGAACGGCGTCGACGCCGAGTTTCGCGCCGCGGCGCTCGGCCGCCCGAATCTCGTCGAGGAGCGCGCTGAAATCCGCGATAGCGTCCGTCGCGCCCGGCATCGGGAGGTCGCTCCGCTGGGCGAACGCGTGGGCTTCGGCCAGTCCAGCCGGGTGCAGGGTCGCCCCGTCCACCAGTCCCGCTCGTCGCGCGTCGTCCAGTGCCCGGCTCTCCGACGGGAGCTGCGCGTCGAGAACGCGTCGCAACTCCGCCGGGTCGTCGACCGAGCGTGCCGTCCAGCAGACGAACCCCTCGACGCTCATTGGTTCGGGCGTGACCGCGCGTGCACTTATACTGATTGGCGTCGCACACCGTCGGGCGGTGCGACCCTTCTTTGCCGTGCGGTTCGAGCGATGGGTATGCGCGTCGTCGTCCTCGGTGCCGGATACGCCGGCCTGACGCTCGCCCGTCGTCTCGAATCCCGACTCCCCGAAGCGGCCGACCTCGTCGTCGTCGACGAGTCCGACACCCACCTCGTTCAACACGAACTCCACCGGGTGATCCGCCGGCCGTCCGTGGCCGACGCCATCACCGTACCTCTGGACGACGCCCTCGACCGAGCGACGATCCGTCCCGCCCGCGTCGACCGGATCGACCGCGACGCTCAGCGCGTCCACCTCGACGGTGAGGAGCCACGCTCCTCGGGTCGGGCGCAGTCCGGCGGCACCCTCGACTACGACTACGCGGCGATCTGTCTCGGTGCCGAAACTGCCTTCCACGGCCTGTCCGGCGTCGACGACCACGGGCTCCCGCTGAAACGTCTCGATCACGCCAGTCGCATCCGCGAGTCCTTCCTCGATACCTGCGAGGCCGAGGGACAGGCGGTCGTCGGCGGCGCCGGCCTCTCGGGCGTGCAGGTCGCCGGCGAACTCGCCGCGCTCGGCGACGAACGCGACGCCGCCGTCGACGTGATCCTCCTCGAACGCCTCGATGCGGTCGCCCCGGCGTTCCCCGAGCCGTTCCAGACGGCCGTCCGTGACGCTCTCGAACGGGCCGGGGTCGCGGTTCACACCGGTGCGCGCGTCACCGGCGCGACGGCCGAGGAAGTCACCCTCGCCGACCGCACGCTCGACTACGACACCTTCGTCTGGACCGGCGGCATCCGCGGCCCGGAGGCCCTCGACGGCGACAGGCCCGTCGTCCGGGGCAACCTCAGACTCGACGACCACACCTTCGCCGTGGGCGACGCGGCGCGCGTCGTCGACGCCGACGGCGAGGCCGTCCCCGCGAGTGCGGCGGCCGCCATCCGCGAGGCACGGGTCGCCGCCGGGAACATCGACCGCCTCGTGCGTCACGACCTGGACGCCGACGGGCACGACGACTTCCCGCCCCGTCTCGACCCGTACCGCTTCGACGTGCCGGGGTGGATCGTCTCCGTCGGCGACGACGCCGTCGCCACGGTCGGCCCCACGGTGCTCACCGGCGCGTCGGCCCGCGCGATGAAAGCCACCGTCGGCGCCGGCCACCTCTCTTCGGTCGGCGCGATCAGCCGCGCGGTCGAACTCGCTCGCGAGGAACTCGGCTAATCCGCCGCCGCCACGAGTGCCCGGACGCGCGCCTCGTCGACCGGATTCGTCGTCTCGCCGCCGCGTTTCAGCGCCGTCCCGACGATCACGCCGTCGGCGACGGACAGCATCTCTCCGACGGTATCGGGCGTCACGCCGCTTCCCACGTACAGCGGCGCGTCGACATCGGCACACCGGTCGGCGACGGCGGCGAGACGGTCGCCGTCGACCGCCTCGCCGGTTCGACCGCCGCTGACGACGACGGCATCGGCCAGGCCGCGGTCGACCAGGTCGGCAACCGCCTCGCCCTCGTCCCGTCGGGTCGCGCCCAGCGGTGCGGAGTGTTTCACGTTCAGATCAGCCAGCAGCGTCACGTCGGCGTCGAGACGGTCGCGCAGACGGATCGTCTCGTGGGCGTTCCCTTCGATCACGCCCTGGTCGGTGACGCGCGCACCGGTGTGGACGTTGACGCGGGCGAACGCGGCGCCGGTCGCAGCCGCGACCGACACCGCCGCAGTCGTGTCGTTCCGGAGGACGTTCACGCCGACCGGGCACGCCGTTTCGCGGCGAACGAGGCCGACCAGATGGGTCATCGACGCGACGACGTGGTCGGGCACATCGTCGGGGTAGAAGGGCGTGTCACCGTAGTTCTCGACGAGGACGGCGTCGACGCCGCCGGCGTCGAGGGCGGCCGCGTCGCGCCGCGCCCGCCGACGGATCGCCTCGCGATCCCCGTCGAACCGGGGTGCGCCCGGCAACGGCGGGAGGTGAACCATGCCAACGATCCGCGGAAGGTCGGTCATCGCCGGGTCTTGGGTTGCCGTCCGTAGAAACCTTATCGCGGCGGCAGGGCGCTCCCGACCGAACCGGTCGAAAGTGATTTTAATAACCTCTGGTTATTAGCTCGTATGGAACTACCGACGCCGCAGGATCTGCGGGAGCGACGAACCTCGCTGGATCTGACCCAGAGCGCCCTCGCGGAGATGGCGGGCGTCTCCCAACCGCTGATCGCGCGGATCGAGGGCGGGGATGTCGACCCCCGGCTGTCGACCCTGCGACGGATCGTCGATGCCCTCGACGAGGCGGGGGGGAGCGTCGTGCGCGCCGAGGATCTGATGAACGAGGAGTTAGTGAGCGTCGCGCCCGACGACGCCGTCGCCGACGCCGAACGCCGGATGGAGGAGGCCGCGTTCTCGCAGTTGCCGGTGTTGCAGAACGGTCTCCCGGTCGGGTCGATCAGTTTCAGCGACATCCGTCACGCGGGCGAGAACGTCGGGCAGAAGGCGGTCGCCGAGATCATGAGCGAGCAGTTCCCGACCGTCTCACGCGAGGACTCGGTCGACAAGATCAGCAACCTGCTGGACTACTACAAGGCCGTGATCGTGACGGAAAGCGGCGAGGCGGTCGGCATCATCACCGAGGCCGACATCGCGGCCGAACTCTCCTGACCTTTTTGTCCGATGGGGCGGCCACCGCGTCGCGTGGCCTGACCGTTCGGCCGGGGTCAGTCTGCGGTCGCGTGTCGAACCCACCCCGGCGTCGTTCCCGACACCTGTTCGCTACAGTTCGAGTCCGCGGATCGCGACGCCATCGCCGTCCTCGACGCGGCCGATCACGCGGCCGTCGACCGCCTCCGCCAGCGAATCCGCATCCGCCGGATCGAGCGCCGCGACGAACCCCGTTCCCATGTTGAAGGTGCGGTGCATCTCCTCGTCGGAGACGTTGCCCGCGGACTGGACGAACTCGAAGACTGGCTGGGGGTCGAACGGGTCGTCGACCACGTACCGCGCGTCGCCGAGGCGGTCGAGATTCGTCCACCCACCCCCGGTGACGTGGGCCGCGGCGTGGACGCCCTGGGCGCGCATCGGATCGAGGAGGTCGGTGTAGATGCGCGTCGGTTCGAGAAGCGCCTCGCCGAGGGTGTCGTAGTCGCCGAACGGGCAGGGGTCGGTGTACTCGCCCTCGCGGGTGACGGCCGTCCGGGCGAGCGTCAGTCCGTTTGAGTGGATGCCCGAGGAGGGCACGCCGACGAGGGCGTCGCCGACCTCGGCGCTGCCCGGAAATATCGCGTCCTTGGCCGCGAGGCCGGCACAGGTTCCCGCGAGATCCAGCCCGGTGACGACTTCGGGCATCACGGCCGTCTCGCCGCCGACGAGTTCGATCCCCGCGCGCTCCGCGCCCGCGGCGAGTCCCTGGCCCACCTGTTCGGCGAACCGTTCATCGGGTTCGTCCACGGCGAGGTAGTCGACGAAGGCCACCGGCCGGACGCCGGCCGCGACGAGGTCGTTCGCGTTCATGGCGATGCAGTCGATGCCGACGGTGGAGTAATCGGCGAGGGCTTCGGCGACGAGGAGTTTCGTCCCGACGCCGTCGGTCGCCAACCCCAGATACCGATCCCCAATGTCGAGGAGGCCCGCGTAGTCGCCCGCGCTCTCCCCGGCGGCACCGACGAGTGCGGCCGTCGCCGCCTCGCTCTCCGCGATGTCGACGCCAGCCGCCGCATACGTCAGTTCCTCGTCGTCGTCGCTCATGCGCCACACCCCGTCGGCCGGACGCAAAAGCACACCGCTTGCCGGGGCACCGCGGCGCCAGTATATTTGGTGATCGGTGTGAGAGTAGTGAGCATGGATCGAACCGTTCTCGTCGGCGCCAGCGTCGCGGGCGTCGGCCTCTGTGGCTACGTGGCGGGAACCGTCGTCGTCTATCCCGGACGGGCGTTCTCGCTCACGGCCCTCATGGTGGGCATCACGCTCGTGGCCGTCGGCGACGGGAGGACGACCGCGTGATCCGGACGCTCGTCTACGACGGCGACCGGGTCGAGACGTGGGAGAACACGGACACCGAATCGCTCCGCGAGGCCCGCGGCGCGACGGGGACGACGTGGATTCGCGCCTCTGACGTAACCGAGACCGAACTCGACCGGCTGAGCGAGGCGTTCGACCTCCACGCGCTCGAACTGGATGACGTACGGAGCAACGTGGGGCCGAAAGTCGACCTGTATCCGGAACACACGTTCGTCCTCGTCAAGACTGCGAGCCTGCGCGGCGGCGAGACGACGTTCGAAGAGGAGATTCGCGACCTGCCAATCGGGCTGTTTTTCGGTCACGACTGGATCGTCACCGTCTCGACCGTCGAGACGGGCGCCGTCGGGACGGTCTGGGAGCGCGTCCAGCGGGAGGAGCCCCGCCTGCTCCAGCGCGGCCCCGACTTCACCGCCTACCGGATCGTTGACGCGGTCGTGGACGAGTATTTCGCCGTGCTCGACGAAATCGGTGGCGACATCGAGGCTGTCGAGGATCGCATCATCGACGAACCCGACACGGAGACGCTGGAGATTCTCAACAGCCTCCGCCGGGAACTGCTCTCGATCCGGCGGATCGTCTGGCCTACCCGCGACGCGGTGGGCGTCCTCTCCCGCGGCGACACCGATCACGTCCGTGAGTCGACGGAGAAGTATTTCCGCGACGTGTACGACCACCTCGTCCAGCACGTCGAACTCGTCGAGACGTACCGCGACCTGGCCAGCGGCGCCCGCGACATCTACCTCAACACGCTCTCGCAGTCGACCAACGAGGTGATGAAACGGCTGACAGTCGTCGCGACGATCATCCTGCCGCTCACGTTCGTGGTCGGCGTCTACGGTATGAACTTCGGTGACAGCCCGTACAACATGCCCGAACTCGGGTGGCGCTTTGGCTACCCAGCCGTCCTCCTCGGGATGGCGCTCACAGTGGCCGTCCTCCTAGGCTACTTCCGGTCGGAAGGGTGGCTGTGACGGTCGCCGTCGCGCTTCTCACGTCACGATCCGTCGGGGTCAGTCGTCCGCCGGATCGTCGGCCACAGTGCCCGCGTGGGGGGTGCGGGGACTGCTCGACCGCCAAGTGCCGCGGCGAAACCAGACGTACGCGATGACGGCGCCGACGACGTTCGAGATGAGAAACGAGACCCAGATGCCGGGCGGGCCCATGACTCGGGAGGCGAACCACGCAATCGGCACGCGGATGCCCCCGAGCATCGCCACCGCGATGGTGGCGGCCGTGAGTGTCCGTCCCGCGCCGCGGAACCCGCCGTTGTACGAGCGCATGATCCCGATGAAGCCGAAGGAGGGCGCCACGTAGCGGAGGAACGTGGCCCCGACTTCGACGACAGTGCCGTCGTCGGTGAACAGCGCGACGATGGGGTCGGCGAACAGAACGGTGAGGACGCCGGCGGCGGTAAGGACGAGGAACGTGGTGCGGGCGGCGACACCGGCGGTCAGGGCCGCCCGGTCGGGCTTGCCGGCGCCGATGTTCTGCCCGGCCATCGTCTCGACGCCGCGGGCGACGGCGATAGCGGGGAGGAAGATCACCGAGAACACCCGGACACCGATCCCGAACGCGGCCACCACGGGCGTCGAGAAGGTGCCGACGATGAACATGAGGAGGTTGATCGCCACGGCCTGACCGGTGCCCTCGACGGACGCGGGCACCCCGATCCGGACGAGGCGCCGCCCGTAGTGGACATCGGGGACGACGTCGCGGGGGTTGATCTGGACGCCGCGCCACCCGGAAACCATGATCCAGAGGCCGACGACGAGCGCCAGGCCGCGGGAGAAGACGGTGGCGATGGCCGCCCCTCTGATGCCCCACTGCGGGAACAGCCACCACCCGAAGATGAGCAGGGGGTCGAGGACGACGTTGAGCGCGACCGATCCGAGCATGACGAGCATCGGCGTGATCGTGTCGCCGTACCCCCGCATGAGCGAGACGAACACGAGGAAGCCGAACATGAAGATGATACCAAGCGAGATGATCTCCATGTACGCGGTGGCGAGGGGCAACACGTCAGGGGCGGCCCCCAGCAACGCGAGTACGTCGCCGACGAACACGTAGGCGACGGCGCCGATGATGACCGCGCTGATGGCCGCGAACCCGACGGTCTGGGAGGCGGCGTATTCGGCCTCGCGTTCCTCGCCGGCGCCCGTATACTGGGCGACCAGGATACTCCCCGCGACGGCGAGCCCCATTCCCAGCGAGATGATGAGAAAGACCATCGGGAACGCGAAACTGATGGCCGCGAGGGCGTCGGTACTGTACTGGCCGATCCAGAAGGTGTCGGCGAGGTTGTACGCGGTCTGAAGGAGGTTGGTGATGACGATGGGGAGGGAGAGATACAGCAGCGGCTTCCCCACGTCGCCGGAGGTCAGATCGAACTCGTCGCGGGATTTGAACAGCCCCCGGAGACTCATCGTTCGGGCTCCATCGGCGACGCCCGTTCGCCGAGCAGTCGCTCAGCGACGTAGGCCTCGACTGCATCGCGTACGCCGGCGCCGTCGCCGAGGGCGACCCGCCGGGACTGGGCGCCGTTGACGAGCGTCACGAGCAGCGTCGCCGTCGACTCGGGGTCGATGTCGGCGCGGAACGCGCCCGACTCGACACCGTCGGCGACGACCGACCGAATCTCGTCGTGGAGATAGCGGTCGAACCGCTCCAGTCGCTCGCGGAAGTCCTCGTCGTAGGGCGCCTGCGCTTTCACCTCGAAGAGGGCGGTTCGGAGTTCGCGGGTCGCGTCCGTTCGCGGCGGGTCGAGCGCCGCATCGAGCAGCGACAGCAGGCGGTCGGCTGGTGTCCCCTCCGCGGGGGCGACGACACGGTCAGTGTAGCCGTCGTAGAGATGATCGAGGAAGGCGAGCAGGAGGCCGCGTTTGGTGTCGTAGTGGTAGTGGAGGGCGGCTTTGCTCTTCGACCACTCGTCGGCGATATCCTGCATCGTCAGGTCGGCGTAGCCGTGCCGACAGAGGGCGCGATACGTCGCGCACATGATGTCGTCGGTAGGAGTGGGAGCCGGTTCGTCGTTCACACCGTAACTGACCGGTCAGTCAGGAAAAGGGCTTCGGGACACCGTCGGTCACGTCGCCGACGTATATGTGCGAACGGCCCGAACGGCGTGGTATGACGACCCACGTCCTGGTGCCACTCGACGGCTCGGCGCACTCGATGCGGGCGCTCGACCACGCACTCGACGAGATGGGCGACGCAACGATCACGGTGTTTCACGTCATCGATCCGGTCGACGCCGTCTACGAGTCGGCGCTCGGTGGGCTGTCGGACGCGGAGGCGTGGTACGACGACCGGATAGCGGCGACGGAAGACCTGTTCGACCGGGCGCGGGCGGCGGCCGACGACGCCGGCGTCGCCCTCCGAACCGCGACGGCCGTCGGCGACCCCGGCCGTGAAATCGTCCGCCACGTCGCGGAGCACGACATCGACCACGTCGTCATGGGGAGCCACGGTCGGAGCGGGCTGTCCCGGATCGCCCTCGGGAGCGTCGCCGAGCGAGTCCTCCGCCGAGCGGACGCGACGGTGACCGTGGTTCGGTAGCTCAGAACCCGATCCCGAGGACGAACACGACGAAAAGCGCAACGACGGCCGCGGGGACGAACGCGGCGACGAAGACGGGTTTGCTCCAGTCGAGAACGGTGCGCCCGTCGAGGCCGCCGAACGGGACGAGGTTGAACGCCGCCAGAAAGAGGTTGATGGCGACGCCGCGCCCGCCCACGAGCGAGAGCAGCGGCGACCCGGCGAGGAGGCCAACGACGTAGACGGGCGCGAAGACGAACGCGAGTACCGCATTCGTCGCCGGGCCGGCGAGGGCGATGAGGCCGTGTTCCCGCTGGGTCAGGCGGCCGTGGTGGTGGACGGCGCCGGGCGCGGCAAAGAGGAAGCCGACGAGCGCACTCATCACGGCCAGAAAGAGCATGCCGTAGTCGGCGCGGAACTCCGCGACCTGGTCGAACCGCACCGCGACCACCTTGTGGGCGAGTTCGTGGAGCAGAAAGCCGAGGCCGGCGGTGACGAGGCTGACGAGGAAGGGGCGAACGATGCCCTCGTCAAGGAGCATCGTGAGCGCGCGACTCCCGCCCCCGGCGAAGAAGATGGCGAAGGCAACGCCGAGGGCAATCCAGGCGATGGCCAGATCCTGGAGTTCGCGCGAACTGAACCGGAGGGTCACGCGAGCGCCCTCCAGAGCAGTTGGGCGCTGTTGCGCGCCCCTTCGACCATCAGACGCGAAACGCCGTCGATACCGCCGATTTCCGTCGCGAACAGCGGCAGGACGTACACTGCAAAGAGCAGGCTGGCGATCATGCTCCCGATGTTCGTCATCGCGACGATCATGATGAGCCGAAAGAGGGGCACGTCGAACATCTCGCCGACGAGTTGACGGATGGGCGTCTCCTCGTCGCTGAGCAGTTCGTTGAGCGTCGCGATGTCGGTGACGTTGACCGGCGTCCGTCGGAGTTCGACGTAGCCGGTGAACCACCCCGGCGCGAGCAAGGGATTGACCGAGGTCATCCACGCGACGAGGCCGCCGACGACCGTCGACGACCAGCGGGCACCGGCGAGTTTGGCGAGGCCGGCCGCGAAGACGCCGTTGACGACGAACCACGCGGCAAAGAGACGGAGGAGGAAGCCGTCACGGACGCCCGCCATCGCGAGCAGAACGAAGAAGGCGACGAAGCCGAGGGAGACGAGGACGCCGACGGCCTTCAGCCACGGAACCCCGCCGCCGGAGTCGGTGCCGAGCAGCGACTCGCGAGGCGGGAGCGTCTCCGGAGCGTCGAGGTAGGCTTCGATCCCCTCGCGGTGGCCCGCGCCGACGACGGCGATGACGTCCTTGCCCGCCTCGCGCAAGGCGACGAGTTCGTGGGCGATGTACGCGTCGCGTTCGTCGATGAGCGCGCGGGCGCCGGCGGGACTGAACTCCCGGAACTCCTCCATCATGACGCTCACCACGTCGGCGTCAGTGAGTTCCGAGAGTTCGAACTCCTCGAACTCCTCGTCGGTGGCGGCGCCGTAGCCGACGCGGTCGGCGACGACGCCCCCGATCAGACCGACGGTCACCCCGCCGGCGAGGCCGAGCGTGAGGCTCCCGATCACGCGCGGGACGAACGTGCCGAGGGAGGCGACGACGCCATCGGCGAGGCCGAGGCCGACACCGCCGATCAGGCCGACACCGAGGCCGAGACCCGCCGCCGCCAGGAGCGCGTCGTCGGGGTCGAGGGTCGCGTCGGCGAGCGTGTGGACGACGAGGGCGACGACCACCGCGAGAAGGACGCCGCCCGTGATTCGCGCGAGGATGGATGGTGTGAGTCCGAGCGAGGGCCCGAACAGGCCGAGAAGCGGCCCGGCGATCACGCCGGCGAAGACGCCGAGGGCGAGGCCGACCCCGCGGGCGTCGGTGACACCGAAGGCCAGACCGCCGACGAGGCGGGCTTTCTCCAGTGGCCCCATTCGCACCCAGAACCGCTGGATCGTCGTCTGAATGTCGCGGTCGACGAGCGCCACGTCGAGGCCGAGGTCTTCGGCCGTCTCGACGGCCGCGAGCATATCCGCGCCGGGCGTGATGTCGAACTTCTCGCCGAGGCGGGCCTGGACGTACGAGAGCATCCAGTAGGCGAGAAACTGGAAGACGGTGTTGCCCCGCAACAGATCGCCGGGTTCGATGTCGTCGGGCGTCTCGCCCTGCAACTGGCGGTAGCGCCCCTCGTCGAGTTCCACCGCGACCACGTCCGGCCGGTCGGTTTCGATGGCGTCCTCGACCTCTCGGACGCTGTCGGCCGAGACGTGGGCCGTGCCGACGACGCGAACGCGGCCCTCCCGACCAGTCGACGCTGCGGGGTCGCTCATTACCGCTCGCTACTGGGGCACGCTTTTTACCCTTGTCGGAGAGAGGCGGGGTATGGTCTCCATCGAGAACGAAGAACGGCTGGCATCGACCGGCGGGCGGAAGACGGCGCTGGCCTGCGTCCGGGCGGGCGTCGACGCCGCCAGACCCGACCGTGTCGTCGCCGAATCGGTTCGCCTCGACGGCGACCGACTCCACGTCGCCGACGCGACGTACGACCTCTCGGACGTGGATCGGATCGTCGCCGTCGGCGGCGGGAAGGCAGCCGACGGGGTCGCGACGGCGCTGGAGAACGTCCTCGACGACCGCATCGACGCCGGCGCCGTCGTGACGCCCGACCCCGGCGAGGGTACCGACATCGAACGCCTCCGCGGCGACCACCCCGTCCCCAGTCAGGCGGGCGTCGAGGGCACCGACCGGATCCGCGAACTCGTCGCCGACGCCGACGAGCGAACGCTCGTGTTGGCGATCATCACCGGCGGCGGGAGTGCCTTGCTCCCGGCGCCCGCCGACGGCATCTCGCTCGACGACCTGCAGACGACGACCGACGCGCTCCTCGACGCAGGCGCCGAAATCGGCGACCTCAACGCCGTCCGCAAGCACCTCTCGACGCTCAAGGGCGGCGGTCTCGCGACCTTGGCCGCGCCCGCAACGACCGTCGGCCTCGTCTTCAGCGACGTGGTCGGCAACGACCTGAGTGTCATCGCCAGCGGTCCGACCGCGCCCGACGAATCGACCTACAGCGACGCGCTCGACGCCCTGGAGCGGTACGGCGTCGATCCGCCGGCCGCGGTTCGAGAGCGCCTAGAACGTGGCGCGGCGGGCGACCTTCCCGAGACGCCGCGTCCCGACGACCCCGTTTTCGACCGAGTGACGAACCACATCCTCGCGGACTCGTTCACCGCCCTCGCGGCCGCGAGAGCGGTGGCCGCCGACCGCGGATACGACACCTGTATCCTCTCCTCGTCTGTGCGGGGCGAGGCCCGCGAGGCGGCGCTCACCCACGTCGCCGTCGCGGAGGAGATAGGGACGACGGGCAACCCGGTCGAGGCGCCAGCCGTCGTCCTCTCGGGCGGCGAGGCGACGGCGACGGTTCGCGGCGACGGCCTCGGCGGCCCGAACGCCGAGTTCGCCCTGGCGGCCGCAGTCGAACTCCCGGCGTCGGCGACGCTCGCCTGCGTCGACACGGACGGCCGCGACGGCAGCAGCGACTTCGCGGGCGCTCTCGTCGACGGCGACACCGTCGACGACGTGCCCGCGGCCCGCCAGGCGCTCGCGAACAGCGACGCCTTCGGCTACCTGCGCGACCGCAACGCCGTCGTCAGCACCGGCCCGACGGGGACGAACGTCAACGACATCCGGGTGCTGGTCGTCGAGTAGGTGGTCGGCGGGGCGAAACGCTTATTTTGTTTTAGGCTGGCCTAAAACCGATGCCGTGGATTGGCTCCGGACAGTGGTCGGACAGGGTGGTTCGCGTGGCGCGTGCCCGCACCGACGATTCGCCGGTGCCAGTCGGAGGTGCGTCGTGACCGTCGAGACGCACGTTCCGGCGGCGCTGGAGCGGGTCGAGCGGGAGCGGGAGGCCGTCACCGAGAAACTCCGCGCCTACGACGTCCTCGTCGACCGTGAAGACGATAGCGGCCGAACTCGGCGAGGAGGCGGCGCTGGACGACGCCCGAGCGATATTCGAGGCGATTCGCCGGTGGCTGGAACGGGCCGACGAGACGCCGCTGCGGGCGCTCGGGTTCGACGCCCTCCGGGAGCGACACGCACGCCTCGACGACCACCTGGAGCGGTGTGAGACGCACGCTCGCGAGCGCCAGGAGTTTCTCGGCAAGGTGACCAGCAAACACGCCCGCACCGGCCTCGGGCACCGGTGTCTCGCGGCGTATCTCTACGAGGCGTTCCCGGTCGATCACCCGGTGCTGTCGGGGGTGGCGACGCTGACGGCGACCTGTGAGCGGTGTCAGCGAACCGTCCGGGCACACCTGACGCGGTGTGGCTGAGGGACGGGGCGGAAACGGGGACGGAGACGCCCGGAGAACCGTCCTCCAGCAGGAACTCAGTCGGGTCTACTGCGTGGCCGAATCGAGGACGAGCGTGTCGTCTTCGAGGTAGTGTTCGAGGTGGTGGGCGTGCTCTTCGAGCGTCATGAGCTGCTCCCGGAGCATCTCTGCGGTGGCGTAGTCGCCGAGCCCCTGGGTCAGTTCGATGTGGTCGCGCACCATCTCGATGACGTCGCCGTACAGCTCCATATCGTTGCGGAGCGAGGTGCGGATGTCGTAGACGTCGTCGCCCTCGGGCTCGACGGGGGCGTTCTCTTCGAGACGCTTGCCGCCGGCGAGCGGGACGCCGCCGAGCGCCTGGGCGCGCTCCGCGAGTTCGTCGGCCGCTTCTTCGGCGTCCGCAGCCGCCTCACCGAGATACTCGTGGATCGAGAGGAACTCCGCACCCTCGACGTTCCAGTGGTGCTTTTTCAGCTGGTGGTAGAGGACGTACGTCGCGGCGAGGTCGGTGTTGAGCGCCTCGACGATCTGTTCGGTTTTGTCCTGATCGAGGCGGAGCGCCTCGGTAGCTTCGACCGAATCGGCCTGCTGTCGGACTGATTCCTGAGTACTCATTGCGTCCGTAGGTACGGTCTCTACCCACTTACCCTTTTTCGCTGTGAGCCACTGACACGGTTTCAGCCGCCGATATTCGAGCGGTTGAGCGCCTCAAGCGCCCGTTTATCGGTGGGCGCGAGGAGCCTGATACCGTGGTCGAGAGAGGAAGCTTTGTACCCCGTGGTGTCGTACCGACTGGCATGGCAGATTTGCTGCCCTCACGTCCCGACACCTCCGCGGCCGAGGAGGCCGATCCGCGCGTCATCGGACTCGACAGCGACGACGCCGACGACCTGCTGTCGGCGCTGTCCTCCGATACGGCCCGCGAAGTGCTCGCGACCCTCCACGATGAGCCCGACACGCCATCCAACGTGGCGGATCGAGTCGATACATCCCTCCAGAACACCCAGTACCACCTCGGCAACCTCGAAGAGGCGGGACTGATCGAGGTGGTCGACACCGTCTACTCCGAGAAGGGTCGGGAGATGAACGTGTACGCACCCGCAGACCGGCCACTCGTCGTCTTCGCCGGCAGCGAGGAGGAGAGCGGCGGCCTGGAGAGCGCGCTCAAGAGCCTCCTCGGTGCGATTGGTCTGCTGGGTCTGGCGAGCGTCTTCGTCCAGTGGTGGATCGGCGACCTGCCGTTCCCGTTCGCCCAGACCGGCGGCGCGGGCGCCGACGGCGGGGGTGGCGGTGTCTCCACGATGACCACCGAGGCGGCGCCGAAAGTGACGGCGGCTGCCGGTACCGGCCCGCCGCCGGGACTGCTCTTCTTCCTCGGCGGCCTCGCCGCCCTCGCCGTCGTCGGTGCCGTCTGGTACGTCCGCCGGCGGTAGCGCCAGGCCCGTAGCTATTCATACTTCCCGTCCGAACCCTCCTGCATGGAGCACACCGCCGAGGTGACCGGCATCGGGGTGGGCACGAGCGAGGACGGCTCGAACGTCCCTGCGGTCTTGCTGGCCGCCAGGGAGGAGTACCTCCCCATCGTCATCACGGCCGATCAGGCACGCGCGATCCAACTCGGACTATCCGGAGAACCGTTCGAACGACCACTCACACACGACCTGCTGGTCGAGATGGTGACGGAGTTCGGCGGCGTCGTCGACGGCATCCGCATCGACGACCTCGCCGACGGCACCTTCTACGCCAAGGTGGACGTGGAACGGTACGACGAGGGTGAAGCGCGGAAGTTCGTCTTCGACGCCCGCCCGAGCGACGCCATCGCCCTCGCGGTTCGGGCCGACTGCCCGATCACCGTCACTGACGGCGTCCTCGACCGCGCCGGGCGCCCGGAAGACGAGTTCGAACCCGAACGCATCGACGACTTCGACGACGACCGATAAAGGGCGATACTTTTCACCCCACCACGCGACCATCTCCGCATGACTGCAGGCGAGACGGCGACGCTCGCGGAGTCACACACCGAGATGACGGAGATCGTGCTTCCGAACGACACGAACACGCACGGGCGGGCGCTCGGCGGCGTCGTCCTCCACTGGATGGATGTCTGTGGCGCGATCGCGGCGATGCGCTTTGCCAACGAGGGCGTCGTCACCGCGGCCATGGAACACGTCGACTTCAAGAGCCCCATCGACCTCGGCGAGGTGGTCGTCGTCGAGGCGTACGTCTACGACACCGGCCGCACCAGCCTCGACGTGAACGTCGAAGTGCACGCCGAGAACCCCCGAGCCGACACCGAGCGCGACACCACCTCCTCGTTTTTCACGTTCGTCGCCGTCGACGACGACGACGATCCGACGGCGGTGCCGGAACTGGAGTGTCCGACCGAGGGCGAACGTCGCCTCCGCGACGCCGCCGTCGACGACCGCGCCGCCCAACTCGAACGCCTCGTCGCGCGGATGGAAGACTGACTACTCGAAATCCGGGAGGTCGTCCGGCGCCTCGTACTCCGTCTCCCAGTCGATGTACTCGTCGAGCAACACGTCACACACGATCTGCCCGAGTTCCGTGATCGCGGCGTTGATACCCGAAACCGTTCCCCAGGAGTCCAGATCGGGGTGGTAGTTGCGCTCCTTCCAGTCCTCGGGGATGCCGGGGGCGTGGTAGCCGACCCGCTCCGCGAACGAGTCCCAGAAGAAGTCGAACCGCTGTAACATCTCCAGATCGGTCACGATGTCGAACTCGCTCTCGTCGAGGGCGGTCTGCTCGGCCCACTGGTCGAACGCCTCCTCCCACGCCCCCTCCCGGAGGAGCGTCTCCAGTTCGTCCCGCTTGTAGTCCGTATCGCCGACCACGTCGGCGTCCTCGTACTCGTTCGGGTCGACCTGCTCCAGTTCGGGCGGGGCGGGGACGTCTACGTCCAGGGTCATAGCTCCCGTTGGGCGAGCGCGGCGATAAAGGTGTTCTGTGGAGCGTCGGCGTCGCGGCCCGATCCGACCGGCGTCGCTCCCCCACCCACTGATAGACCAGCGGTCGTCGGCGGCGGAGGAGCGCGAACCGAACAGCCCGACCGTCGAAGCGGCGACCGCGACCACCGTTTTGATATACGCACAGGGATAGGGACGGGTATGGACGACGCCGACGACGTTAGCGACCAGTACGCCCCCGAGGACGTGGAGTCCTCGGTGAACGCGTACTGGGACGAACACGACGCGTACGAGGCCGCGAAGGAGGCCCACGCCGACGACCCACCCTTCTTTTTCGTCGACGGGCCGCCGTACACGAGCGGGCAGATGCACCTCGGGACGGCCTGGAACAAGACGCTGAAAGACGCCATCATCCGCTATAAGCGGATGTCGGGATACGACGTGACCGACCGCCCGGGCTACGACATGCACGGCCTCCCCATCGAGGTGAAAGTCGAGGAGGAACTCGGCTTCGACTCCAAGAAGGACATCGAGGAGTACGGGATGGAGGCGTTCATCGAGGAGTGCAAGTCCTTCGCCGAGCGCAACCGCGAGAAGATGGACGAGGACTTCCAGTCCATCGGCGCGTGGATGGACTGGTCGGATCCCTACCGCACCGTCTCTCCCGAATACATGGAGGCGACGTGGTGGGCGTTCAAGCGCGTCCACGAGAACGGCCTCGTCGAACGCGGCAAGCGGGCGATCAACCAGTGTCCCCGGTGTGAGACCGCCATCGCCGACAACGAGGTCGAGTATCACGAAATCGAGTCGCCCTCCATCTACGTGAAGTTCCCCCTGCAGGATCGGGAGGGCTACCTGGTCATCTGGACGACAACGCCGTGGACCATCCCGGCCAACGAGTTCGTCGCCGTCGACCCCGAGATGACCTACCAGGCGGTCGACGCGGAGAGCGGCGGCGAGACGGAGACCCTCTACATCGCCAAACCCTGCGTCGAGGACGTCCTCCGCAAGGGGCGCTACGAGGATTACACGGTGCGCGAGGAACGTCCCGGCGATGAACTCGTCGGGTGGGCGTACGACCACCCCCTCGCCGAGGAGGTGCCCGACCACGCCGACGGCGAGGGCGTCGGCCAAGTGTACGCTGCCGACTACGTCGAAGCGGATCGGACGGGCCTCGTCCACTCCGCGCCCGGTCACGGGCAGGAGGACTTCGAACGCGGCCGGGAACTCGGCCTCGAAATCTTCTCGCCGGTCGCCGGTGACGGCACGTTCACCGACGAGGCGGGCGCCTACGCGGGCCAGTTCGTCCGCGACGCCAACGACGACATCGTCGACGACCTGGACGCCAAGGGTCTGTTGCTCGCCTCCGGCACCCACACCCACCGGTACGGGCAGTGCTGGCGGTGTGACACCGACATCGTCTATCTCGCCACCGATCAGTGGTTCATCACCGTCACGGACGTGAAAGACGAACTGCTGGAGAACATCGACGACAGCGAGTGGCACCCCTCGTGGGCGCGGGACAACCGCTTTCGCAACTTCGTCGCCGACGCGCCGGACTGGAACGTCTCCCGCCAGCGTTACTGGGGGATTCCGCTCCCCGTCTGGGTGCCCGAGGACGCCGACGACCCGAGCGCCGAGGATATCCTCGTAATCGGCACCCGCGAGGAACTCGCCGAACGCGCCGACCAGAATGTCGACCCCGAGGCAATCGACCTCCACCGGCCGAGCGTCGACCCCATCACCATCACCGAGGACGGCACCACCTACGAGCGCATCCCGGACGTGTTCGACGTGTGGATCGACTCCTCGGTGGCGACGTGGGGCACCCTCGACTATCCGAGCGACGAGGAGCGGTTCGACGAGCTGTGGCCCGCCGACCTCATCGTCGAGGCCCACGACCAGACCCGCGGGTGGTTCTGGTCGCAACTCGGCATGGGCACCGCCGCTCTCGGCGAGATTCCCTACGAGGAGGTCGTCATGCACGGCTTCGTCAACGACAGCGAGGGACGGAAGATGTCGAAGTCGCTGGGCAACATCGTCACCCCCGAGGAGGCCATCGACCGCTTCGGCCGTGATCCCCTGCGGGCCTACCTCCTGAGCCACGATCAACACGGGGTCGACCTCTCCTTCGAGTGGGAGGGCCTCGGTGAGACCCAGTCGACGCTCAACATCTTCTGGAACGTCTTCCGGTTCCCCCTGCAGTATATGCGTCTCGACGGCTACGACCCCGCGGAGGCCGACCTCTCGGACGGCGAGTTGACCGTCGTCGACGAGTGGGTGCTCTCGCGCCTCCAGTCGGTGAAAGCCGAGGCGGTCGACGCGTGGGACGACTACGCCGTCCACGACGCGCTGAACGCCGTCCTCGAGTTCGTCACGGAGGACGTGTCCCGGTTCTACGTGAAGGCGATCCGCGAACGGATGTGGGAGGAGGAGGATTCGCCGTCGAAACGCGGCGCGTACGCGACGCTGTCGACCGTCCTCGACGAGACGATTCGCCTGCTCGCGCCCGTCACGCCCTACCTCGCCGAGGAGATGTACCAGACCCTCGACGGGGGCGCGACGACCGTCCACCAACTCGCCTATCCGACCGTCGACGAGGCCTACCACGACCCCGACCTCGAAGCCGAGATGGCCGTCCTCCGGTCGGTCGAGGAGGCGGCGGCGAACGCCCGGCAACAGGGCGGGCGCAAACTCCGCTGGCCCGTCCCGCGGGTGATCGTCGAAACCAGCGACGAGGACGTGGCGTCGGCCGTCCGCTCGCTCTCCGACCTGCTCGAAGACCGGGTGAACGCCCGGACGGTCGAAGTGGTCGAGACGTTCGACGAACTGGTCGAACGGGCCGACCCCGAGATGGGAGTCATCGGCCCGGCCTTCGGCGCCGACGCACAGGACGTGATGACCGCGGTAGAAGGAATGCGCCGCGAGGAACTGGAAGCCGATTCCGACGAGGCGGCGTACGCCGTCACGGTCGACGGCGAGCGGTACGACCTCACCGAAGAGATGGTGTCGTTCCGGGCGGAACCGCCGGCGAACGTCTCGGGCGCCGACTTCGGCGTCGAGGGCGACGGCGCGGGCACCGTCTACGTCGACACGTCGCTGACCGAGGACATCGAGGCCGAGGGGTACGCCCGCGACGTGGTTCGGCGGATTCAGGAGATGCGCAAGCGCCTGGATCTGGACGTCGAGGAGGAGATCCGCACCCGGATCGACGTCGACGACGACCGCATCGCCGGCTTCGTCGACGACCGCCGCGACCTGATCGCGGAGGAGACGCGAACGGCGGAGTTCGACGCCGACGCCGACGACCTGACCGAAGAGTGGGACGTGGAAGGCGTGACCGTCACTATCGGCATCGAACGGCTGGAAGCCGAACAGCGCGCCGCCTGAAGGCGGTTCCGAATCGGCCTTACCAGGTCAGTCCTTCGTAGACGATGCCGTCGCGGCGTTCGACGATCCGCCGGCCGTCGATGACGACCGGATTCGACATCAGATCGAACTCCCGGTCGAGGTCGGCGAACTCCGGCCAGTCCGTGACGACGAGCGCCGCGCTCACGCCCCGCAACGTGGGGGACGGCGAGGGGAGAAACTCGACATCGGGGAAGCGTTCGCGCATGTTGTCGGCGGCCCCCTTGTTCGGATCGTAGGCGAGGACGGTGGCACCGCGTTCCTGAAGCCCCTCGATGATCGGGATGGCCCGCGAGTTGCGCACGTCGTCAGTGTGGGGCTTGAAGGCGACGCCGAGGACGGCCACGCGTTCACCTTCGACGTCGACGTGGCGATCCATGAGTTCGAGCATCCGTTCGGGCTGGCGGTCGTTCACGTCGATGGCCGCCTGCAGGAGTGCGGGATCGTATCCCTGTTCGCGGGCGGCGGCGACGATGGCGTTTACGTCCTTCGGGAAGCAACTGCCGCCCCACCCGACGCCGCTCCGGAGGAACTGCTCGCTGATGCGGTCGTCGAGGCCGACGGCGTCGGCTACCTCGTAGGCGTCGACGCCGTACTCCTTGCAGATGTTCCCGAGTTCGTTGACGAGACTCACCTTCGCGGCGAGGAAGGCGTTGTTGGCGTACTTGATCATCTCCGCCTCGCGGAGGCCGGTGTGGACGACCGGAACGTCGTCGTCGAGCAACGGCGCGTACACCGCTTCCAGCGCGTCGCGCGCGCTGTCGTCGGCCGTCCCGAAGACGAGTTTGTCCGGGTTCCGGAAGTCCTCGACTGCGCTCCCCTCGCGCAGGAACTCGGGGTTCATCGCGAGGCTGAAGCCCTCGCCGACGCGCTTGCCCGACGTGCGTTCGAGGATCGGCCCGATCACGTCCTCGGTCGTCCCGGGGATGACCGTGCTCTTGACGACGACGGTCGGATGCCCGTCCACGTCGGCGAGCACCTCACCGAGTGCTTCGGCACCGGCCTCGACGGTCGCGGTGTCGATGCTCCCGTCGTCGTTCGCGGGGGTGGGAAGCGCCAGAAAGATCACGTCCATGTCGGCGAGGTCGTCGTACTCCGTCGTGGCCCACAGGGAGTCCCCGGCGTGGCGGTCGATCAGCGTGTCCAGGCCGGGTTCGTCGATCGACGCGTCGCCGTCGTTCAACCGCCTGACCACCGACTCGTCGACATCGACGTTCAACACGTCGTGGCCGAAGTCGGCGAAACAGGCCGCAATCGTCGTTCCAACGTAGCCGCTGCCGACGATACCGATCTTCATGCAGTAGACGAAGAGAGGGCGGGGCAAAGAGGATTCTGATGAACGACCGTGGCGGATCAGCCTTAATAGCTGTCAGTCTGAATACGGTTCCATGCAACTCGACTCCGCGGTCGTGCTCGCGGCCGGAGAAGGGACGCGGCTCCGGCCACTGACGAAACATCGCCCGAAGCCCCTCCTGCCCGCCGCGAACCGTCCGATCCTGGAGTACGTCCTCGATGCCCTGATCGACGCCGGCGTCGACGACCTCCACCTCGTCGTCGGCTATCAGCGTGACCGCGTCCAGAATCACGTCGGGCCGACCTACCGCGGGCGCACCGTCACCTACCACGTCCAGGAGAAGCAACTCGGCACGGGTCACGCGGTGTTGCAGGCGCGGGACGCCATCGACGCGGATTTCCTCGTCGTCAACGGCGACGAGGTGGTGACGGCGGGAATGGTCGAGGCGGTGATCGACGCGCACACGGCGACCGACGCCGCGACGCTCGCGGTCGTCGAGAGCGACCGGGCGCCCGAGTACGGCGCCGTCCGCCTCGAGGGCGACCGGGTCGTCGAACTCGTCGAACGTCCGGAAGGCGGCGCGTACCGCCTGCTGAACGCCGGCATCTACGCCTGTGGCCCGTCACTCATGGCCGACATCGAATCGACGGAGCGACGGGAAGGGGAACTCCGCCTGACGGACACCATCGTCGATCAGATCCGAAGCGGAAACACCGTCCGTGGCGTCCGGATCGACGGCCTGTGGTCGACCGCAACCTACCCCTGGGATCTGCTGACGGTCGCGCGCGACCTCCTCGCGTCGGGGCGGGTCGACGAACCGGAGCGCGACCCGGGGGTCTACGTCGACGAGACGGCGAGCGTCCACCGCGACGCCACGCTCCGGGCGCCGGTCGTCGTCGGCCCGGACGCGGTGGTCGGCCCCGGCGCGGTGGTCGGCCCCGACACCGCCCTGGGACGGAACGCCACCGTCAGTGCGGGGGCCGTCGTCGAGGGGGCGGTACTCGACATCGACACCCGCATCGGCCCGAACGCGACGGTGGTGGACGCCGTCACAGGCCAGGGCGCGACCCTCGGCGCGGGCGTGACGGTGCCGGGCGGCGAGGCCGACGTACGCGTCGGCACGACGATCCACGAGGAGCGACGACTGGGCTGTGTCGCCGCCGACCGCGCCGCGGTGGGCGGCGGCGCGACCGTCGCCCCCGGGTCACTGCTCGGCCCCGGAGTTCGCGTCCAGCCCGGCGCCTACGCGCGTGGCCCCATCTCCGAAGGGACGGAGGTGCGGCGATGAGCGGGCGTGGGGGAGCGACGCCGGTGTGTGTCGCCGACGCCGACGGCGAGGGAACCGGGGGCGGGGGTGGCGGCTGATGTGTGGCATCGTCGGCTACGTCGGCGACGCCGACGAGACGCTGGGCGTCCTGCTCGGGGGGCTCTCGAACCTGGAGTACCGCGGCTACGACTCCGCAGGCGTCGCCGTCGGCGGCGACACACTCCACATCGAGAAGCGCGCGGGGCAGCTCGACGCCCTGGAGTCGGCGCTCGACGGGATTCCGGCGTTGGGCGGCCCGGTCGGCGTCGGTCACACCCGCTGGAGTACCCACGGCGCGCCGACCGACGCTAACGCCCACCCCCACACCGACGACGCGGGACGGGTCGGGGTCGTCCACAACGGCATCATCGAGAACTACCGCTCGCTCCGCGACGAACTCGAAGCGACGAGCGTGCGGTTCACCTCGGAGACGGACACCGAAGTCGTCCCCCACCTGATCGCCCGGGAACTCCGCGGGGGGCGCGACCCCGAGGCCGCGGTCAAAGCGGCCGTCGACCGACTGGAGGGGAGTTACGCGCTCGCGGTGGTCGTCGCCGGCGTCGACGCCCTGTTCGCCGTGCGCCACGATTCGCCGCTCGTCCTCGGAGTCGGACAGGGCGAGCAGTTCGTCGCCAGCGACGTGCCCGCCTTCCTCGAGCACACCCGCGACGTGGTGTATCTCGACGACGACGAGTTCGTCCGTCTCGACACCGACGGGTGGACGGTCACCGACGTGGCGGGGCGGGAGGTGGAAAAGGAGATCCGAACCGTCGAGTGGGAGGCCGAACAGACCGGCAAGAGCGGATACGACCACTACATGCTCAAGGAGATTCACGAACAGCCCACGTCGCTCCGGCAGTGTCTCAGCGGCCGGGTGGACGAACTCGACGGGACGGTCACGGTCGAGGAACTCGACGACCTCGGCACACCGATGTCGGTGCAGTTCGTCGCCTGTGGCACCTCCTATCACGCCGCGGTCTACGGGGCGCAGTTGCTCCGTGCGGCGGGAGTGCCCGCGAACGCGTACTACGCCCACGAGTACGCCACCGCACCGGCACCGGTCTCGGCTGACGACCTCGTCGTCGGCGTCACTCAGAGCGGGGAGACGGCGGATACGTTGAGCGCGCTCCGCGAGGCGGGCCGGCGGGGCGCCGAGACGCTCGCGCTCACGAACGTCGTCGGGAGCACGGCCGCCCGCGAGTGTGACCACGTCGTCTACATCCGCGCCGGGCCGGAAATCGGCGTCGCCGCGACCAAGACCTTCTCCTCGCAGCTGGTCGGCCTGAACCTGCTCACCGCCCACCTCACCGACCGCGGCGACCGGCGGCGTGACCTCGTCGACGCGTTGCGGGACGTTCCGAACGACGTACAGGCCACTCTCGACGAGTCAGCGGCCGCGGCGGTGGTCGAGGAGTTCGCCGACGCCACCGCCTTCTTCTTCCTCGGGCGGGGTCTCGACTACCCCGTCGCGCTGGAGGGGGCGCTGAAGTTCAAGGAGATCACCTACGAACACGCCGAAGGGTTCGCAGCGGGGGAGCTAAAACACGGCCCGCTGGCGCTCGTCACCGCGGAGACACCCGTCTTCGCCGTCGTGACGGGAACGGGCGAGGCGGCGCGCAAGACCATCGGCAACGTGAAGGAAGTCGAGGCACGCGATGCGCCGGTGGTCGTCGTCACGGACGGCGCCGCCGACGCCGGCCGCTACGCGGATCACGTCCTGGAGATTCCGGAAACCCACCGCCGTCTGGCGCCCCTGCTCGCGAACGTCCAGCTCCAGCTCGTGGCCTACCACCGAGCCACGCGGCTGGGACGATCGATCGACAAGCCGCGCAACCTGGCGAAAAGCGTCACGGTGGAGTAGCGAGTAGCGGCCGCCACGGTGGACTCCCGCGCGAACCGGCTCGAGAATCCAGTCGACAGTTACGACACTCGTGACGGGGAGCGGCGGAACCCCTTTGTCGCCGGTCACCGTCGGACGCGATATGCAGACAGTCGTCCTCGCGGCGGGGCGGGGGACGCGGATGCGCCCGCTCACCGACCGCCGCCCGAAACCAACCGTTCCGGTCGCCGGGCGCACGCTGGTCGAACACGTCGTCGACGCGGCGACCGCCGCGGGTGCGAGCCGACTCGTCGTCGTCGTGGGCTACGAGGCCGACGCCATCCGCGACGCCCTCGGTGACCGTCCGGCCGAGTTCGTCGT
The DNA here is from genome assembly GCA_042216725.1 of Haloplanus sp. GTDB lineage: Archaea > Halobacteriota > Halobacteria > Halobacteriales > Haloferacaceae > Haloplanus. Next base: position 26,974 of record JBDGTP010000010.1, read on the forward strand.
CCAGGAGCGCCAGCGCGGCACCGCCGACGCGGTGCTGGCGGCCCGCGACGCCCTCGACGACGCCCCGTTCGCCGTCCTGAACGGCGACGTGCTCTACGATCACGCGTCGCTGTCGCGGCTCTACGAGGCCGGGCCGGCCGTCGGTGCGGCCCGCGTCGACGACCCCGAGAACTACGGCGTGCTGGAGACGGACGACGCGGGTCTGGTGCGGGACGTGATCGAGAAACCCGCCGACCCGCCGTCGAACCTCGTCAACGCCGGCGCGTACGTCTTCCCGGCGGCGGCACGGGACTGGCTGGACGTGACCGAGAGCGACCGCGGCGAGTACGAACTCACGGACGTGTTGGCGCGCGCCTGCGAGGCCGGCGACGTGCGCGCCGTCGCCGTGGATCGCTGGCTCGACGTGGGCCGCCCCTGGGAGTTACTGGAAGCCAACGAGTGGAAACTGGGCGATCTGGAGCGCCGGGTGGCGGGCGACGTACATCCGGACGCCGACCTGCGCGGAGCGGTGGTCGTCGAGGCGGGCGCGACGGTCGACGCGGGCGTCGTGATCGAGGGCCCGACACTCGTGCAGTCGGGAGCGACCGTCGGTCCGAACGCGTACGTCCGCGGCGCGACGCTCGTCGGTGACGGGGCGACGGTGGGCCACGCAGTCGAGGTGAAAAACAGCGTACTGATGGCCGGCGCGACGGTTGGCCACCTCTCCTACGTCGGCGACAGCGTCCTCGGGCGCGACGTGAACTTCGGCGCGGGGACGACCGTCGCCAACCTCCGCCACGACGACGATCCGGTGGGCGTCCGGGTGAAAGGCGAGCCCCGATCGACGGGGCGTCGCAAGTTCGGGGTCGTCTGCGGCGACGACGTGAAGACGGGGATCGAGACGGCGCTGAACGCGGGGGTCGTCCTCGGCACCGGCGCGACGACGAAGCCGGGCGAGACGGTGCGGCGGGATCGGGGGCGCTAGTTCGCCGGCGCGTCGACCCCGAACTCGTCGCGACGGTCGTCCAGACGACCAGGGTCGTCGGCGCCGGGAAGTGGTCGGTCGGCAGTGCGACACGGCGCCGGGACGCCCAGTCGCTCACAGACCAGGTCGGCTGTCGCCTCGGCCATCTTCCGGTAGGTGGTGAGTTTGCCCCCCACGATAGTGACGACGCCGTCGGCGCCGTCGGCGGCGTGATCCAGGAGGGCGAAGCCCCGGGAGATGGCGCGGGCGTCGTGGGCCGCCTCGTCCGGCGCGTACAGCGGGCGAACCCCCCAGAACGTCCGGAGGACTGGCCGCTCGGCGACCGCGGGACACATGGCCGCACACTCCGCGACGGTGCGCTCGACTTCGCGGCGCGCCCGGTCGAAGTCGTCAGGATCGTCGACGGCGACGCTGGTGGTGCCGAGGATCGCTTCCTCGGGCCTCGGGACGACGATATCGCCGTCAGCGGGCGACCGACACCGGTTCAACACCGCGTCGACGCCCGGGTTCTCGACGGCGACCATCACGCCCCGGGTGGGCGCCATGGGCACCCCGACACCCGCGAGGGCAGCACATCGCTCGGCCCACGGGCCGGTCGCGTTCACCACGACATCGGCATCGACCTCGTCGTCGAGGCGGCCACCGACCGTGACGGTATCGACGTGGCCGTCCTCGACCGCGATGTCCTCGACCGGCGCGTGCGTGTGGATCGTCGCACCGGCCTCGCGGGCGGCGACGGCGTTCGCGACGACCAGCCGCGACGGCGAGACGACGCCGTCGGGGACGGCGAGTGCGCGGTCGACCGCGGGACTCGCGGCGGGCACCCGGTCGCGAAGCGCGTCGCCGTCGAGCGTCTCCGTCGCCATCCCGAGGTCGGCACACGCCTCCCGCTTGCGCTCGAAGTACGCGGGGTCGTCGCCGTCGAGTTGCAGGAAGTAGCCGCCCGTCTCACGGATGCAGGCGGGCGCGATATCGCGGAGGATGCGGTTCTCGGCCAGGCAGGCGGCCGCGTCGTCGGGGTCAGCCTCGGCGTACCGAGCGCCGCTGTGGAGGACGCCATGCGAGCGACCGGTGGTGCCCGCCGCGAGCGACTCCCGTTCGACGAGCGTCACGTCGACGCCACGGAGCGCCAGGTCGCGGGCGACGCCGACGCCGGTCGCCCCGCCGCCGATCACGAGGACGGTCGTGCGCATGCCCGAGGGGTGGGGAGCCCCGGCACTTCACGGCGTCGGTGCGCTCGTCGCCGTGCCGTGACGGGTCGTTTATCACCGTCGACCCGCTGGAACCGACATGGTTCCGCCGCTCGTACTCGACATCGACGGGACGCTGACGACGCCGGCGGGTGGGATCGATCCGCGCGTCTTCGAGGTGCTCCCGTCGTGGGACGCGCCAGTCGTCCTGGCGACGGGCAAGGCGTTCCCGTATCCAGTCGCACTCTGTCACTTTCTCGGCCTCCCCGAACAGGTGATCGCCGAACACGGCGGCGTCGTCTACGCCGCCGACGAGGTGACCGTGACCGTCGACGACGACCGCCCACGGGCCGCGGCACGGGCGTTCGTCGACCGCGGGGGCGACCTGGGGTGGGGCGCGGCCGATACGGTCAACCGCTGGCGGGAGACGGAGGTGGCGGTCAGCCTCGATGCCGACGAGGAACTCCTCCGGAGCGTCGCCGCCGAGTTCGACCTCGACGTGGTGGATACGGGCTACGCCTACCACCTCAAGACACCGGACGTGGAGAAAGGCGACGGCGTCCGTGCGGTCGGGACGCTGCTCGGCATCGATCCCGCCGACTTCGTCGCGGTCGGCGACAGCGAGAACGACGCCTCGACGTTCGCGGCCGTCGGGGAGTCGTTCGCGGTGGCGAACGCCGATGACCGGGCGCGCGCCGCCGCCGACCACGTCACCGACGGCGCGCACATGGACGGCACGCTCGAAGCACTGGCGACGTATCGGTAGCGTGCGCCGAGTCGCCGCCGTCTCTGAACGAGCCGCTACGCCGGTGTCCTCTTCACCGTCCTCGGCGTCCTCGCCTGGGCGAGCGGCCAGCCGTTCGTCTTCCCGCGTCTCGGCCCTCGGCGTTCATCCTCGCGTTCGAGCGCCGAGGCGAACGGACGCGCACCTGCCGGATCGTGGGGAGCCACCTCGTCGGGGGGCGGCAGCGGATTCGAACGGGTCGTCACACCCGCAGTACGCGAGGTGATCAGTCCTCGGCGACGGCGTCGGCACACCACGCCGCGAACGGGTCGTGCGCGTCGGTCACGTCGACCCGTTCGACACAGGGTACGTCGTGAGGGTGCCACTCGGCGATCCGAGCAGCCAGGTCGTCGTATCGCTCCGCGGTGGTCTTCGCCAACAGGATTGACTCCTCGTCCTCGTGGACGGCGTCGTCCCAGCGGTAGACGGACGAACAAGGGACGAGATTCACGCAGGCCGCCAGTCGCTCGTCGACGAGACGGCGTGCCAGGTCTGCCGCGTCCTCCCGCGGCGCGGTGACGTAGGCCGTCACCGACGTGTTCGACGACATCTTCTCGGTCGGCGAACGCTACGCGTCGGCGGCGTCGTACTCGATGGGGACGAACGTGCCGTTGATGTCCCACTCGTGGATACAGTACACCCTGCCGGCGATCCGGTCGCCGTCGTCGTCGCGAGCGACGCGCCAGGTGCCCGTCGCGTCGTTCCAGACCTCCCGCCGGCCACACCGCTCGCATTCCCGGTCGGTCGGTTTCCGGATGGTCACGCCCATAGCCGGGATACTGACCGAGAGGGATATAATCCTATCCTCTTTATCGCTCCCCGACGAGAACCGAGTATGGGCTTTCATACGTTCGACAGCGACCGGGCCGACGCCCTCGAAGACGCCGCCGAGCGATACCGGTACTGTTCGCGCGAGGAGCTTCACGCCCTCGTCGCGCCCCACTCGGGCATGACGCTGGCGGATCTGGGGAGCGGCACCGGGTTCTACACCGATGACCTCGCCCCCCACGTCGACACGGTGTACGCCGTCGACGTACAGGCGGCGATGCACGACCGCTACCGCGAGAAAGGCGTCCCGGAACCGGTCGAACTCGTCGCCGCCGACGCCGCCGACCTGCCGTTCGCGGCCGGCGAACTCGACGCCGTCGTCTCGACGATGACGTTCCACGAGTTCGCAGACGCGGCGTCGCTCCGAGAGGTCGCCCGCATCCTCCGGTCGGGCGGGCGACTCGTCACCGTCGACTGGCGGCGCGGGGGTGCCGGCGAGGCCGGCCCACCGCGCGACGAGACGTACGGCCTCGGCGACGCAGTCGACCTCCAGACGGCGGCCGGATTCGCGGTCGACCGCGCGGCGACCCGCCCCGAGACGTTCGTCACGGTTGCCCACCTCGTCGACTGACACACGTCGAGCGACCGGGCGTATTTCTCCGCGGCAAAAGGGTCATCTCCGTGTGTAATGTGCGTATACACTGGTCGTGAGCCACAGTCGCATCGATCCGGACAGTCCGAACCGGGGGTACTACGAATGCCGCTCCTGTGCGCACCGGGAGACGAGCGCGGCGCACCTGACCGCCTGTCCGGAGTGCGGGGCGGCGACTCGAAACCGGGCCGTCTCGCGGGAGAATCAGGCGGGCGCGGCGAGGCTGTCGGTGTAGTACTCCAGCACGCCGACGGCGACGGCCCCGACCAGTGCCGCGAGAGCGAACACGAGGGCGGCGTCGGCCGTCCAGCCGACGGGCAGGTTCTCGCCCGCTTTCACCACCGGCGCACGCAGGCCGCCGACGACGAGGCTCACGAGGAAGGTGAGCGTCGCGCGGTGATACCGTTCCAGCGCCCAGCGGACGGCGTGGGCGACGGTGAAGAGGCCGACGACGGCGCCGACCAGAAACGCCACCACGGTCGTCGCGGGGTCGGCGACGGCATCGACCGACCCACCCAGGGCCAGGCCGAGGAGGCCGTCGACGAAAGCGGTCAACCGCTCGACGAGGAACTCGTACTGCCCGAGGATGACGAGGATGAGCGATCCCGAGATGCCGGGTAGCACCATTGCGCTGATGGCGATAGCGCCGACGCCGACGGTGACGAGCGGCGACGACGGGAGCGCGGCGGCGGCACGGCCGGCCGCGAGGAAGGCGAGAAGAAAGCCGGCGAGGGCGGCGCCGACACGCCCGGGCGTATCGAGGGTCGCCTGCCCCGCGAGAACGACCGCCGAGGCGGCGATGAGGCCGAAAAAGAACCCGAAGGTCGCGACGGGTTCCGCGTCGAGAGCGACGTGGAGCACCCGCGTCGCTACCAGGACGGCGGTCAGAATGCCGCCGCCCAGTGCGGCGAGAAACGGGCCGTCGACCGCGTGGAAGGCGTCGCGAGCGTCGCGCCGCCGACCCGGGAACGGGGCGGCGAGCACCCGCCAGACTCGGGTGGGCGTGACCGCAGTGATGGCGTCGATCAGTCGCTCGTAGATGCCCGTGATGAGCGCGATAGTACCACCCGAGACGCCGGGCACGGCGTCGGCCGCCCCCATGCAGACGCCCTTGAGATAGACGATCAGCAGGGGTCGGAGCCGGCGCATGTGGTCAGTTCCGGCTCACGGCGACCATCGGCGCGTCGAGGGCCGCGCGTGTGTCGGTCGTCGCGCCGCCGGTGTCGCCGGCGGGGGCGTCGGAACCGCCGGTCGATCCCCCTCCGTCGACCGGAGAGACGGGGTCGAGTGACTCGGGCTGGTTCCCGCCGGAGAGCGAGATGTTCTGAAGTGGGTTCGTCCCGTTCAGCGTCACCTGTTTCTCGCTGGGCATGTCGCCGTTGACACGCCCTTCGTGGATCTGCACTTCGGACTTGTACTGGACGAGCGTGCCGTTGTCGTTGAGCAACGGCGTCTGGACGACGTACGGGCCGGTCGCCCGGACGCTCACGTTCGTGTAACCGTTCGAGGGGCCGTACTCGTCGTACCCGGTCGTGGCGTACGGCACGGTCATCGACAGTTCACCGTCGGCGTTCGTCGTCGCCTCCTGCGTGTAAGTGAACGTCTCGTTGGTCGTCGGGACGCGCATCGGCACCGTCGCCCGCACGGACGTGTTCGGCGGCAGGCTGTCGGTCGTGATCGTCGCCCCGGGCACCTTCTCGAAGGTCTTCACGTACGACGGCTCGTAGATCGTCTGTGACGACGGCGGGACGCCAGTCACGGCGAAGGTACGCCGCGCGTACGCGCTGTACTGCGACGAACTGTTCGCCGAGGACTCGCTGACCTTCACCAGGCGGTAGTGTTCGAGCGCCGGCACCCGTTCGCTGGGATAGTGGCCGATGCCGCCGATCTGTGACGTGCTATCGTTCTCGACGTACTGCTTCGCCGCCGTCATGTTGTCGAACTGCTGGATGATCCGTCGCCCCTCACCCTGCGGGCCGGCGCGGATCGTGATCGTGCGGCCGTCCTGGGTCTGGGCGCGGCGGCGTTCCCAGTCGATGACGACCGGCTGAGGCTGCATAGCACTCCCGTGGTAGGCGTACAGGCGAACCATCAGGCTCTCGTAGTACCGCTGGTTGCGCAGGTAGAAGCTCCCGCGCAGGTTGCTGGCGTAGACGGGGTTGTAGAAGTCCGAGCGCGAGACGTTGGATCGGTCGTAGAAGACGATCGGCGCGCCGAACTTCGACTGGGGATGCATCATCTGCCAGTCGATCATCACGTACCGGGTGCCGGCGGCCTCGGTGTCCCGTTGGCCGAGGACGTTCTGGGCCGCGGACTCGTTGGGCGCCAGGAGGAAGTTCGCCGCGTCCGTCGCGCCCTGCTGGAACGGGTTCGCGTTCGGAATGCGCTTGCCGCGGACGGTGATCCAGTGGCCGTAGTCCCACCACGACTGGACGCCGTAGGCACCGGCCGGATAGTCGTAGTCGTTCGTCTTCTCGAAGGTGCCGTAGTACGACATCTCGTTGTTCGCCCCCCCGAGCGTTCCGGGCGCGGGCGTATTGGACTGCATCCATTCGAGCGAGCCCTCCCACTCCGTGATGGCGCCGGGGCCGGTGTGCTGCCCCGCCTGCCACGCGGTGTTGCTCTTGTCGAACGAGGGGTTCCCCGTGTTGCGCACGCTCATCGGGACGAGCAACACCGGAGTGATGATGAGCATCGCGGCCGCAATCACCGCGAGTACCTGGTAGCCCTGTAACTCCCGGAGCGCGTCGACCGAGGAGACGCGCAAGTCGAGATACGAGAGGATCTGCCCGATCAGGTAGGCGTTCGCGATGGCCACGATCGGCGCGAGGTAGTAGTGGAAGCGAATCTGCGTAAACGCCGCCGAGGTCATGAACGCCGCCCAGATGACAAAGAGGAGTTTCTCGGCGTCGTAGTTCGTCTGCAGCACTGCCCCGAACAGGATCAGCGCCACCAGCGCAACCCCGACGAGTTCGGAGACGACGCCGAATGCGCCGCCGATGGCCCGGAAGAGACCAGGGAGAACGAACAGCAGGCCGAGGAGGGCGAGCGAGCCGACGGCGTAGCCGACGCGTTCCGTCTCGCCGTCACGCACCAGCGGTTTCGCGACCAGCCAGATGACGGCGACCACGCCGGTAAAGAGCGTGAAGCCGTAATCCGCGAGGATGCGCCCCGTCGCCGTCATCGCGTTCTGCTGGAGGATGTTCGGCGAGAGGTAGGGCTGTGCCTCGGAGATGGTTCGGAGGCCGGCAGTGGCGCTGAAGCCGATGAAGCGCAGGACGTTGGATTGGATCGTGCCGAACAGGTTCGGGAGGACGACGGCGACGATGCCGAGGGCGACGGCGATCAGCCCGACCACGACCGCCGGATAGTACGTGCGATCAACGTCCTGACCGTCGAACACGCGGGCGAGGCCAGCCATGAACGCGGCGCCGGCGCCGACGCCGAGGGCGACGACTGGCTGGAGAAGCGAGAAGTCGGTCGGGCTGAAAGCCATCGTGTCGAACTGCACCAGCATCAGGAGGGCGGCCACGACCATCGAGACGACGCCGACGAACGCGACGGGTTCGGGCGAGCCGCCGGTGACGTAGTCGCTGGTGAGCTGGTAGACCAGATAGACGCCGAACACACCAACGAGCAGGACGCCGGGGGGCCACACCCACATGTAGAGCGCGACCGCGACGCCCCCGAGCGCGCTCCACACGAGCGGGTCGCGGAGCGCGTCCAGATCCCGGTCGAGAACGAGCTCCCACACCGGTTTTTCGCGTGTCGCGACCGCGAGGGCGATCATCAGGGTGAGTACCGCGAACACCTGGAAGAGGGGTTCGGCGATGTTGTGGTCGGCGAACCCGACGAGCCCCCGCTGGAGGAACTGCCCGGGAAGGAGGAGGAGGACGACGGCACCGAAGAGGGCCGCGACCCGCCCGGCGAGGCGCTTGCCGACGGCGTAGACGGGCACGGCGACCAGGGCGCCGAACACGGCCGGGGCGACCAGGAGCGTCTTGGACACCGTCGTGGACGACGGACTCCCGAGGCCGACGACCAGCGCCGCCGTAGCGACGATCTGGTCGTACAGCGTGCCGAACTGCCCGGCGTTCGTGCCGTACGGGAAGTTCGTCCACGGATCGTACGGCATCGTGAACGGCCAGTGACGCACCGTGTATTCGACCTGGCGGAGGTGATACCAGGCGTCGTTGCCGGAGAAGTACACCGCTCCGTCCCGAATGAAGACCTCGTACTGCTGGAGACGAATGGCGAGCATCACCGCAACGACGAGGACGAGCACGGGGACGTGATACCAGTCGAAAAAGAGGTCAGCGACCGATGAGCCCTGACTCTGATCGTCGCTCATTGGGCGAACGGACTTGGATTATGGGCATAAACCTTGTTATCTATCTTTCTACGAGGAGTGAATCCGACAACGTTGACACAATCCATCACCGGCGGCAGACTGGATATTCCATGCCAATATACACCATTAACTCAGCTTTGCACGTTGAAGTAGGTGCGTGACGTAGGCGGTAGCAAGAACGG
>JBDGTP010000054.1:0-35117 GCA_042216725.1 Haloplanus sp.
ACACCGCATTTCGTGTGACTGTCGTTGACGATTAAAGTGTACACCCGGAACACTAACGTCCGGCCTCATCCCTGGCGGCGTGCCGTGTCGGCCGGCTAACCCTCGTGCCGGGCGGCCGTCGGATGTGTGGGACGGCGCCACAGTCGGTCACGCGGAACGTGACCACTGTTACGTGCCCGGGTTCGCCGCGCGGTCATCGCGCCCTGGTGGGTATGCTCGGGCGGGGACTAGAGGCACGCAGTCGGGGGTACGCTCCCCAGTCGTTAACGCCTTGCGGAGGACGCCGGCCGCTCAGTAAACGTAGTCGTCCTCGCGGATGTTCACGTAGCCATCGTTCCGGAGGCGGCGTTTGCGCCACTTGTAGCTGACGAGCAGTTTGATCGCGTCCCACCCGGCGGCGAACTTCCGTTCGAACATCCGGTAGCCCGCCTCATCGGCCAGCATCTTCCGTGCAGTTCGGAACACTCGATCCCAGTCCTCCGGGTCGTAGTCGCGCGCCATGTCGGCCATGGTGACGTTCCGCAGGATTTCGTCCTCGATAGCGTCCTTCCAGGCCGTGTTGTATCCGGAGAGGTCGCCCGATCCGGCGAGGCCACCCGCGATGGCGCCGGTACGGACGGCGACGTGGTCGCCCCCCTCGTGGAACGCCGACGTAGTGCCCATCGCGCCGCCGGCGACGGCGATGCCGGCTTTCACCGGCGAGTCGACGGGGCGCGTCGAGGAGATGGGGTACGTCTCGGTGCCCGCCGACTTGCCCCGATCCTCAACCAGGGGGAAGTCGTCGGGAACGTCGTACGCGTCGCCGTACTCGTATTTGAGGAGGCGCCGGAGATACTCGCTTCCGCTCGGGACGGTGTCGTCCTCGGGACGGAGCAGGGCATAGGACTCCGGGTTGGTGACCGAGTCCAGGTCGAGGTTGATCGGCATCGTGAGACCGATCCGGGCCACGTCGTCGTCGTTCGGGAAGATCCAGGGATAGGCGGTGTGGCCGGGGATGTACCCCCACCAGAACGTGATGGCGCCGCGGAGTTCCTCAGCGACTGCCGGCGGGAGGTGTCGGTGTTCCTGATACGCGATGTGGTTGGCCGTCGTCGTCCCGAGGGAGTCGGTCACGGGAAACGGGAGGAAACGATCCAGCACGCGATTGGTGACGGTGCGCTGGGGGCCGTCGGCGAGTACGAGGTAGTCGGCACCGACCGGGGTGCCGTCGGCCAGTTGGAGGGTGTGTCGCGGGTCGCCGTCGAGGGTCGTCTCCACGTCTCGGACGGTCACGCCGACCCGGTAGTCGGCGCCCGCGGACTCGGCGCGGTCACGGAGCCAGTCGTCGAAGCGCGCGCGGTGGAAGGTGTAGCCGAAGGCGTCGTAAGAGGAGTCGATGCCGGTGCTTCGCAGCACGCACGACTCATGCGGGCCGACGAACTTCGCCCGGTCGAGCTCCGACAGCAGGATGCCGTCGGGGAACTCGTCGGGATGAATTCCCATGATATCGACCCAGTAGTCGAGGATCCCGGCGGCGTCAGTCGAGTCCGGCCCGAGTTCCGTCCGATCAGCGCGCGGGACGCCTTTCTCGAAGACGAGTGCGGACGCGCCGGCCTCGGCTGCCGCGTGTGCCGCCGCCGACCCGGCGGGCCCGCCGCCGACGACGGCTACGTCGACGTGTTCCATACTACACGTCCCGACGGGCGGGGGTATTAATGACCCGGAAGCGGGCGCGGCCACGGCCGACGGTTTAAATAGTCGGTCACCGTACACGTCGAGTATGACGACCTCCGAGAGCGGAGAGGCCGGTGACAACGAGGGGTCGGACTCCCCCCGGGCCGATGGCGATACCGTCGACACCGCGGAGGGTGCGGAGCGAACCCACGCGGTGATCCTCGACTACCTGCCACACGGACGGCCGGGCGACGACCGTCCCCAGTACAAGAAGTCGCCGCTGGCGTACGCCCTCGGGGAGTCGGACTTCCGACTGCTCGAACTCACACTCGCCGAAGACGCGGACGTGAGTATCGGCGACCGGATCGTGATCGAGCCCGAGTCGGAGCGGGAGTCGGTCGACCGCCTCCGCGAGGTCGACTACGACGACCTCTCGAACGCCGCCCACTCCGAACTGGAGTACGTCGTCGAGGAGGTCGTCGAACGCCACGAACGGCGCTTCGTCGACTTCTACAACGACGCTCAGCCGATCACGCTTCGCCTGCACCAGCTCAACCTCCTCCCAGGCATCGGGAAGAAACTCCGAAACGACGTGCTCGACGAGCGCAAGCGCGCCCCCTTCGAGAGCTTCGAGGATCTGGAGGATCGGATCGCCGGGCTGCACGATCCGAAGGGAGTTCTCGTCGACCGCATCATCGAGGAACTCCGCGATGAGGATCTCAAATACCGGACGTTCGTGGGTCGCGAGGAATAAACGGGAAATTTACCCGGGTCGGCGCGCTATCGGTGACGATGACAGCGTCGCGCGATCCGGATCGACTGCTCGGGCGGGCGGGAGTCAGCGGTAACCCCGACCGCGACCAGCACTTTCTCGTCGACGAACGCGTCCTCGACCGGTTGCCGACGTACCTGGCGGACGACGCCGACCGGAGCCACGTCCTCGAAGTCGGGGGCGGGACGGGTGCGCTCACCGACCGCCTGCTGGCGACGTGTGACCGCGTGACGGTGATCGAGCGCGACCCCGATCTCGCAGACTTCCTCCGCGAGGAGTTCGCGGACGCGGTCGACTCCGGGCGGTTGACCCTGATCGAGGGCGACGCCCTCGAGGTCGACCTGCCGGACGGCGCGACGGCGAGCGTCTCGAACCTACCGTACGGCGTCTCCAGCGAGATTACGTTCCGCCTCCTGCCGCTCGGGATTCCGACCGTGCTCATGTTTCAGCGGGAGTTCGCCGAGCGCATGGCTGCGGAATCGGGGTCGAGCGAGTACGGCCGCCTCTCGGTGAGCGCCCAGCACTACGCCGACGTCGAGGTGGTCGAACCGGTGCCGCCGACGGCGTTCTCGCCACCGCCGGCGGTCGAGAGCGCGGTCGTTCGCACGACGCCTCGCGACCCCGACTACGAAGTCGAGGACGAGGACTTCTTCCTGCGGTTCGTGAAGGCGGTGTTCACCCAGCGCCGGAAGACCATCCGGAACGCGATCCGAAACACCGCCCACATCTCGGGGCTGGACGATCCGGACGCGGTCGTCGCGGCGGCCGACGAGGCGACGATGTCCAGGCGCGCGGGCGACCTGTCACCCGACGAGTTCGCCGCGCTCGCCCGCCTCGCCGCCGAACACGGCCGGGGTGGGGCGGATGGTTGATCCGCTGACGCTCGCGGACAGTACGACGCTGACCCGGGTCGTCGCGACGCTCGTCGTCGTCGCCGTCGTCCTCGGGGTGCGGTACGGCGCACGGCGGTGGCGCGACCGGCGCGGAGACACGGCGGGGCGGTCGATTCCGAAGGTCGCGATGTCGGCGGTCGTCACGCTGGTGACCGGAAGTGGCATCGTGGCAGTCGTCCTCCTGTGGGATCTGATCCAGCCGTTGGCCCGCTCCTACCGGAATCTCGGCCTGCAGGACACGGCCGGACGGGTGTTGCTCGCGGTGGTGATCCTGGCGGCGACGTACGCTCTGACGGGCTTCGTCGGGCGGATCATCGGCGAGTTCACGGGCAAGCGGTCGGGGATCGGCGAACACGAACGAGAGATCGTCTATCGACTCACACAGGTGACGCTCTACACCTTGGCCGTGCTGGTGGTCGTGGGGCTGTTCACCCGTGACCTCGGGAGCCTCCTCGTCGGGGCCGGCTTCCTCGGCATCGTCGTCGGGATGGCGGCCCGGCAGACTCTCGCTGCGGTGCTCGCGGGGTTCGTCCTGATGTTCTCCCGGCCATTCGAAATCGGGGACTGGGTCGAAATCGGCGACCGCGAAGGGATCGTCACCGGGATCACCATCGTCACCACGCGCATCCAGACGTTCGATGGCGAGTACGTCATGCTCCCGAACGACGAGGTGAACGGTCAGCCGATCATCAACCGCACGCGCAAGGGACGGCTCCGGATCGAGGTGGAGGTCGGCGTCGACTACGATCACGACCCCGAGCGCGCGGCGGATGTCGCCCGCGAGGCGGTCAAAGGGCTCGACGAGGTGCTCAAGGTGCCGACGCCGCAGGTGGTGGGCAAGCGCTTCGGCGACTCGGCGGTCGTCCTCGGCGTCCGGGTGTGGATCGACAACCCCAGCGCCCGCCGGATGTGGCGGGCGCGCACCGCGGTCATCGAGGCGATCACCGACGCCTACGAGGAGGAGGGGATCAAGATCCCGTTCCCGCAGCGCGAACTCATGGGTCGCACCGAGGAGGGTGGCTTCGCCATCGCGGGCGGCGAGCACCCGGCGCCGACGCCCGATAGCGGGGACGATGACTGACGCCGACCCCGACCTCGCGGAGCGCCGCGGCGTGGAGACGACGGTGTACCAACCCGCGGAGGACTCCCGACTACTCGCGGATGCAGCGGTCGAACACGCGCGCGGGCGGACGCTGGAAGTGGGGACGGGATCGGGCTGGGTCGCCGAGCGGATCGCGGCGGAGACGGACGCCGAGGTGATCGCCAGCGACTACAACCCCCACGCCTGCCGACAGGCGCGCGACCGGGGCGTCCCCGCCGTCCGTGCCGACCTGGTCGAACCCTTCCGCGCGGGGAGTTTCGACACCGTCGCGTTCAACCCGCCGTACCTCCCGACCGATCCCGACAACGAGTGGGAGGACTGGATGGAACGGGCGCTGTCCGGCGGCGAGTCCGGCCGGGCCGTCATCGTCCCCTTCCTCGATACGGTCGACCGCGTCCTCCGTCCCGACGGCATCGTCCTCCTGTTGGTGAGTAGCCTCACGGGCTTCGAGACGGTCGTCGACCACGCGGAGCGGCGGGGCTTCGACGTATCGACGGTTCGTCAGGAGTCCTACCCGTTCGAGACGCTGTCGATCCTCCGTCTCGAATGACTCTGGCGCATATTTTGGTTTAGCAAATATTAAGCGACGGCATCACCAACTCGGGCGTGATGACCGAACTTGTCGCCACGACACCGGGACTGTATCCACTGCCCGACTGGGCGAAAGAGGAGTTATCGGAGCTGAAGGGCCACCAGAAGGGCGACCTCATCAGCGGTGACGAGGGCGCAGACATCGTCGACGCGTACGAGCGCGCACGGAGCGAGGTCGTCGACGCACAGGTCGACGCCGGACTGGATCGTGTCGTCGAGGGGCAGCTCCGGTGGGACGACATGCTCGCCCACCCGCTGACGATCCACGAGAACGTCGAGACGGGCGGGATCGTCCGCTACTACGACAACAACAACTTCTATCGCGACCCGCAGGTACAGGGCGAACTCACGCCGTCGGGCGACGTGGCCGCCGAACTGGAAGCCGTCGACGCCGACGCCGACCTGCAGGCGGTGCTGCCGGGACCGTTCTCCCTCGCCGACCTCGCGACCGACGAGTTCTACGGTGACGACGCCGACTTTCTGGACGCTGTCACGGACTTCCTCGCGGGCGAAATCGAAGCGTTCCCGGGCCACGAGACGCTGTTCCTGCTGGAGCCGTCGCTGGTCGAGGCACCGCCCGGCGACGGCGCCGACGAACACGCGAGCGAGGCCATCGACCGCGTGGCAGACGCGACCGACGCCGACGTGGTCGTCCACACCTACTGGGGGGCGATTCCCGAGAAGACGTACGCCCACCTGATGGACGCGGACGTGGACGCCATCGGCTTCGACTTCGTCACCGATGCCGACGCATCGGTGTACAACATCAACGAGTACGGCACGAAAGACCAGGTGGCGATGGGACTGGTCGACGGGCAGAACACGCTGGTGGAGTCGCCCGAGACGATTCGCGACCGCGTCGAGTGGGTCGACGAGCAGACCCACACGGAGTTCGAACGGGCCTACCTCACCTCGAACACGGAGCTGTTCTACCTGCCGGTGAACAAGTTCGAAGACAAACTCGCGGCGCTCGGTGACGCTGCCGCGCTCGCGGAGGTGGACGCATGAGCGACAACAACCGCGAGCAGTTCCGCCCGGACGACCACCCGAACGAGCAGTTCCTGCTCACGTCTATCGTCGGCTCTTACCCGAAGCCCAAGTGGCTCAACCGGGTGTCCGACCTGGCCGACGACCCCGAGTCGAAGTTCACCGAGGAACACCTCGAGGAGGCCCACGACGACGCCTGTCGGGTCATCGTCGACGAACACGAGCGCACGGGGCTGGACACCGTCTCCGACGGCGAGATGCGCCGCAACGAGATGGTCGAGTTCTTCGCCGACCGCATCGAGGGGTACGAGTTCAACGGGCCGGTCAAGGTGTGGGGCCACAACTACTTCGACAAGCCGTCCGTCGTCGATAACGTGGAGTACACGGAGTCGTGGCTGGTCGATGAGTTCGAGTTCACGCAGTCGGCCGCCTCCAAGCCGGTCAAGGTACCGATCACCGGCCCCTACACGCTGGCGAGTTGGTCGTTCAACGAGGCCTACGACGACGACGCCGAACTGTCCTACGCCCTCGCCGACCTCGTCAACGAGGAGATCGAGGCGCTGGTCGACGCCGGCGCGCGGTACATCCAGATCGACGAACCCGCGCTGGCGACGACGCCCGACGACTACGCCATCGTCGGCGAGTGCCTCGACCGCATCGTCGCGAACATCCCCGACGAGGTTCGCATCGGCCTCCACGTCTGCTACGGTGACTACTCGCGTATCTACCCCGAACTCCTCGAGTACCCCATCGACGAGTTCGACGTGGAACTCTGTAACGGCGACTACGAACAGATCGACGTGTTCACCGATCCCGAGTTCACGACCGACCTCGCCCTCGGCGTCGTCGACGTGCACACGACGGACGTAGAGTCCGTCGAGGAGATCAAGGAGAACATCAAAGAGGGCTTCAAGGTCGTCCCGCCGGAGAACCTGACCGTCAGTCCGGACTGTGGCGTGAAGCTCCTGCCGCGGGACGTTGCCCGCCAGAAGATCGAGAACATGGTGACTGCGACCCGGGAGATCGAGGCCGAACTCGACGCGGGCGAAATCGACCTCGACGGGCCGGAAGTCAGCGCCGACTAGCCCTCGGCTTCGACCATCACTTCGGTCGCCTTGATGACGGCGTTGAACTCCGCCCCTTCTTCGACGCCGAGGCGGTCGACGGAGCCCGCCGTGATGACGGCGGTCACGACCTGATCGCCGTCGAGTTCGATCTCGACTTCGGCCATCAGGCCGTCGGTTTCGACGCTTCGGACGGTACCACTGAGTCGGTTCCGGGCACTGAGTGACATCGACCGAAATAACGCCGCCGAGGAAATGAATATTGGGTGACACGTGATCGCCAGTCGCACACGTCAGGCGGGCGTCGGCGACGGCACCGCGTAACGTCGGCGGGCCTCGCGGGCACCGACGGCGAGGAGGACGCCGCCCACGAGCGCCAGGAGCCCCGCCTGGACGGTGGCGGGAACGGCATCGACGACGCGCCAGCCGGCGACAACGCCGAGGACGAACCCCGCCTGGACGATCAGGACGGCGCCGAGGGCGTACCGACGACCGGTGGCCGCGTACAGCGATCCCACGGCGGCCGTCTCGGCGACAGCGTGGCCAGCGACGAGGAGTGCCCCCGCGAGACCGAGGGCGGCGTCGGCGGCGTAGACGGTTGCGAGAACGGCACCCTCCAGGCCACGGTGGAGCGTCACGGCGCCGAGGGTCGCGTCCGCACAGGCACCACAGGCCGTGACCGTCGCGTCGCGGCCCAGGTAGACGATGCCGACGCCGACGACGGTGCCGACGAGCGTCGTCGCCGCCGCTCGCGTGACCGCGAGGCCGAGGGCGGCGCTACTGAGCGCGAACACCAGGACGGGGACGACCGCCCGATGGCCGGCCGGCCGCTGGAGACAGTCGTACGCCGCGAGGACGAACCCGCCCCCGAGCAGACTCGTGCCGACGACTCCGGCTATCACGACCGGAAGCGGGAGTCCCGTCGCGGCGGTGCGCACGCCGTGGGCGGCCGCCGGCGTCGCCAGGAGCGCACTGCCGACGACTGCGACGGTCGCTCGGTGGAGTGCCCTCATTTCCACGGGTTCGGTACGAGGTCGGCCTGGATTTCGGCGCCGACTTCGACGCGGCAATCGGAGCGTGGTTCGGCCACACAGAGGAGGACGTACCCGGCCTGGCGGTGACGGGGCTTCAACCCGCGTGGTCGTTCGACGTGGACGAGATCACCCTCCAGCAGGCGCCCGGTACAGGTGCCACAGGCACCGTACAGACAGCCGAAAGGGACGCCGAGCCCCGCCCGTTCGGTCGCGTCGATGACCGTCTCGCCAGCGGCGGCCTCGACGGTCGCCTCGCGGCCGTCGCGCCACTCCAGGGTGACCTCGTGCATCTACTGCCAGACGTCGCTGGTACAGTCGCCGCCGGGCCACCTGATCTCGTGGGCACGGGCGGGGCCACCGGGGGCGTCGCCGAAGTCGACGACGAACTCCTCGTCGAGTTCCATCCGTCCCTCCTCGGGGTACACGTCGGCTTTCATCATCAGGGATCCCTGTTCGCCGATTTCGGGGTAGAACTGGTTGTCCCACGAGGAGAACAGGGAGGTCGTCCAGTAGAGGCGACGGCCGTCACGCGACAGCTGGAGCATCTGGGGCGCGCCGCGGATCTCCTTCCCTTGGATCTGCTGTCGGTCGGCGAAGTTCCCGCCGGCCCAGATCTGGTCGACGAGACGGGGATTCGAGGCGTCGCTCACGTCGTACATCCGGACGTCGCCGTGGAGCCAGTTCGAGAAGAAGAGATACTGGTCGTCCAGCGACAGCAGGATATCGGTCACGAGGCCCGGAACCGGCATGTCCCAGTCGGGGTGTTCGCGATCCTCGATGTCGATGACCTTCTCCCAGTCCCAGACGCCGTCGCTCTCCTCGTAGAACCGGAGGATGTTCGAGGAGAGCGCGGCGCCGACGTATCCCTGGGTCTCCTCGGGGTTGTGGCTCATGCGCACCTCCAGCGGGATGAGGCCCTCCTCGCCGAACTCCAGCGTCTGGAGGTGTTCACGATCCTCCCAGCTCCAGATGTGGATGCTGTCGCCGTATTTCCCCTCCTCGACATCGTCGAGGTCGAACCCCGGATAGTAGGTCTCCGGTGCCGCCCACTCGCTGGAGACCATCACGTCGTGACGCGGCTGGTACCAGTAGTCGTAGTTCATCTCCATCTCGCCGCGGTCGGCCTCCCAGTGGCCGTCGATGGAGAAGTCCTCCTCGTCGAGCTGGAGGAACCCGCCGGGCAGACCGCCGTCGGCGTCCCCGAGCATACTGATCACGACCTTCCCACCCGGCACGCAGTGGACGGTGTGGGGCGCCGAGAGGTCGTACTCGAACACCTCTTCGGGTTCGATCACCTTCTCGATCTCCACGTTCCGCGGATCCTCGGCGTCGAGGATGTGGATACGCGAGGAGCGCTGCCCAGGGACGATGAGATGGTCGCGGACGAGTCCCTCCGTGTGACACGACGACGAACAGCTGTTCCACCCGAAGTGGTGGAGTTCGTCGCCCTTGTTCGGCATCTCGATGGTATCGACCAACTCCCCGTAGGTCTCCGAGTTGGGGTCGACGTCGATGACGCCGATGAAGTCCGGGGCGTCGACATCCATCCCTACCCGGAGCGCGATGACGAAGGCGGTCTTCTCGCGCTTGGACTCCGTGCGCATCGCCGCGGGCGTCGGATATCCCGGGCCCTCTACTTCGTGGTGTTCGTGTCCGTGCGATTCGCCCGTCTGACTCGGTTCGTCCGTGCTCATGGCAGACAGTGGCATTCGTGGTTGATCATAAATAATAGTTGAGTTGTCGAGCACCAACTCTCGGATCGGTTCCACCGAGGGGAACGTTTTTGCGCTCGCCAGCGTACCCCGAGGGTGTGATCATGGTACCCCGCGGAGATACGGCCGGCCGGAGCGACGCGTCCTGGCTCTCTGGAGGGACGTAATGCGCGAGTTCACGTTCAGCATCGACTACGAGACGGGCGCCGATCCACTGGTGGACGTGTTCCTCGATCATCCGGCGCTCGTCGCGCAGTCGTTACACGGCTGTGTGACCGAAGACCAGTTCTGGCGCGTCGAGCGATTCATCGGCCCGACGGCGGCGCTCGACGCGGTCGAACGACTCCGGACCGACGGGACGACGGACACGGTGTCGGTGACCGAGACGGACTGTACCGGCACCCAGCACCACGACATCCTAGAACGCGAGGACGACAACCGGGTGATCTACACCTACATGGGTGAAATCACCGGCGGCGAGTGCATCCAGACGCTCGCGGGCAGGTATCTCTCTCCAGGCTCGCTCTTCTGTGCCCACCGACAAGGGGCGTGCCACGACTGGCGCATTCTGATGCGGTCGGACGAGAAGGTGGGCCTGCTCTACGACGCACTCGGCGCGAACCTCCGTTCGGGACTCACCTTTCGCATGGGCCACCTGCGCGACGCCGAGGGCTGGCAACACGACTCGCTCGGGACGGTCACGCTCTCCCCGGATCAGCGCACGGCCTTGCGGGCCGCCGTCGACCACGGATACTACCAAACTCCTCGGGAGATCACGCTCGACGACCTGGCGGCGAAACTCGACGTGCCGCGGTCGACCCTCTCGTATCGGCTCCGGCGCGCCGAAGAAACGCTCGTGACCGGATATCTCGGTGCGGCGTTCGACTAGCTACTCGTACAGCCAGGTCTCGTCGATCCGCTCGTAGTCGTGGAGTTCGTCCTCGTCGAAAAAGAGGGCGATCTCCCGTTCGTTCGCGCCCTCGTCTTCGTGGTCGGAACCGTGGATGACGTTCCGACCGAGGTCGAGACCGAGGTCGCCGCGGATGGTACCCGGATCGGATTCGGCGGGATCGGTTTCACCCATCATCCGCCGAACCTGCCGGGTCGCGTCTTGTCCCTCCCAGACCATCGCCATCACCGGCCCGGAGGTGATGAAGTCGACGAGGCCCTGGAAGAAGTCCTTGCCCTCGTGTTCGCCGTAGTGTTCGTGGGCCAGGTCGTCGGAAATCCGCATGAACTTCGCGCCGACGAGCTTGAGTCCGCGCTCCTCGAACCGGGAGATGATCTCGCCGATGAGGCCGCGCTGGACGCCGTCGGGCTTGACCATCACGAACGTGCGTTCGGCGTCGCTCATTCGTCCGTCTGCCCCGTCTCGGCTTCACCGCCGGCCGCCTGCCCTTCCGCGGTCCACTCCAGATCGCGTGCCTCGCGGCCGAGGAAGTAGTTCTTCTCGGCCTTGGAGTCGACGAAATGCAGGATCGTGCCGTCGGTCTTGACGTACATCGTTCCCGTGCCGGGTTCGATCTCCTCACCCGTGTAATCGCAGGTGCGTGTGTCGACCATTACTGTCCTCCGATGGAGTCAGCGTCGCGCTGTGTCTCGCGCAGCTGGAGCACGTCGCCTTCGCGGACGGGCCCCAGGACGTTGCGCGTGATAATTCGCCCCTTGTTCGATCCCTCTTGGATACGACATTTGACCTGCATGGCTTCACCGTGCATGCCGGTCTTGCCGACGATCTCGATAACCTCTGCGGGCATCGAGTCGCTGGCACTCTCTTCGGCGCTCATGATCGCTTACCGGAGATCCTCGACCTTCGTGGCAATATCTTCGACCTGTTCCTCCGCGTCGCCCGCATCGAGAATGGCCGCCGCCGCGCTCCCGACTTCGAGGCCGGCCGCGTGCCCGACATCGTCCTGCGTCTCGACGAAAACGTACGGAATGCCTTTCTCGTCGGCGAGTTCGGGCAGGTGCATCACGATCTCTTCGGGCTGGACGTCCTCCGCGATGACGACGAGTTCGGCGTTGCCGCGCTCGACCGCCTTCGTCGTCTCGTTCGTTCCTTTCTTGACGCTACCGGTATCTCGCGCTACTTCGAGCGCCTCGATGGCGCTCTCGGCGAGATCCGCCGGGACATCGAAATTGACGTAAACTGACATGGTTTGTACCTCCCACCCGTGGGCTCGCGCACCTCACCAGAGTGTAGCGCGTATCGCAACCGCCGACCGGCGTTCGCTTGTGGCGGCGAGCACCGACCACGACGTCCGATAAGCACGCTGAGTCCCTGATGGCGAGGCGCATCATCAACCCCGGATAGGCTGTACGCCTGAATAGCAGTGGCCCCCATAAAAGCGCTTTCAAAGCCGAAACGGCGTGTGAGCGGGCCACACGCGCCAGGCCGGCGACGCCTCACTCGCCGGGCACTGCGTCGTCCAGATCGAGCGATGGCAGCCCCGCCTCGATATCCTCGCGTCGGTCTTCCAGCCACTCGGGCAACACCAACCGTTCGCCGAGGTGATCGCGGTTCTCGTCGACCGTATAGCCCGGTTCCGTCGTGGCGTACTCGAAGAGGACGCCGCCGGTCGTCCGGGCGTACACCGACTCGAACCACTTCCGGTCGATGATCTCCGTCGGGCGCAGGCCGTGATCCATCAGCACTTCCCGCCACTCGGGTTGGGTCTCCCGGGTCACCTGGAAGGCGACGTGGTGGACGGTACCCGCGCCCGGACGTCCCCGCGGCGCGTCCGGGTCTTCGAGCAGGTCGACGACGTAGCCGAGGGCACCGTCGGCCTCGTAGCGCCGCCGGACACCCGCGGCGCTGACGGCGTCGCCGTCAGCGCGAGGCGTCGGTGACTCCCCGCGTTCCTCGAACCCCATCGCTTCCAGCAGTTGCGCCGTCCGGTCGGGGTCGACGAGCGAGAGGGTGACGCCGAAGAACCCGCGGATGGCGTGTTCGGCGGGGACGGGGCCGGCCGGCGGATCACCTGCCGGCGCGTCCGTCCGCCCCACGAGTTCGAGCGGGAGGCCGTCCGGGTCGCGAAAGGGGAGCACCGTGTCGCCGAACCGCTCGTGGGGGTCGTCGGCGTCGACGCCCGCGGCGTCGAGACGGTCGACCCAGTAGTCGACGGCGTCGGCCGGGATCAGGAACCCGACGGCAGTGGCCTGTCCCGTCCCCACCTGACCGGAGGCGGCGTCGGGATACGGGAAGAAGGTCATGCTCGTACCTGGCGAGCCACCGTGATCGCCGTAGAACAGGTGATAGACCGAGACATCGTCCTGGTTCACGCTCCGCTTTACGAGACGGAGGCCGAGCGTCTCGGTGTAGAACTGCGCGTTTCGGACGGGGTCGCTCCCGACGGCGGTGACGTGGTGGATTCCGGGGATGTCGGCGGGCATAGGCGGGCGTACGCCACCGGTCGAGTTAACGGCTCGGTAACACTAGTGTCACCGGATCGCGGAGGGCAAGGCCCTTGGTCGCCGCCGGGATACGCCCGGGCATGGCTCTCGTCGACGCCGTCGCCGCCCTCCGTGCCGAGGCCGAGCGAGCGAACGAGCGGCGCCTGCTGATCCTCGCCGGCGACCGCGACAGCGGCCTCGCTGCCGCTGGCGAGACGGTCGCCGCTGTCGAGACGGGGGCGTCGGAGACGCCGTCCCCGGACGACAGCGACGCCGGCGACGACCCGACGGTGACGGCCGTCACGACCCGCGAGGGCGGGGCGGTGTGGGAGATTCCCCACCTGCACGGCGACCGACTCGACCCCCGCCACGCCGACCGCCTGCTCGGCACCACCCGCGATGTCGTCGTCGTCGACGCCCACGAGGGGTTCACCGCGAACGTCCTCGGCCGCGTCGTCGGCGCCGTCGATGGCGGCGGCCTCCTCGTCCTCGTAACCCCGCCGCTCGACGACTGGCCGGAACGCCGCGACGAGGCCGACCAGCGACTCGCCGTCCCGCCCTTCACCGTCGGGGACGTGACCGGTCACTTCCGCCAGCGACTGGTCGAGACGATCCGTGCTCACCCGGGCGTCGCCATCGTCGACGTGGACGCGGGCGTCGTGTGTCGGGACGGCCTGACCGACCCGCCGCCCGCCCGCCCCCGACCGCCGGTGTCGACGCCCGCCGACGCCGCCTTTCCCGCGGCGGCGTACGAGGCGTGTCTCACCGCCGACCAGGCCGACGCGGTGGCCGCGCTCGAACACCTTCGTGAGACCGGAACTGCCGTCGTCGTCGAGGCCGACCGTGGGCGGGGGAAGTCGGCCGCCGCCGGCCTCGCTGCCGGGAGTCTCGCCGCCGAGGGTCGGGACGTTCTCGTCACTGCCCCCGCCTACCGCAACGCCGCGGAGGTGTTCGACCGTGCCGAAGCCCTGCTCGCGCGCCTGGAACGGCTGGAACGAGCCGACGACGAGGCCCACGTGCTGTCGGCGACCGACGGCGGCCGCGTTCGCTTCCACGACCCGGAGGCGGCGGTCGCTCGCCTCGACGACAGCGGGACGCCGACGGACGACCCCGACGCCGTGATCGTCGACGAGGCCGCTGCCCTCCCCGTGCGCCGACTGGCTGCCTTCCTCGATGCCCCGGCGACGGCGTTCGTCACGACCGTCCACGGCTACGAGGGCACCGGCCGCGGCTTCGACGTACGCTTCCGCGAACACCTCGCCGAGAGCGATCACACGGTGACTGACGTGCGTCTCGACGATCCTATTCGGTACGCCGCGGGCGACCCCGTCGAGGTGTGGGCGTTCCGCGCGCTGTTGCTCGACGCTCGACCTGCCGTCGACCAGGTCGTCGCGGGGGCGACGCCCGAAGACGCCACCTACCGGAGACTGGACGCCGAGACCCTTCTCTCGGACGAACACTTGCTCCGGGAGGCGTTCGGTCTCCTCGTCCTCGCACACTACCGGACGGAACCGAACGACCTCGCTCGCCTCCTCGATGCGCCCAACCTCGACTGTCGGGCGTTGCTCGTCGACGGCCACGTCGCCGCCGTCGCGTTGCTGGCACGGGAGGGCGACCTCCCCGAATCGCTCCGCGTCGAGATGTACGAGGGCGCGCGCGTCCGAGGGAACATGATCCCGGACGTGCTGACCAGCCAGTTGCGCGACCTGGCGGCCGGCGTCCCCGCGGGCTACCGGGTGTTACGGATCGCCACCCATCACGCTCTCCGGTCGACGGGCTTTGGCTCCCGCCTCCTCGATGCCTGTCACGACGAGTTCGACGCCGACGTGGACTGGTTCGGAGTTGGATTCGGTGCGACGCCCCGGCTCGTCCGGTTCTGGGCACACAACGGCTACCGGACGGTACACTGCTCGACGACGCGAAACGCCGCGAGCGGTGAGTATTCGGCAGTGATGCTCCGCCCGACGGGCCCCGAGGGACGCACGCTCCACGACCGCCACGCGCGGCGGTTCCGTGCCCGGATGCGCGATGGCCTCTGTGATGCCCTCCGCGACCTCGACCCGGACGTGGCGCGGGCCGTCCTCCGGGCGACCGATCCACCGGCCACCGCGACGCCGACGCTCACCGACCACGAGTGGCGAGTGGTCGTCGCCGCGGCCTACGGCCCTGGGATCTACGACGCCGCGCCCGGCGCCTTCCGGGAGCTGGCGCTCGCGGGGCTTACCGACCCCGTCGTCGACCTCCCGGTCCGGGCGGAGCGGCTACTCGTCCGCAAACCCCTTCAGGCCCGCTCCTGGGAACGGGTTGCGGCCGACCTCGACTACGTCTCGACGCGCCAGTGTATGCGGGCACTCGGCGAGGCGATGCGACCACTGATCGACCGCTACGGCAGTGACGTGGCTGCGGCCGCGGAGGAACGCCGACGGTACGAGTGATCACTCCCGCCCGTCGAGGAACGTCGCCAGCATCACCTCGTCGACGTAGTCGCCCTCGATCCGGTAGTGATCCTCGCGGACGGCCTCGGTCTCCCAACCCTGTGTTTCGAGGAAGGCGATGGCGGCCTCGTTGGTCGCGGGGACGCTGTTGTAGAGCTTCTCGAAGCCGTGTTCGTCGGCCCACCGGACGCCACGGTCGAGCAACGCGCTCCCGATGCCGTGGTCGCGGTACTCGGTCAGGAGACCGACCGTCAGCACCGCCGTGTGGGCCAGTTTGTCCATCTCCGGGAGGTCGAGATGTACCCACCCGACCACCTCGTCGTCGACGCAGGCGACGAACACCATGCGGGATCGCACCTCGTTGTGCCGGAGGATCACTTCCTCGTGGTCGAGGAGGTCGGCGACCGTCTCCGCCTCGATGTACGTCCCTTCCTCCGCGACCTGCCGGATGACCCCGATCAGGCCGGAGAGATCCCGCTGTTCGGCGGTTCGGATCGTGTAGGCCACGTCTCCCGCATCGTGTTCCTCGGTGTCTTCCTCCTGGTAGGCGACCATGAGTCGGTTGCCGTCGCGGCGGATGTAGCCGTCACGCCGCAGGATCGTGACGTGGTGACCGAACGCTTCCGGATCGAGGTTCAGCGCCCGCCGTGCCTCGTCCGCCCGTACCGTCCCGTGGGCCTCCACGTAGTCGTAGATATCCCGGCGATCATCGTGGTCGAAATTCAGTTGTTCGGTCAGTTCCATGCAACCGTGTACCACGGTAACACACTTAATCGTTCGTGAGGATTCGGGGGGCGACTGCCGATCAGACTCGACTCTCGCGGCTCGGATCGACGTCGATAGCGTCGACGGGGCAGACGTCGACACAGAGCATACAGTCGATACACTGATCCTCGTGGGTTGGGTGGGCCTTGACCGCGCTCTCGGGGTGGCCCGGCGTGTCCACCCACTCGAACACGTCGACTGGGCAGTCTTCGAGGCAGGCGCCGTCGGCGAGACAGATATCGAAATCGACGGCGACGTGTGTGCCGTGGATGCCGAGTTTCTCCGGCGGATCGACCGGCCCCCAGACGACGACGCCGTCCTCCTCGTCGACTTTCTCGCGATTTCGTTCGAAGTTCGGATCGATAGCCATACCCCCTCTCCGGGGTCGGGACGGATAAATCTACGACCGAACGGTTCGTGACGGCGGCCGGTCAGTCCGCGTTCGCGGTCGTGACGCTGTCGTCCGGGACGACGCCCTCGTCGGTCCACCCGCGGGCGTCGTAGTAGGCGTCCAGTGCCGCCTCGAAGTCCGGCAACTCGTAGGGCAAGTCGTCGTCCGTCCGGTCGAATCCGCGACGGTTGTTGAAGTGGCGTTCGAGTTCGACCACGCGGCTCCCCACGTCAAGCAAGTCGTCGAAGTCGGCGTCGAACAGCGCCTCGAACCGTGCCTGGCTCATCATGCCCCGGGAGAACCGGCAGAGGACGCCGCAGTCCTCCAGCGCGCGCTTGTTCTCCAGTTCGACGAGTTTCTCGGCTTTGGCCGCCGAGAGGCCCGCGGGTTCGAACGCCTCCGACGCGTCTACGAGGGGGTACTCGTAGGCGTAAAACGTCGCGTACATGTGATCGGCGCCGCGGTTGGCGGTGGCGAAGCCGAGGCCCTGGCCGTTGAGCGTGCGGCCGTCGTGCGCGGAGAAGGTCATCCCCTTGACCGTCCAGTCCTCGACGCCGAGTTCGTCGTGGAAGCGGTGGATGCCCTCCGCCAATACGTCGCCATCGCCCTCGCGGCGGGCGATGTTCTCCACCGTCTCGTGGATCAGGTCGGAGTCGCCGAAGGCGTCCTCGGCCTTGAGGTACGCCGCGACGGCGTTCCCACACGAGATGGTGTCCATGCCCAGGCGGTCACAGAGTTCGTTCGACTGCATGATCGAGACGATGTCGTCCACCTCGCAGTTGCCGCCGAAGGCCATGATCGTCTCGAACTCCGGGCCCTCCGTCTCGACGCCCGACGCCTCGTCCCGGGTCGGGAGTTTGCACGCGAACGCACACTGCGAACAGGTGCCTTTCTTGTACTTCTTCGCTTCCACCCGGTCACCGTTGATCTTCTCGAACTCCTCGTAGCGCACGTCCTCGAAGTAGCGGGTCGGGAACGACCCGATTTCGTTGGCGAGGTCGGTGACGCTCGCGGTGCCCTGGCGTTTCATGATGTGGTCGCTGGTCGCCGCCTCGCGGTGGATGGTCGCCGCTTCGGCGTCGATATCTACGTCCAGCGAGGCCGCCCCGTCGAACGTGATGGCTTTGACGTTCTTCGCGCCCAGAACCGCACCGAGACCGCCGCGGCCGAACGCCCGCGACTCGCTCGTCATGATCGACGCGAAGCGAACGCGGTTCTCCCCGGCCGGGCCGATGCAGGCGACGTTCTCCGGCCCGAGGTCGTGTTCCTCCTCGACGTACTCCGTGACGGCGGGCACCTCCGCGCCAGCCAGTCCCGGCACTTCCTCGAAGGTCACACCGTCGTCACGGACGTGAACCACGAGGAGGTCGTCGCTCTCGCCGGCGAGTTCGACGACGGCGTTGCCGGTGCCCGTCAGATTGCGGGAGACGAACCCGCCGGCGTTCGTCGACAGCAGGCCGTCGGTCAGCGGCGAGAGCGATGTCGCGGACGTTCGCCCCGTGAAACTCATCGACGAGGCCTGCATCGGCCCTGTGGTGAAATAGAGACGGTTCTCCGGGCCGAACGGGTCGGCATCGAACGGGATGCGGTCGTGGGCGAGACGCGTCCCCACGCCCCGGCCGCCGATGTAGGATTCGAGGACATCGTCGATGGACTCGGTCTCGACGCGCCGCGATCCCACGTCGACGGTGAGCAGCGGGCCCTCCATGTGGAGCATAGTCGGACTCGGACACTCCATGATATTAAACAGTAGCCTCACCGGCGGTTCGGCCGCTAGCCGAAGGTCGCCGTCACCGCCGCGTCGAGAGCCTCGACCGCCGAATCTATCTCCGCGTCGGTCACGGGGAGCGGCGGGGCGACGATGATCTGGGTACGCGGGCGGCCGCCGCCGACGAGGACGCCCCGATCCTGGGCCGCGCCGATCACGTCGTCGACGGGGTTGTTGCCGGACTCGACCCACGGATGCAGGAACGGATCGCCCGTCTCGGGGTCGGTGAACTCGACGGCCCAGAGTAGACCCCGACCGCGCACATCGCCGACGGCATCGTGGGCCGTGAGTTCCTGCAGGCGAGCACCGAGGTGGTCGCTTCGCGCCCGCGCGTTCTCGATCAGGCCGTCGGCGTACGTGTCGATGGCCGCCACGCCCGCCGCACACGCGATGGGATGCCCGGCGAAGGTCTGCCCCACGTCGATGCCCGACTCGCGAAGGTGGGCGGCTACCTCGGGACTCGCCGCGACGCCCGCGAGCGGAACGTACGCGCTCGTGACACCCTTCGCGAACGTGAGCAGATCCGGCACCACGCCCTCGGTGTCGACGCCGAACCACTCGCCACACCGGCCAAAGCCCGTGATAACCTCGTCGGCGATCAGGAGGATGTCGTACTCGTCACAGAGATCACGCACCCGCTGGAAGTAGTCGGCGGGTGCCGGATACGCGCCGCTCGTCCCGCCGATTGGCTCCATCAGGATCGCCGCGACCGAGTCCGGCCCCTCGTTGTGGATCACGTACTCGAGGTGGTCGGCGGCCGCCGCGGCGAGTGCTTCGGGCGTGTCGGCGTCGAACGGCGACTGGTACGAAAGCGGCGGGAGGAACTTCGCAGACCCGGTGATCGCGGCGTACCGCTCCATCGCGTTGCGCGTCTCGGGATCGCCCGTCAGCGACGCCGCGCCGTAGGTGGCGCCGTGGTACGATCGGTAGCGCGTGAGTACCTTCCGGGCGTCCGTGTACTCGCGGGCGAACTGGACGGCGGCCTCGTTGGCCTCGCTCCCCGACACCGAGAAGAACACGTCGCCCAACCGCCCGGGGGTGATCTCGGCGATGCGTTCGGCCAGTTCCGTTCGAGCGTCGTTGTGCTTCGAGGACGCGACGTACGGAATCGCCGATGCCTGGTTCGTGATGGCCTCGACGATCCGCTCCTCGCCGTGGCCGGCGTTGACACAGTAGAGCTGTGAGTTGAAGTCCAGGTAAGCGTTCCCGTCGGCGTCGTGGACGGTGACGCCGTCCCCGTCGACCAGCGAGAGTACGTCGTCGTCGGCGTACCAGTGCGGAATCGTCTCGGGAACGGCGTCGGCGGTGGGGTCGGCCATACGCGCCAGTCGGCGACGCGCGGAATAAACGTTCGGCCGTGGCTCATACGGTTTATCGTAAGTCATTACCGGTGGTTCGCCGAGACAGTCCGGCGAACCACCGGTAAACAGGTACAATAATCCGGATCAGTCGAGCGCGGCTTCCAGACGGTCGATCAGCGGCGCGTTGCCGAGGTGTACCGGCGTGCGACCGTGGAGTTCGTCGGGGTCGATGTCGAGTATCGATCCCGTCCCGTCCGAACTCCGTCCACCGGCCGCCTCGACGACGTATCCGACGGGATTGGCCTCGAACTGGAGACGGAGTTTGCCGGACGGCGCCGACTGCAAAGCGGGGTACGCGAACACACCGCCGTAGGTGAGTACCTGGTTCACGTCGCCGATCATCGCACCGCCGTATCGGAGTTTGAGCTCCGATTCGATCGCCTCGGCGTAGGCCGCGAAGTCGTCGGGCCAGTCCGGGACGCGCCCGCCGAACCCGTACACCGTCGGGTCGTCGGGCAGGGTTACGTCCTCGCGAATCGCCGTCGCCTCGCCGTCCTCGATCAGGTACTCCGTAACCGACCCATCGTGGGCGAAGGCCATGGTTGTGATCGGGCCGTAGAGAACGTAGCCTGCAGCGACGAGGTCACGCCCCGTCGCCGGGAGCGGCGCGTCGTAGACGCCGACGATGGTGCCCATGACGTTGTTGGGCTTGAGGTTCGAGGAGCCGTCGAGCGGGTCGACCGCGACGGAGAGGCCGTCGCCCCGGTCGACGACGCCCTCACGCTCCTCGCTCGCGTACGCGCCGACGCCGTCGATGTCGCCGAACCGCTCTTCGAGCAGAGCGTCGGCGTACTCGTCGGCCGCCAGACGGCGGTCACCCGAGGGGTTCTCCACGTCGGATTTCTCGCGGCGACCGGGCAGGCCGTCACGGATCGCCGGCGCCGCCGCCGCCAGTTCCGCGCGAACCGCAGCGACCGTGTCGGCGTGGGCGTCGGACATCAGTTGCTCGCTTCGAGGCCGCCGGTCGCGGCGAGCGCCTCGTCGACGGACGCGTCGTCGAAGATGACGGCTTCGAGGCCGTCGAGGATCGCCTCGGGGTTCTCACGCTGGAAGACGTTTCGCCCCACTGCGAGCCCCGAGGCGCCCGCGTCCATCGCGTCGCGCACCGTCGAGAGGAACGCCTCGTCGCTCGTCTTCGACCCGCCGCTCATCACGACCTTCATGTCGCCCGCACTCTGGACGGCCCACTCCATCGCGTCGGGGGAGCCGGGATATTTCACCTTCGCGATGTCGGCGCCGAGTTCGAGGCCGAGACGGGATGCGTAGGCGATGGTGTCGGGGCTCGTGTCGTCTTTCAGTCCCTGCCCGCGCGGGTACGACCACATCACGACGCCCATGTCGTGGTCGCGGGCGGCCTCCTGGGCCTCGCGGAACTCCTCGAACATCTCGACTTCGTGGTTCGAGCCGCCGTAGACGGTGAAGCCGATGGCGTCGGCGCCGAGTTCGGCCGCGTAGTCGACCGACCAGTTGACCGACGAGTCGGGTTCGCCCATCCAGAGGTTGCTGGTGCCGTTGAGCTTCGCCAGCAGCGTCACGTCGTCCTCGTAGGAGGGGTAGTACGCCTCGGCGACGCCCTTCTGGACGGCGATGGCCGTCACGGCGTCGTGGGTCGCCACGTCGAACACCGTCGACGGATCGGTCGTCGCCGGCACCGGCTCGAAGTCGACCGGGCCGTGTTCGAGACCGTGGTCGTACGCGAGGATCAACGCCTTGTCGTCGCGGGTGATCGCGGAGTCAGCACCGGGAATCATGTGTGTAGGCCTACCGCCGAAATCACACATAAAGCGTGTGGTCGCCGACTGAGCGAGCGACGCCCCCCGTCACCAGCCGTCGAGTTGAACCTCTCGGTCGACGTCGACGAACGACTGGGGCTCCTGGTGGACGACCGTCGTCGGTACGTCGAGAGTGCGGATGATCTTGTTGGCGGTGCTCCCGAGGATGACCTTCTCCACGTTCGTGAGTCCACGCGACCCCATGACGATGAGGTCGATGTCGTTCTCGTCGACGTAGCGCTCGATTTCCCTGTGGACGACGCCGTCGGCGACGGCTGTCACGCAGTCGACGCCTGCCGACTCCGCCGCCGCGGCGACTTCGCTGACGACCTCTTCGCCGTGTTCGTGATACTGCTCGCTCAACGCTTCCTGCTCGCCGGTGATCGGTTCGATCCGGCTCTCGAACTCCTCGACGACGTACAGGACGTGTACCGTCGCCCCGAGTTCGGCAGCCAGCGAGAGTCCCGTCTTCACCGCATTGGTCGCCTGTTCGCTCCCGTCGGTTGGGATGAGAATACGGTCGTACATGGCGTGTGCTACCTCGTGTCGAGGTCGATTAAAGCTGCTGTCCGGGTCGTATCGGGCCGTCGCTACCCTTACAACCCTCCCACGCACAGGGGGGCACATGCGAGGGTTCAACGATATCGACACCGTCGGGGTCGTCGGCGCCGGAACGATGGGTAGCGGGATCGCACAGGTGGCTGCCACCGCTGGCTACAACGTGGTGATGCGCGACATCGAGGACGAACTCGTCGCGGAGGGGTTCGACCGCATCGACGATAGCCTCTCGCGGTTCGTCGAGAAAGAAGAACTCACGCGGGCGGAGGCAGACGCGGCCGTCGACCGGATCACCGGGACGACCGACCTCGACGACCTCGCGACCTGCGACTACGTCATCGAGGCCGCCGTCGAGAACATGGACGTCAAGCAGGACATCTTCGCCGACCTCGACGACGCCGTCGACGACGACGTGGTACTGGCGACCAACACCTCCACGCTCTCGATCACCACTATCGCCTCGGCCACCGACCGCCCCGAACTCGTCGTGGGACTGCATTTCATGAACCCCGCGCCGGTGATGACGGGACTGGAACTCGTCGTCGGCGAGAAGACCACCGACGAAGTCGTCGACTGCTCGCACGCCCTCGCCGAGGACTTCGGCAAGGAGACGTGGGAGTCCGACGACAAACCCGGCTTCGTCGTCAACCGTGTGCTGATGCCGTGGATCAACGAGGGTATCCGCGCCTACGACGAGGGTGTCGCCGACAAGGCGGATATGGACTCGGGGCTGAAACTCGGGACGAACGTGCCGATGGGACCGCTCGAACTCGCCGACCACATCGGCCTCGACGTGTGTCTCGACGCCAGCCAGACGCTCCACGAGGAACTCGGCGACCGGTACAAGCCACCGTACCTGCTCAAACGCAAGGTCGCCGCCGGTGACCTCGGCCGGAAGACTGGACGCGGGTTCTACGAGTACGACTAAACGAATCACCCACACACGACAGCACTGACACGGACACCTTTTCACGCTCGCCCACCTCCCGACGAACGATGGAAGTCGCCATTCTCACCGTCGGCGACGAGGTGCTCGCGGGCGATACGGAGAACACGAACGCGACGTGGCTCGCCGGTCGACTGACCGACGCGGGCGCGACCGTCACGCGCATCCTCACCGTGCCGGACGACCGCGCGGTGATCGCCGAGGCGGTTCGCGAGTGGCACGAGGCGTTCGACGCCGTCCTCGTCACCGGCGGCCTGGGCGGCACACACGACGACGTGACGGTCGACGCCATCGCCGACGCGTTCGGCCGTGACCTCGTCGTCGATCCGGCCGTCCGCGAGGACGTGATCGAAACCGTCGCGGCGTACCGGGATCGAACCCCCGAGACCGTCGCGGCCCACGACATCGACATCGACCTCGACGTGGACGCGTGGGCGGCGCTACCGGCGGGGAGTCGCCCCCTGCTCAACCCGGAGGGCCTGTGTCCCGGGTGCGTGATCGATGACGTCTACGTGTTTCCGGGCGTCCCCGCGGAGATGCGCGCGCTGTTCGCGGCGGTGGCCGAGGAGTTCGGCGGCGATGTCGTCTCGACGACGCTCTACACCCCACAGCCCGAGGGGTCGATGGTCGACGCGCTCGCGGCCGTGCGCGACCAGTTCGGGGTGACGGTCGGGAGCTATCCCAGCACGGGCGAACACAACCGACTGAAGGTGACCGGCACCGACGCCGACGCCGTCGCCGCGGCGGCCGCGTGGCTCCGCGACCGGATCGAAGTCGTCGAGACCCCGGAACCGTAGCCCCCTCCAGGCCCTATCACGAATGATTCTGCGAGCCGTGCGTTTAACCTCCCGCCGCCCCTCACTCCGGCCGATGATCGAGGCCGACGACCTCCGCAAGACCTACGGCGACTTCCCCGCGGTCGTCGGAAGCACGTTCGACGTGGATCGGGGCGAAATCTTCGGCATCGTCGGCCCCAACGGCGCGGGCAAGACGACGACGCTGAAGATGATCGCCGGCCTCGTCGAACCCACGGCCGGATCGGCGACGGTCGCCGGCTTCGACGCCGCCGATCCCGAGATGCGCCGGTCGCTCGGCTTCCTCCCCGAGGAGTCGCCGCTCTACGAGGACATGACCGCACGCTCGTATCTCGACTTCTTCGCCGACCTCTACGACGTGCCCGACGCCACGGCGACCGAGCGGATCGAGGACACGCTGGATCGCCTCGAACTCGACCACCGCGACCGCCGACTCGGCGACGTGTCCAAGGGCATGAAACGCAAGGTCGCCATCGCCCGGTCGCTGGTGAACGACCCCGACGTACTCGTCTACGACGAACCCGCGAGCGGACTCGACCCATTGACCACCAACTACGTGCTGGAGTTCGTTCGCGAGCTCCGCGATGCGGGCAAGACCGTCCTCTTCAGCGCGCACAATCTCTATCACGTCGAGAGCGTCTGCGACCGAGTGGCCATCATGAACCGGGGTAACATCGTCGCCCGCGGCACTGTCCCCGAGATCCGGGAGGAGTACGGTACCACCGAGTACCGGGTGTTCACGTCCGTTTCCCTCGACGACACGGAGCAGGCGGGCGACCGATACGCCGTTACGGTCGACGACATGGAGGCCGTCGAACGCATCCGAGAACGCGCGCAGGACGCCGGTGGCGACGTGGTCGACATCCGCACTCGCGAGCCGAGTCTCGAAGAGATCTTTCTGGATCTGGCGGCCGGTCGGGACGGCCCGCGGGGGGTGCAGTGAGCGGCCGCTCGTTCCGTGACGGACTCCGGGCCGTCGGCCGCATCGCCCGCTGGGAGATGAGCCGGAGCGCCGGCGTCGTCGACCGGCAGACCGCGATCCTCGGCCTCGTCGCCCTCCTCCTCGCAGGCACCGTCGCCGGGGCGGCGGCCGCCACCGGCGGCGTCGCCCTCGACCGCGACATCTACCGCGTCGGCGTCGCCGCCGACAGTCCCTACCACGAAGTCGTCCGCGAGAGCCCGGCGCTCGCGGCACGACCGCCGACCCTCGAGGCCCTCGGTCGGAGCGTCGAGGTCGTCGTCCGCGACGGCCGGATCTACGTCGGTGACTCCCGGAAAGCACGGGCCGCCCTCTCGACGTTCCGGGACGCCGTCCGTCGGCACAACCTGAACCGGATGCAACGTGAGTCGAACGTCTCCGCCGCGTTCCCCGTCGTCGTGACCCTCCGGTACGACGAACAGGGATCCCAGCTGGGCGGCACGGCCGCCGGTGAGGAGGTCGCGGGCGGCGGCAGTGACACGACGGACGCCCGCGGCGACGGCGGAACGGGCGCCGACGCGGAACCGACCACGGGCACCGACGGCGGGACGAGCGACGCTGGCGCGGGCGGAGTCGGCGCCGGCGGGGTCGGCGCCGGCGGGACGAGCGACGGCCCGATTGGCGTGCCCGGCTTCGGCACGGGCGGGATCTTCGGTGGCGGCGGCACGTCCGGATCGCCAGCCGACATCTCGCCGCCGTTCCCTTTCGGAGCACTCGTGCTCGCCTTCGTCTTTTTCGTCCCCATGAACTTCATTATCCAGCCCTACGGCAGTAGCATCCTCAACGAACGCATCAACCGCCGGGGCGAACTCCTCCTCGTCGCGCCCGTCTCGCCCCTGACTATCGTCGCCGGCAAGACCCTGCCGTATCTCGGCGTCCTCGTCGGCCTCACCGCCGTCATCGCCCTCGCCATCGGTGGCGGGGTGACGAGCGTCGCCGCCGTCGCCCCCATCGCGGCGCTCTACCTCGCCGCCACCTTCGTCGGCGGCATGTTCGCCCGCTCGTTCAAGGAACTCACCTTCGTCACCGTCACCGTCTCCGTCTTCCTCACCTCCTACGCCTTCGTCCCGGCCATCTTCACGAACGTCACGCCCATCGCCCTCAT
Organism: Haloplanus sp.; assembly: GCA_042216725.1. Lineage (GTDB taxonomy): Archaea > Halobacteriota > Halobacteria > Halobacteriales > Haloferacaceae > Haloplanus. The sequence continues at coordinate 26,097 of JBDGTP010000054.1, forward strand.
CTCCCCGCTGACACTCGTCGTCCGTGATCTGCAGGGGACGGGCGTGACGGCCGCGCAGTATCTCTTCTCGACCGGCCCCTTCTACGTCGGGTCGGCCGTGCTCTTCCTCCTCGGCGTCGGCGTCTACCGCGAGGAGGACATGTTCACCCAGCGGCCGGTGCCGCTGAAGTTCCTCGACGCACTCGACAGCCGAATTTCACGCCCGCGCTCCGTCGCCGTCCTCAGCGCCCTGTCGATCCCCTTCGTCTTCATCGCCGAACTGCTCGCCATCGCCGTCCTCTTCGTCCTGCCGGGGAACGTCTCCGTGCCCGTCCTGCTGGTCGGCGTCGCGACGGTCGAGGAAGTCGCCAAGAGCCTCCACGTCTACGCGGGCTTCCGAGGCGCCTTCGCCGGGCAACGAACCCGCCGGCTGGCGGTCACCCTCGGCGCGCTCTCCGGCCTGGGCTTTTTCCTCGGCGAGAAGTTCACGGCCATCGTCCAACTCGTCGGTCTGCCGACCCTGACGCTCGGCCGGGCGGCGTTCGCTCCCGTGGGCGTCGGATCGACGGCCGCGGTGGGCCTGCTGCTGTTGCTCGCGCCGCTTGCCCTCCACGCGACGACGACGAGCATCGCGGCCGTCGGGGCGGCCCGTAGCCGGAACGCCTACTTCGCGGCCCTCGTGCCCGCGATTGCGATTCACGCGGCCTACAACCTCGCGGTGGTGAGCATCCTTGGGTGACCCACGCCTGACCATCGCCCGGCGGGAACTGGCGACGCTGCGCTCCGAGAAGACCATCGTCCTCGCCCTGCTCATCCAGCTGTTCATCGCCGCGTTCTCCTCGTTTTTGGTCGTCGGCCTCGTCTCGCTGTACGACCCCGGGAGCGTCGAGGGATACGAAACTACCGTCGGCGTCACCGGCGACGCGAGCGACGACCTCCTGCGCGTGGTCGACGAGCAGGCGTCGATGGCGGGCGTCCACTACGACACGCAGACGGCGGCCAGACGGGCGTTCGAGCGCGGGGAGGTAGACGCCGTTCTCCTGGCGGATCGCCGCGCCAACCGGGTGTTCGTCACCGCGACGGTTCCCGACGGGTCGGTGCGAACGACCGTGATCGTCGTTCAGTTACGCGACGCGCTGTCGACGTTCGAGCGAGTGGAGCGAGCCGACCGCTCGGCGTTCCTGTCGACGACGCCGCTCGACCTCCCGCCTCGAACCGGCTCCACGCCCTACTACGGCTTCAGCTACACCGTGTTGCTCCCCTTGCTCTGCTTTCTCCCCGTCTTCATCAGCGGGTCGATGACCGTCGACTCGGTGACCGAGGAGTTCGAACGCGGCACGCTCGAACTCCTCCGAGTTGCCCCCGTCTCGACCGTCGACATCCTCGACGGCAAGGTATGGGCGGCGGCGGGACTGGCTCCTGCACAGGCCGCGCTGTGGATCGCCCTCCTCGACGTCAACGGGACGACGGTACGCCACCCGTTCGCCCTCCTCGCGGTCGTCGGAGCGCTCGCGCTCCTCGTCGTCACGCTCGGGGCCACACTCGCTTTGCTCGCACCCGACCGGCGCGCAGCACAGTTCCTCTACTCCGTCGGCGTCCTCGTCGCGTTCGGCGGCACGACGCTCCTGCCCCTGAACCCGGTCACGACCGTCGCTCGCCTCGCCGTCGACAGCGTCGGCCCGACGTACCCGCTCCTGGTCGCGGGCTACATCGGCCTCGGCGCGGGGGCCTACCTCCTGCTCCGACGGACGGTGCCCCGAATCGGCGTGGCCGAGTGACTGCCCCGGGCTGGCGCGCCGTCCCCGAAACACACTCAAGGCCCGCGCCGAAGGCATACGTATGGGTCTCGGAAGCACGGCGAAGAAACTCCAGCAGGTCGCCGACATGGCCGAGGACGTGTACGGCCGCTTGAATCAACTCCGCGAACAGGTCAACGAGATGCACGAGACGGTCGTCGAGACGAAAGACCAGGTCGACCGTCTCGACCACGAACTGGCGGAACAGCGCGCCATCGTCGAAGCCCTCGCCGAAAAGCAGGGCGTCGACGTCGAGGCAGTCACCGCCGGAGTCCACGTCGTCGATGCCGAAGCGGTTGCGGGCGAAGGTGAGGGCGACGCCGACGCCGAGGAGGACGGCGACGCGACGCCGTCCTAACCCCGGAACTTCCGGTGGGTGACCTTGAGACACCGATCCTGCACGACGACCAGTCCGGCGTCGCGGGCGCGGGCGGCCGCATCGTCGTCGCGAACCCCCCGCTGGAGCCAGAGTCCCCGAACGTCGCCCCGGGCGTGTACCCGTTCGATCACGGCGTCGACGATGTCGCTCACTTCCTCGCTCGGCCGAAACACGTCGACCAGGTCGACCGACGCCGTCACCTCGGGGAGGCTGTCGGCGGCGGGACGACCCAGCACCTCGTCACGGTTCGGATTGATCGGGACGATGTCGTAGCCCTGGCGTTGCAGATACGCAGGCACGTCGTGGGCAGCCTTCCCCGGCGTGGCCGAACAGCCGATCACGGCGATAGTTTCGGCGTCGAGCAAGTCGCTGATCTCCGCGTCGGTAGCATCGCTCATACCCCCCATAGCGGGCGGGCAGGAATGAATCGACCGCTACCGTTCCGGAAGATTCGCGGTGGGTTCGCCGTCCTCGTGGGTCTCGATGACGCCGTCGAACAGTTGCTTGAGCGTGTTCATCGTCTTGTCGTCGTGGGCGGTCGAGTCGATGGCGTAGAGGCCGAGGCCGTCGACGCTCTGTACTCGCCCCGTGAACACGTGCAGGAACCGAAACACGGTCTGGAGATCCGAATACATCAGGAGCGTCGACAGCGAGTCCAGAAACACCCGGTTGCGTTTGATGCCTTCCGTCTCGTAGAACTCCTGGAGGAGTTCGGAGAACTCGATCCCGACGCCGGTCATGTCGACCGGTGACGACGTGTACCGCACCTGTGATTCGTTGCGAACTTCGTTGACGCCCTGCTGTCGGGTGACACAGTCGACGACGGCAACCGGCCGATCCGCGTAGTCGACGCGCTCGCCCAGTTGCTCGAACACCCGTTTGGCGCTGTCCGTGTTGCTGACGACGATGGCGCCCTCTCCGCCGCGAACGCCGGAGGCCAGGATGTCGAACGCGAGCCGCTTTTTACCGGTGAGTGCCGGGCCGGAGAGCAGGAGGTTCGTCCCCTGTTCGACCTCGACGTCTAGCGGCGGGCCAAGGTCATACATCTCGAACCCTCGCAGGGATCGACGACGCCGGAGACGGATGTGTCCAACCCTGCGAACGACACGACTCACCGGAAATCATGAGGTAGTAGGAAAATATAGTGAGCCGGTAATATTCTTTTTGATTGTCGTAGAATCGAGGGATGAGGCGCCGACACGGAGAAACCGCGCCATCGCTCCGGCCCACACGACGAGTAGCGATTCGGAAACTGATACGACGGAGCCATCGGATTCCCGACCGACGCACGAGGACGAGAAAGCGATCTGTGGTATCACCCACCGAATCGCCCGCCTGCGTTACATTTAGGATCGGCCGCTCCTTCCGAACAGATACCGAATGACGCCCGCCCCGGCCGACGCCGCACGCACCGTCCTGTTGGTCGACCCGGCCGGGCCGAACGGGTTCGATCTGGCCAGCCAGCTCGACCCCGAGGCGACGGGGCTCAGCCTCCGGACGGCGACCGACATCGACGCCGTCCGGTCGACGTTGCGTGGTGCGTTCGTCGACTGCGCCGTCTGCGCTCACGATCCGCCGACCATCGACGGCGTCGAGGTGCTGTCGGCGATCCACGAACTGCGACCCGAACTCCCGGTTTTGGTGGCGGTCGACCCCGACCAGACGACGGCCGTGATCGATGCGGGTGCCGCCGACGTGGTGCAGGCGCCCGACGGCGTGATCGACCGTCGGATCGTCACGAACCGGATCGAAAACCTCGTCTCGGGAACCCAGCAGCCCGGCCGATTCGAACGGGTCTTCCAGCAGGCCAACGACGGAATCGCGATCCACGACCCCGAGACGGACGATATGCTCGAAGCGAACCGCGACCGACTCACACGGATTCTGGAACGGGTCGATGACGGCTTTGTCGCTCTCGACGACGAGTGGCGAGTCACGTACGCCAACGAGGAAGGCGCGGCCGTCCTCCGCGGAGTGATGGGGGTGAACTACGGCCTCGGGGGGCTTGTGGGCCGGCATCTCTGGGAGGAGGCTCCCCAGGCGGTCGATACGCCGTTCTACGACCACTGCCACGAGGCGATGGCGACACAGGAACCGGTCGCCTTCGAGGCGCACTTCGCGCCCCTGGAGCGGTGGTTCGACATCAACGCCTACCCCGACGAGGACGGTATCTCGGTGTATTTCCAGGACATCACGACCCGCAAGCGACGCGAACGCGTCCTCGACGCGTTGCTGGAGACCACCCAGGAATTCATGCAAGTGAGGGACGAGACGGAACTCGCCGGCCTCGTCGTCGACGCAACCGCGGAGATCCTGGGGTACGACTCGAACATCGTCCGTCTCCACGACGAGGAGACGGACACGCTTCCCCCGACGATGCTGTCGCAGACGGGCGCCGAACGCCTCCCTGACCCACCGATGTACACTGCCGACGAGGGGATCGTCGGTCGGGTGTTCCAGTCGGGGGAACCACTCGTTGTCGACGACCTGACCACCGAAACCGACCGGGAGTACGGCCCGTTCCGGTCGGCCGTCGTGTTGCCCCTCGGCGATCACGGCACGCTCGGCATCGGCTCGGAAGAACCGGACAGCTTCGACGACGAGGACGTCGCGCTCGCGGAACTCCTCGCGACGACGGCGAGGGTCGCCCTCGACCGCATCGAACGGGAGACCGAACTCCGGCGGTTCCGGCGCGTCATCGAACAGGTCGAAGAGATGGTGTTCCTGCTGGACTCGGACGGGACGTTCACGTTCGTCACGGAGCCGTTCGCGGCGTTCCTCGGCTACGACCGCGACCGCCTGGAGGGCCGCCAGCTCGACGACGTACTCGCGCTGTCGGCGCGGGAGACGTACGCCGACCGCCGGGCCGACCTCGTCGCGGGAAACGGTGAGCGAACCGTCGCCTTCGAGACGACGGTCGTGACGGCGACCGCCGAGGAGCACCCGGTCGAACTCACGCTGTCGACGTTCCCCGCGGACGTGTCGGAGACGGGCATCGTCGGCACCGTCACCGACATCCGCGAACTCACGGAGACGCGCGCACGACTCGAAGCGGAGCGTGACCGGTTTCGCCACCTGTTCGAGAACCTCCCCGACCCGGTCGTGGAAGTCGAACTTCGAGACGGTGAACCGACGGTACAGCGCGTCAAATCCACCTTCGAGACGGTTTTCGGACACGACGGTACCTCGATACGGGGGCAGTCCCTCACCGAGTTGATCGTGCCGTCGGACGATGCGGCCGGCCTCGACACCCACATCGCGGCGGGGGAGCGTGTGAGCGCGGAGGCTCAGCGGGAGACGGCCGACGGCCGCCGTGACTTCCTGGTTCGTGGCATCCCGTACCGGTAGCACGGGCGCCAGTACGGGTTCGGCATCTACACCGACATCACCGATCAGAAAGAGCGGGAGCGATACCTGCAGGTGCTCAACCGGGTGTTGCGCCACAACCTCCGTAACGATCTGAACGTCGTCATGCTCTCGGCGGAGTGGCTGGCCGAACACGTCGACGACAGCCTCAGAGAGCGGGCGGAAGCGCTCCGGGATAGCGCCGCCGACCTCGCCGGGCTAAGCGAGAAAGCCCAGGAGATCGAGCGGATGATCGGCCGCCGTGGCGCGGCCACCGGCCCTGTCGATGTCGTCCCGATCCTGGATCGCGTCGTCTCGTCGTATCGCGATGCACACCCCGAGGCGACGCTCTCGGTCGACCTCCCGTCGGAACTGTGGGTGCGCGCCGACGAGAATCTCGACCGGGTGTTCGAGGAACTGATCGAGAACGCCATCGTCCACAACGACGACCCGTCGCCGACGCTCCGGATCGAGGCGACCACCCGCGCCGACCGGGTGTCCATTCACTTCCACGACGACGGCGACGGACTCCCCGACGACGAGTGGCGCGTCGTCGCGGGCGAGACGAACATCACCCAACTGACCCACGGGAGCGGCCTCGGCCTGTGGCTCGTCCGCTGGGCGATCGACTCCTACGGGGGCGTGGTTCACCGCCGACGGAGCGACGACAGCGGAACGACGATAGAGCTCGACCTGCGACCCGCCGCCGAGTGAGCGGGACGGCCGGCTGCCGAACCCGTGCCGTTTAACCCGTCAGGCGCCCGATGCGTGGACGATGCCAACAGCGCAGCCGACCATTCTTCTCGTCGACGACGAGGAAGACGTCGTCGATGTCTACGCGCTCGCGTTCCGAGACGACTACACGGTGAGCAAAGCCTACAGCGGCGAAGGGGCTCTGGAGCAGGTCGACGACGCCGACGTGGTGTTGCTCGACCGACGGATGCCGAGCCTGTCCGGTCGGGAGGTGCTCGCGGAAATCCGGGAGCGGGGCGTCGACGTGCGGGTGGCGATGGTGACCGCCGTCGATCCGGACTTCGACATCACCGAGATGGCGTTCGACGCCTACCTGACCAAACCGGTCGGCGAGGCGGAACTCCGCGAGACGGTCGACGAACTGCTCACGCTCACGGAGTACGACGACCGGATGCGCGAACGGTTCGCCGTCGCGGAGAAACTGGCTGCGCTGGAAGCCGAGAAGCCCGACCGGGAACTCGCGGCGAGCGACGAGTACCAAACACTGGTCGACCGGGCGGCGGAACTCGACACACGGGCGTCGGAAACCGTCGGAGCAATGGATCTGCAGACGTTCGAGAAGGTGCTCGCGGAACTCGACGATGGGACGGACGACCCGGCGTGAACGGTTCGGGAAAACGGTGGTGTCGCGGCCGAGTTACCGCGTATCGCCCGCCACGGGGCGAGAAGACGACGGCGCGGTGTCGGCTCAGGCGTACTTCGCGACGACGTTCAGAATCTCGTCGAGCTCCTCGCCGTCGAGCGAGTACCGACCGTGAGCGAACACCGACCGGAGTTCGTCCCGGTCGTACGGGAGGAGATCCGCAATCTTGAACGCCGCCACTTCGTCGACCTGGTCGAGTTCGAGCAGATCCTCGACCAACTCGCGCGACTCCTCGGCATCGAGGACGGCGAACGTGTTGGCGTGCTCGATGGCGCGCGCGAGTTCGTAACGCATCTCGCGATCCGGGTCGGCGGCACGCTCGGCTTCGACCTCGGCGAGGAGTTCCTTGACCTCCGAAACGGTGACGTACTCCTCGTCGATCTGCTCTTTGAAGATAGTCATCGCGGGGTTACTGCTGGGCCTTGAGGTGGGCCGCCCGTGCGATGACGGTTTTGTCTTTGCCGCCGTCGTTGATTTCGACCTTGAAGGCGCGACCCTGGGTTCCGACGACGGTTCCGGTGTGCCCGTTGAACCGGGGATGGAACCGACCTTCGGAGACACTCGGGTCGAGTTTGAGATGTACCTTCTGGCCGACGTCGTACTCCTGAATCGCGCGCTGGGGCGGGGAAGCGCCGCGGTCTCGCGGGTCGTTCGAGAGTTTGCCGCGCGTCCCCTTCAGCGGCCCATTTGAACTCGGCATTGTCGTGAACGTGATTACTGCGGTGGCGATTATAAATGGTGCGTTCCGTGCGTCAGATCCGGCCGACGTTCTCGACGGAGACGCTCTCGACGCCGTCGACGCCGCCGAACGACTCCTCGACGGCCTCGGTGCCGCCCGCGTCGTCGGGGACGATCACCGTCGGGAGCAGCGCGACCAGGCCGAACGCGACTTCGTCACGTTCGAACCCGTTGATCTTCGCCCCTTCCGGGAGCGAGGCCTCAAGTTGTTCCTGCAGGTCGTCGAGGTCGATGTCGGGACTCTGGGGCATGACCTTCATCTTGGCGGCGACTTTTCCCATCGTTACGGCCCCCGGAACCCGCAGTCAGGACACTCGTAGAGGTTGCTCTGTTTGCGGCACTTCGCACAGCGGTAGATCTGGTGACCGCAGTCCGGGCACTTGAACGCGGCGGCGCTCATCCCGGAGATGTTGATGCCACAGGAGACACACTGGCGCTCCTGTTTTCCTTCCGTCTGGCTCATACACTCACGAACCCGCTCGCGGGTTTTAATCGTTGTCTTTCGGTCGTCATCGCTCGATCCGGAGCGAGAGCGCGAGATCAGCCTGGGGCTCGGAACGCCTTCAGCCGGAACCGGAGGACGACCGCTTCCACGGCGTCCGGGTCGCCAGTCCAGGTGATCCGCACCTCAGTCAGCCGATACGCACCGACGGGTACCGTCAGCGTCGAGAGTGTCGCCCGCCAGTCCGGCCCCTCGACCGTCCGGTCGTCCACCCGTTCCCCGCCAAGCCCCTCCAGGTAGCCGATGGCCTGTTCCATCGAGAGGCCGCGAAAGCCACGCGTGATCCGGAGTTGGCCGTCGGAGCGCGACCGCTCGATCGGCGGGATTCCCGACAGGGCCGCCCGTCGCTTTCGGTCGGCGGTACTCAGCGCCGTCGTGGTCAGGAGCGTCATTCCCGTTCACCCGTTCGTGTATACGGGTCGTAGGTGAAAGAGCGGATAGACGATTCCCGTCGGACAGGAACCGGGCTTCAGCCGAGGACGGCGGGAGCGAGGACGGCCATGAGGTGAACGCGCCGACTTCCGAGCGCCGCCGGGAGCAGTCCCACGAGTGCCGCTAGCGCGAACACCGCGAGGCCGAGTCCCCCCGCGAAGAGGTAGGCGACGACGACCAACAGTGCGCCCGTCGCGAGCGACACCCGGATGTAGTCGAGGCGTCCCACCGTCCGAAGGTAGGCGTCGCCCACTGACAGTACGAGTGCGAACCCGGCCGCGGCCGCGAGACACGCCGTTCCGACGAGGATACCCGTCGCGTCGGGGACACCCGCCTGTTCCATGGCGACCATCACTCCGGTTCGGGGCGTGCCGAGGGTGACGAGGGCGAAGAGAGCGAAGACGGTGTTTGCCGTGTTGGCGCCGCTGGAGGCGACGAGAAAGCCGCGCGCTCC
>JBDGTP010000078.1:0-31488 GCA_042216725.1 Haloplanus sp.
GAACCGAACATCTGGCCGTATCTCACTGGTAAAGATTCGAACTAAACACTATGAAACAGCTCGTGGATCAGTTCGTCGAGGAGACGGACGACGGCTACCGCCTGAGCTACCCCGGCGTACGGGTGTATCAAGCCATCAAGGCCGGCACGTTCACCGACGACGTGCGGATCGGCCCGTTCGAACTCGAGGGCGCGTGTCACGTCTGTGGCGCGCCACAGGGGGCCGCCTACCGCGACAGCATGTTCCGGGTGCGGTGTACCGACGACGACTGCGGCGCGGTGTTTTACAAGTACTTCTGTCCCCCGAGCAGTCTGACCGAACGGGAACGCGAGGGCGTCCTTCGGGCGGCCAACGAGCGCATCCAGCGCGAAATCGCGTCGATGGCCAAGGGAGTCTGTCCCTGGTGCTGCGGGCGGATGACCGCCCGCGTGTTGCCGCCGGACTCCGAGATGCCCCACCGCGACAACCCCGCCATCGAACACCGTGTCCTGCATACGTGTGACACCTGCAGTGGCGCTATCTACACGCGACTGGGCGGCCTACTGGTGACACACCCCGCCGTCGTCTCCTTTTTCTACGACCACGGCGTCGACGTGACGCGCCGCCACGTCTGGACGCTCCCCTTCGCGGCCTCCGACGAACGGACGACCGTCAGCGACGGCGCTCCGTGGCGGGCGACGGTACGGGTGGACTGCGAGGACGACACGCTCCGCCTCCGCCTGGACGACGGGCCGTCGGTGATCGAAGTGGAGCGATAGCTACTCGATCCGACAAGCCGTCCCCGCGGCCAGTCCCGCGGCGTCGATGTGGGCTGCCAGACAGCCGTAGTTGCAGAACTGTCCGTCCGACACCCGCTCGCCGTCGGCGACCGTCTCGACGTACACGGGGTCGTGAGCGGTCACGTCACAGCCACAGTACGTGCAGGCGTCCATGCGTGTCGGTAGGACAGCGCGACCTAAGAGGTGCGGGGTAGCGCGACGGCGACCGACTACCGCCGGAGCCACCACCAGCCACCCGCGAGTAACGCGAGGGCGACGAACACGCCCGCGCCGAGGATGGTCGTGTTGGACGGCCCTCGTTCCGCAACGACTGTGACGGGCACCTCGTACGTATCGAGGAGTATCGTCTCGCCGTCCGGGCGGTCGGCGGTGACGTTCAGCCGAACCGCGGACTGTGCCGGCACTGCGTCCTCCGAGACGGTGATTTCGAACGCGAGCGTGGCAGTCTCCTCCGGGCTGAGTGTCGTCACGTACGCCACCCGTGACTCCGTCGTGAACGGGTCGTCGACGCTGAGACGAGCGACCACGTTGCGGAGCGGAACGCGCTCGGTGTTGCGAACCCGCACCGTCATGCGGTTGTCCGAGTCGATAGTGAACGTCGCCTCGCCGGGCATCACCGACAGCCACTCCCGTTCGGACGCGAGCGTGATCGACGGCTCCAGGGGTTCGCTCACCTGCCGGTTGCCTTGCTCGTCGCGATACCGCACGGTGAGGTTCAACTGCTGGGCCGTCGCCATCGCCCGATCCGACACGTCCACCTCGAAGGCGAACGCCCTCCGCTCGCCCGGTTCGAGTCGCCCCAGGGCAACCTCCCGGTCGTCGGGGACGATGTTCGGGGTCGAGGACGTGTAGACGAGGGCGGCGTTGGCGACCGTTCTCGGCCCCGTGTTGGTGATCGCCCCCCGAATGGTTCCGGGTTCGCCGACGTAGAGCGTGCTGGAGAGATTCGTCACCGCGAACGTCTGTTCGGGACGCGGCGTGAGGCCGGTCGTCAGTTCTCGGGAAGTGCGCTGGATGCCGTCCGGATCCCGATACGAGATGCGTGCCGTGAGCGGGTACTCCCGCACGATGGCGTCGTCGGTAGTGCGCGCTGCGAAGTCGAAGGTGCGCGTCTCGCCGGGTTCCCAGGTTTCGGTGAACGCCCGCGAACCGGTCGACCGCGTGCCCAACAGAATCTCGTCGGACGGCGAATCGAGCTGGAGCGTCGCGTCCCGTGCGGGAGCGGTGCCGACGTTTTCGACGGCGAGCGAGAGGTTGCCGCGCCCGCCGACGCCGACGCTCGACGTGACGTTCACCACCTCGAACCGGGGCACGTCCCGGACGACGACCGTCAGATAGTGGCGTTGGTTGTAGACGCTGTCGACGAACTCGGGCGGCGAGGTGCTGTAATCCACCATGATCGTGTAGGTGTACTGCACGCGCACCGGGATCCGGTAGGTGCCGGGTTTCGCGTCCTCGGCGACCGTGAGCGAGACGGGGAACGGCCCCGCCGTGCCCTCCGGGACGCTCCCGACCGGATACCGTCCCGTGTTCACCTCGACCGGCGCGGAACCGTCCATGACGGAGAACGTCAGGCCGCGAGCGGTCGTCACGCGGTTCACGTACTCCTCCGGTCCGGCGCGGCGAAGCTCCCCGCTGTTCGAGAGGTAGACGGGCAGGGACACCTCCTCCCCGGGCGTCACCTCGTTGTCGGGGCTGAACAACTCGATTTCGGGGGAACCGATAACTTGCCCTCCGGCACCGACCACTGGAGCGACGACTGCAGACAGGAGACAGAGGGCGGCGAGGGCGCCAGCGAGGGTTCGGGGGACGGTCATCGGGTCGGCTCCTGGGCCGGCCGACACGGGCGGAGCCGGTTGGAGGGCCACGGCAAGGAGTGCGTCGCGATCATACCGCCACTACGTCGGTGCGCTTGCATAAATTCTGAGGGGGTTAGAGATCCCGTCGCTGGAAGTGGGCAAGACTGAGAAACACGAGCATAATCGCGACCAGAAACAGGAGCAGGGGATCGACGAGGTCGATCGTTTCGTGGAGGAGCACCGCCGTCGGATCGAGATACCGGGTGGGACTGACGACGCCGAGCCACTCGAAATCCGTGCCGACCGTCACCGTGTCCAGGAGGAAGAAGAGGAAGACGATGGCGATAGCGCTCCGCTGAGCGACGTCGCCCCGGTCGAACGTCACCGAGAGCGCCATTCCGATGCCGCTACAGACGAGGAGGTAGGGGATCGAGAGCGCGTGTACGACCAGCAGGTAGTACGGATCGAGTGGATAGCCGATGACGATGGTACCGCCGAAGACGACCAGGGGCATCGACAGATTGAGGACGACGATGGGAAGACCGAGTGCGAGGAACTTCTCGAACGCGACGCGTTTGCGGGAGACTGGTGTCGCGAGCACCAGATACAGCCGTCCGGACTCGATGTCGTCGGCGAGGATACCACCGGCGGCGTAGGCCATGTAGAGGCCGAGCAACAGTACCCAGACGGTCTGGTACAGTTCCGCGGCGACGAATCCCTCGATGGTAGTGTACGTCTCCGCGCCGAATCCCTCCCGGAACTGTTCGGGCAGGGACTGGAGCAGCGCGTCGATGTCGGCACTCGATTCGGCGATGGTCGGGAAGATGTAGATGATGAGCAACGCGAACGCTCCCAGGAGAACGGCGAGCGCGAGGGTACCACGGACGCGCCGCCGCGCCTCGTAGCGGGTCGTCTCAAGCATCCCCGTCACTCCCGTAGAAATGCATGAAGACCTCCTCGATGGGCGGTTCGTCGATCTCGATATCGACGATCCGGTGTTCGGAGAGCGCCGCGAACAGTTCGTTGTAGTCGCCGGTGAACGTGAACTGCGCCTCGCGTCCCTCGGACTCGAAGCCGACGATGCCGTCCACGGCGAAGTCGGTCTCACTCAGGGGGCGTTCGGTGTGGACGCGTACCTGCTTGCCGCCCCGGGCCAACAGTTCGTCCACGTCCTCGACAGTGACCAACTGTCCTTCACGGATGATGCCGACCCGGTCGCAGACGCGGCGCACCTCGCCGAGGATATGCGATGAGAAGAAGATGGTCTTTCCCTGATCCCGTTCCTCGCGGAGGAAGCCGTGGAACGCCTCCTGTTTGAGCGGGTCGAGCCCCGAGGTCGGTTCGTCCATGATGAGGAGGTCGGGGTCGTGCATGAACGCCTGGACGATGGCGAGCATCTGTCTGTTCCCCGTCGAATACTCCCGGATCTTCCGCTCCAGTGGTGGCGCGAACAGGTCGAGGAGCTCCTTCCGACGCTCGTCACCCTTGAGTGCAGCCTGATACTCCAGAAACTCGTCGCCGGTAACGGAGGGCGTGAACTCGGGTTCGCCGGGCAGGAAGCCGATCTTCGCTTTCGCCTTCCGGAGCGCCGCGTCGTCGCGCACGTCGTGGCCGAAGATGGTCGCGGTGCCCGCAGTCGGCGCCTGAAAACCCAGGAGTTGGCGGATCGTCGTCGACTTTCCCGCGCCGTTCGGGCCGAGATATCCGAAGATTTCGCCCCGCTCGATAGAGAAGTCGAGATGATCGTTGGCGATGGTGTCGCCGTAGGTCTTGGTCAGCCCTCGAACATCGATCACGGCCATGTCCCTGATCACGCGACGGCGAGAGATATAACTCCGGCCGGTCGCGCGGAAGATCCATCCTCGTGGCCGCCGTAACCCCGGCCATGACCGTCGTTGCACTCCTGAGCGTCGCGCCCGTCCACGCGGGGAGCATGGCCGAAGACGTCGCCGACGCGGTGGCCACCCTCGACGACTTCGACGTGTCCTACGAGACGAACCCGATGGGGACAGTGATCGAGGCCGACGACGTGGACGCCCTGTTCGACGCCGTTCAGGCGGCCCACGAAGCCGTCGACGCCGACCGCGTGAGTACGTTTCTCAAGGTGGACGACAAGCGAACGAGCGAGGCGTCGGCCACGGACAAGGTCACGCGCGTCGAGGAGGCGCTGGGTCGGCCGGCCCGCTCCGAGGACGCGTGAGCGCGATCAGTGAGCGAGGAACCCGGCCGCCCCGCCGAAGCCGAGCGACAGCGAGAAGACCGTCACGATCAAACTGTTTCAGCCACGTCGAACCAGAAACAGCCGAAAACGGGTTGCAGCGTTTCGCTCGCTGGCACAATGCTCCAAACTAAACACGAAGGTGTCGGCCTCCCAAACTGTTAATCCGACGGGTCGTCACCTCACCGTCATGGGCCGGTACGTTATTTCTGACCATCATTTCGGGCACGCGAACATCATCGATTACTGTGACAGGCCGTTCAGTAGCGTCGGTGAGATGAACACGGAGCTACTGGATCGCTACTACGAGACGGTCGAGTCCGAAGATATTCTCATCCATCTCGGGGATGTCGCCATGGATATGCAGAACGGGCGGGAGACGGTCGAGTATTTCCAGCGGCTAGACGGCGACGTGTTACTTCGAGGGAATCACGACGTGGGACTCGACCCCGACGACGCTCCGTTTCCGGTACTCGGGTCGTGTATCGTCGAACACGACGACTACCGGTTCTACTGCACCCACCGTCCCGCGGACATCCCCGACGAGTGGGAGGGCTGGGCGCTCCACGGCCACATCCACAACAACGACACCGAGACGTATCCGTTCGTGGCGTACGACGACCGACGGGTCAACGTGAGTAGCGAACTCCTGAACTACCGGCCGATCACGCTCGAAACGGTGACCAGCGTGTTGGACACGTGTGCCCCCGGCATCCGTCTCCGCGACGTCGACACCGCACGGGAGTACGTTCAGTCCTGATCGTCGACGTCCGACACCGACAACCCATTTAACCGAAAGCGCCCAAGCCGCCGGTATGGAGAGTCTCAACCGGATGGCCGTCGAACTCGTCGACGAAGCGATCGATTTCGCGGGCGAACTCAACGTCGACGTGTTAGAACTCGACTCGGGGGCGACGGTACTCGACTTCGGCGTCGCGGCCGCGGGCGGCCTCGAAGCGGGGTTACTGCTCGCGGAGATACAGACTGCGGGGCTGGCGACGATTCAGACCCGGATGGACGAGGTGGCGGGGACACCGTTTCCCTACGTCGAACTCACGACCGACAAGCCGGCGCTCTCCCTTCTCTGCTCGCAGAAAGCGGGGTGGGAACTCGTCGCCGAGGGAGTCGACGGCCTGGGTTCCGGCCCGGCACGGGCGCTCGTGGGCGAAGAACACGAATTCGAGGCAGTCGGCTACTACGACGAGTTCGACCTCACTGTCCTGACCGTCGAGGCGGCGGCGCTGCCGGGCGACGCCGCCGCCGAACAGGTGGCCGACCGTGCCGGCGTCGACCCGAGCGGCGTGTTCCTGCCGACCTACCCCACGGGGTCGATGGCGGGAAGCGTCAGCGCCGCCGCCCGCGCCCCGGAGCTCGCGCTCTTCCGGCTGTTCGAACTCGGCTACGACCCGACGGACGTGGTGTCGGCGGCCGGGAGCGCCCCCGTCGCCCCCGTGAGCCACGACGAGGGCGTGGCGATGGGCCGCACCAACGACACCCTGGCTTACGGCGGCGAGGTGTACGTGCAGGTGCGCGAGGACTTCGACCGGTTCGACGAGGTGCCGTCGACGGCCGCCGCGGAGTACGACACCCCCTTCGAGCAGGTGTTCGAGGACGCCGACTGGGACTTCTACGAGGTGCCCGAGTCGGTGTTCGCGCCCGCGCAGGTGACCATCGACGTCATCGACGGCCCGACGTACGCGCTGGGTGAGACCAACCACGACCTGCTGGCCGAGTCGTTCGGGCTGTGAAGTTCAAACCCGTCCCCCCCGCGCCCGACGACTTCGCGTTCGTCGAACGCGCCCAGCGGGCGGTGCCACTCGTGCCCGGCGCCGAGGACGACTGCTGTGCCCGGCTGATGGATCGACTCGACCTCCCGACCCGCGATACGGCACGAACCTGGCTCACCTTCCTTCGGGCGCTCGAACTCGCCGCGGAAACGCCCTCGGGGTTCCGTCGCACCGACACCGAGGCGACGGTCGAGAACTGCCGCGAGGCTCTGTTCGACCGGGTGTTCGCCGCCGACGCCGTCCGCGACGCCCTAGAGCGGGGGCGGGGTCGGACGGACGGCGAGACCGGTGTCCCCCTGACGACCGACGAGGTCTTCGAGCGAGTGCGCGAGACGATTCCCGCCTGGGAACGCCACCGGAACGCCGCCTGGGAGGACGTGTGGCGCGAACGCGTCGAGTACTTGCTGGAGTGGCTGACGCTACTCGGCGCCGCCGACCGCGTCGGTGACGACCCGGTGCGGTACGCGCCGGGCTGACGGAATCCGGTTGGATTAACCCGCCGCGCTGACTACGGCCGGCGATGACCGACGATTACGGCGGCGCCCTCGGCGCGTTCCCGTACGCCTTCGGGGCGAGTGGATCGCTGCTCTTTCGGTCGTACGTCGTGCTCGGCGGCCTCCTGACCGCCGCGGTGACGCTCGTCTTCGTCGCCGCGCTGATCGGCGTCATCGCGGACACGACCAGCGGCGGGGGTGGAACGCTGACGCTCTCGCGCTCCTTTTTCGCCGTCGTCGGCCTGTTCGTGATCGCCCCCCTGGTCGCGCCCGTTCTCTTCGTGGCGCGACACCACCGTCGAGAGGGTGGCGACGACCGCTACGACGCCGCCCTCGCCGCCGCAGGCTACCTGTTCGTCGTCGCGCTGTACGTCGGTCTCGTCATCTCGGTGCCGCCCGCCCAGCAGACGACGCCGACGGGAGCGCTGGCGCCGGTCGTCGCCGCGCTGTACGCCCTCCCACAACGTGCTGGACTCGGGCCACCAGTCGCCGCCGCTCTCCTCATACCGCTTCTCCACCGCTGGCTGCGCTAGTCGCCCGGTGACGAAACCCCGAAACCCCTCGGGTGCCTTCCTCCGGTATGACCGACGAGAAGACGGGCACCTTCCTGGTGACCGCGGCCGACGACGACGCGGCCGTCCTCACGGACGTGGACGACGGGCAGGTACACACGCTCGCGACGAATCCGGGCGTCGAGGTGGGTGAGGCCATCGAGGGAACGGTCGCCCCCGAACCGCCACTGGAGGTGACATGGCACCTCGTCGACGTGGACGAACGGTGGCGGATCAGCATCGAGGAGAGTGCGGAGTCGCCGACGACGCTCGCTCGCGACCTGGCGGCCGACCAGGCCGTCGGCGACCTCACCCGGCGCGAACGGGCGGGGACGGGCGAAATTCACGTCCTCACGGTTCCGGAGGCGGAGACGGACGCGGCCGTCGAAGATGTCCTCGCCGACGAGGAGGGCGTCCGCTCGCGGGCCGCCCGCCTCGGCGTCGGGCGCGTGGTCGTGCGCTCGGCGCCGGGCGTCGTCTGCGTCCGATACATGCCGTAAGCGTGACGCTCCCGTGCCCGCCGGACATAAGAAGGCTTAGTAGGCGTCAGGGTGGACCGGCGGGCATGGTAGCGTTCGAAGTACCGGAGGTCGACTACACCCGGTACACGAATCGCCAGCTCGCGGCCGTGCCGCTCGCGATACTCGCCGTTGCCCTCCTGATCATCGGCGGGTGGTACGTCGCGACCGGCGCGCCGGTAGACCCCGGCCTCGACTTCACCGGCGGCGCGGAACTGCGAGTCGCCGTCGACGCACCGGACGGGCAGGCACGCGAACGAATCCAGCAGGCGTTCGATCCCGCGCCCGAGTCGATTCGGAACGTTCGCGCCGACAACACGTACATCCTGACGTTCCAGACCGAGGAGACCGGGGTGTCGGCGCTGGAGGAGCAGGCGCGGTCGGCCGGCTTCGAGGTGGAGTCGAGCTACACCGTCTCCGCGAGCTTCGGGTCACGAACCCAGAGGCTCGCGCTCGGCGGCGTCGCCTTCGCCTTCTTCGGGATGAGCGCGCTCGTCTTCCTGATGTTCCGGACGTTCGTCCCCTCGATAGCCGTCGTCATCTCCGCGTTCTCGGACATCGCCGTGCCCGTGGCGCTGATGAACGTCCTCGGCATCGAACTCACCCTGGGTACGGTCGCCGCCCTCCTGATGATCATCGGGTACAGCGTCGACTCCGACATTCTGCTCAACAACCATATCCTCCGACGGTCGGGCGGGTTCTACGAGTCGACCCACCGGGCGATGCGCACGGGTGTCACCATGACGCTCACGTCGTTGGCGGCGATGGTCGTCATGACCGTCGTGGCGACGCTGTTCGGGATTCAGCTGCTGGCCGCCATCGGGACGGTGCTCGTGTTCGGGCTCACGACGGATCTGCTGAACACGTATATGCTCAATCTGAGCCTCCTCCGCTGGTACAAGTACGAGGGGGTGGCTAACTGATGGGCGTCGTTCGCGAGAACTGGCGCATCCTGCTTTTGGTGTTCGTCCTCTTCGGGAGCCTCTTCGCACTCTTCTCGCCGACGATGGCCGAGACCAGCACGGGCACCCCGGGCGTGGCGAGTAGCGGAGTGACCAACCTGCAGTACGGCCTCCAGCTCTCCGGCGGGACGCGCATCCGCGCACCGCTCGTCGGCGTCACCGCCACGGACGTCCAGTTCGACGACACCCAGCCGCCACAGATCGAACAGGACGTGGCGTCGCAGTTGGACAACGTGACCGTCGCCGACGTAATCGTCCGGCGAACCACCGAGACGACCGGAACGGTCGAAGTGACCGCCGACGGCGTCTCCCCCGAGCAACTCGGGAACGCGCTCGACGCCGCCGGCTACCCGTACGGCGAGACACGCGAGGGCGTCACCGCGGCGACGCGCCAACAGACCGTCGACATCCTCTCGAACAAGATCAACGAGGCGGGGCTCTCCGGCGGGACGGTGCAGCAGATCACCACGCCGACGGGCGAGAACTACATCCTCGTCGAGGTGCCCGACGAGAATCGCCAGCAGGTTATCGACCTGGTGAACCAGCGGGGAACCGTGCGCGTCGACGCCTACTACCCGACGGACAACGGCACGTACCGCCAGACGACGGTGCTCGAACGCGACGATTTCCAGAGCATCGGCACCGCCCAGCAGGGTGGCGAGGGTCAGTTGCCACGCGTGCCGGTCGTGGTGCGCGAGAGCGTCGCACCCGAGTTCCAGCAGCGGATGATCGAGACGGGCGTCGCCCAACCCGGCGGCTCGCGGTGTAGTTACTCCTCGACGCCCAACAACACCGACCCGTGCCTCCTGTTGATCGTGGACGGCCAGGTCGTCAACTCCTTCGGCATGAGTCCGGGGCTAGCCTCGGATATGCAGTCCGGCGACTGGGCCGAAGATCCGCGCTTCGTCCTGCAGACGCGGAACTTCAGCGAGGCGCGCGAGGTGGCGATCAACCTGCGGGCCGGTGCGCTCCCCGCCGCCCTCGACCTCGGGCCGGACGGCGAAGGTACCTCCTCGTACATCGCACCGAGCCAGGGCCAGCAGTTCCGCACCAACTCGCTGTTGGCGGGGCTCATCTCCGTGTTCGCCGTCGCGGGCGTCGTCTTCCTGCGCTACGGTGAGGTGGAGGTCGCCCTGCCGATGATCGTCACCGCGCTCTCGGAAGTGGTGATCCTGCTCGGCTTCGCCGCCGGCATCGGCTACCCGCTCGACCTCTCCGTCATCGCCGGGTTCATCGCCGTCATCGGGACGGGGGTGGACGACCTCATCATCATCGCCGACGAGGTGATGGCCGAGGGCGACGTGAACAGTCGTCGCGTGTTCCAGTCGCGCTTCCGCAAGGCGTTCTGGGTCATCGGCGCTGCCGCCGCGACGACCATCATCGCCATGAGCCCGCTGGCCGTCCTCTCGCTCGGCGACCTGCAGGGATTCGCCATCTTCACCATCCTCGGAGTCATCGTGGGCGTCCTGCTCACGCGTCCGGCCTACGGGGACATCCTCCGGGCGCTCCTTACGCGGTAACGGACGCGGCGACGCGTCCCGCCGTTTCGCCTCAGAACTCCGATAACGACGACTGCTCCGCGGCCGCGAGCACGTCGTCACACGTCGCCCACGATTCCCGCGCACACGCCGGCAACTCCCCGTGTTCTCGGACGTACTCGGCCAGAAACGCGCGCGTCGTCCCGTCGCTCGGATAGCCGCTTCCGACCTCGCCGTACTCCGCCGCGAGCGTCTCGATCCGAGCGTCGCGCTCCACCTTGGCGACGATGCTCGCGGCCGCGACGTGGGCGTGACGCTCGTCGGCGCCGTGTTCGGCTCGGACGGGCACCGCGGCGTCCAGCGTGTCACGAACCCGCCGCCCGAACCGGTCGGCGTCCACGTCGCCCGCGTCGACGAGTGCCGTGTCGTCGTCGCGGGCCACCGCGGCGATGGCGTCGGCCTGCGCCGCGACCGTCAGGCCGTTCATGTCCGTCCCGGGGTCGTCGATTCGGGCGGGCGTCACGACGGCAACGCCCACGTCGACGGCCGGGTGGTTCCGGAGGCGGGTGGCCAGTTCCTCGCGGCGGGCGGGCGCGAGCCGCTTCGAGTCGTCGACGCCCGCCGGAACCGCGTCGGCCGGCGCCCGCACCGCCGCCGCGACCATCGGCCCAAGCACCGGTCCCTTTCCCGCCTCGTCGGCGCCGATATTCATACCCGCAGGTGTCGTGATCGGGGCAAAACCGTTTGGATCGGCGTGGCCGGGAACGGGGCGTGCGGATCAGTCGCCCGGCGCGACCAGCGTCGGCGTCTCGGCGTCCTCGCCTTCGGCGTCCGATTCGGACTCCGCCGCCCGTGCCGTGATTAGCTCGACAGGGGTGTGCTGGTGACACATGATACGGTACCCCACGATTGTTGTGGGCGAAACGGCATACGGGTTGGGTGGGCGTTCCTCACTCGCCGGCGACGCGGTCGGCGAACGTCTCCCGCACCTTCCGAAGCTTCGGCCGGATCTGCACCTGACAGTACGCCCGCTCGGCGTTGTTGGCGTAGTAGTCCTGGTGGTAGGGTTCGGCCTCGTAGAACGTCTCCAGGGGTTCGACCTCGGTGACGATGGGGTCGTCGTAGTCGTCACGGAGGCGGTCGATAGTCGCCTCGGCGGTCGCTCGCTGGTCGTCGTCGTGATAGAAGATGGCCGACCGGTACTGCGATCCCACGTCCGGCCCCTGCCGATCCACCGTCGTCGGGTCGTGGAGTGCGAAAAACACCTCCAGCAGTTCCGCGTAGCGCACGGCGTCGGGGTCGTACGTCACCTGGATGGCCTCGGCGTGACCGGTCGTCCCCGAACACACCGCCTCGTAGGTCGGGTCGTCGACGTGGCCGCCGCAGTAGCCCGAGGTGACGGCCTCGACGCCGTCGAGTTCCTGAAACGGCGCTTCCAGACACCAGAAACACCCGCCAGCGAGCGTCGCGGTCGCACGGTCGTCAGTCATGGGCGTGACTACGGGCCGGAGGAGTATGTACCCCGTGCCTACACGAAGTACGCCTCGTCCTCGAACGGTTCGTCCTCGCCCTCGACCGCAAGCACGTCGAGGGCGGTGACGCGGGCGCCGACGCCGAGCAGACCGGCCAGACTCGGCTCCGTCCGCCCGTCGTCGCCGGAGACGAGTTCCTTGACGTAGAGGCCGCCGGCGCCGTGAATCTCGACGACGGCGTGGGTCGGATCGTCGAGTTCGCCCGTGGCGGCGTACACCTCGCGGATGCGGGTCAGGTTCGCCCGGCGGTGGTCGACGCGCTGTGGCGTGTCCTGTTCGACCGTCACGCCGTCGAGTTCGGCGATGGCGTCGGTGAAGGCCGCCGGATCGACCGGGTCGTCGAACTCGACGGCTGCGCGGTAGGTCTTGCTGGCATCGAGGCGTTTCACCCGTTCGACCATCTCGTAGGTGGCCCGACGGAGGCCCTCGACTTCGACGGCGCCGTCGGCGAAGGCGTTCACGTCCGCCTGGAGCCGGTCGGTGTCGATGTCGCGGCGTCGCGGCTCTTTCACCTCGACGACGAAGGGACGGCCGGTGCCGAGCATCCGGGCGTCCACGTCCTCGCGGCCGGCGCCGTGGAAGACGGCGTCGACACCGTCCATCACGTCCTCGACGAGCGGCGCGATCAACCCCTCGACGCTCCGGTCGTAGAGATAGCCCGTCCCGCCACAGTGATCACAGGGCTGGCTCCCCTGGCGCCCGCTCCCGTCGCACTCGCGACAGGGCCACTCCGTCTGTGGGATGTCGCGTTCGAGTTTGCGGTAGCGACCGTAGACGAACGCGGAGTTGATCGTGGTCTCGACGGTGTCGGCGTCGAGGTCACAGACGAACTGCACGTCCGGGCGCTCGAAATCCACCTCGGCGCCGGTCAGTTGCCCCACCCGCTTGCCCACCTCGCGGTTGAACTCCATCTTGAACGGTTCGCCCGCGTCGGGGTCGCGGCCGACCTCCTCGCGGAGCAACCGCTCGTTCTCCTCGATCAGCGGCGGCGTCCGGGTGCCGACCTGATAGGTGGAAAACTCGATGGAGTCGACCGACTCGGCGGCGCGTTCGGCCCACTCGTCGAACTCCCCACACCGCCCCTCACACACCCAGCAGTCCGCGGTGTCGACGGGGTCGAATGGCTCGTCGTCGTCGAGGGCGACCGCGACGCGGAGCGAGTGCCCTCGCTCGGCGTTGGTCAGCCCGAAGCTCCGGTCGGCGAAAACCCGCCCGAGACAGGCGTCGCACACGGGGCCGGTCGCGTCGAGCCGGCGGGCGTCGTCGAGGAGGCTCATACGTTCCGACGGGGCGACGCGCGTAACTGTCTTCCCCTTTAGATCGCCCCGGCGACCCACCACACGAGGCCGGCGAGGACGGCGACGGCGGCCGCACAGAGGAACACGCCCACGAAACCCATCCGCCACAGATACCGCCGATCCGCCGACGCGGTCGTGGGATCGGCGAGGCGGGCGTCGAGCAGGGCCACGGTTCGGCTGTTCGCCTTCCAGTAGGCGTCGAAGAGGTCGCCGAGCAGGGGGACGCCGCCGACGACGGCGTCGAGCCAGTAGACGGCGGCGATGCGAGCCAGCGTCGCGCGGGGGACGCCAGTGCGGACGGCGACGCTGAGGGCGTACGCCGCGACGGCGACACCGAAGGCGTCGCCGACGACGGGCAGGAGGCCGATCAGCGGCTCGATACCGATCCGAAACCGCGTGCCGGGCACCCGGATCGAGTCGTCGAGGAGGACGCTCAGGTCGCGGAGCCGCTGGAGGTCGGCCGCGGCCCCAGGGTCGAGGCCGGTGTCGGGCGCGTCGACGACCGTCGCATCGGTCGCTCCGTCGGACGAAGACGGCGGCGGGGCTCGGGTCACGCGTGCCCAGAGGGCCGCGGAGGTGAAAGCGTCGGTGGTCGAACCGAACTGAAAGGTTCTTGCCGGCGGCGCGCGCGAGGCCCACCATGACGAGCGTCAAGGAGTTCCGCGTCGTGCGCGAACCCACGGCGACGGCGACGGGGCGCGGGCGCTTTGCCTTCACCGACGACTACTCCGTCTTCGACTGGGGGCAGATGCCCGATCAGATCCCGGACAAGGGGCGGAGCCTGTGTACGATGGGGGCGTTCAACTTCGAACTGCTGGAAGCCGAGGGCGTGGCGACTCACTACCGTGGCGTGGGGCCGGACGCGGTGCCGCTGAGCGAGGTGGACGACCCGCCCCGCGAACTCGCCATCGAACTCGTGCAGGTGCCCGACCTGCCCTTCGCCGACGGCACCTACGACTACGACGCCTACCACGGCGCGGCGGGTGACAACTACCTGATCCCGCTGGAAATCGTCTTCCGCAACACGGTGCCGGTGGGGTCGAGTCTCCGGAAACGGGGCGACCCCCGCGACTACGGCCTCGATATCGACGCGTGGCCCGACGAGCCGGTCGACCTGCCGGAACCGGTCGTCGAGTTCTCGACGAAATACGAGGAACAGGATCGCTATCTCGACCGGGCGGCGGCCGACCGGATCGCCGGCGCCGCCGACATCGACGCCCTGGACGACCTGGCGCGCGTGGTGAACCGCGTCGTTACCGAGCGTGCAGCGGAGACGGGGTTCGTCCACGAGGACGGGAAGATCGAGTGTTGCTACGTCGACGGGACGATCAAGGTGGCCGACGTGGTCGGCACCTTCGACGAGAACCGCTTTGCCTACGAGGGCCAGGAGGTGTCCAAGGAGGTGGTGCGTCAGTTCTACAAGCGCACCGATCCGGAGTGGGTCGAGGCGGTGAGCGAGGCGAAAGCCGAGGCCGACCGCCGGGGCGTGGCCGACTGGCGCTCGCTCTGTGCCGTCGACCCCGACCCCCTCCCGGCGAGCGTCGTCACCGCCGTCGCGGAGATGTACGCGGCGGGCGCGAACGCCTACACCGACGAGCCGTGGTTCGACGCGCCGCCCATCGACGATGCCGTAGACGCCGTGCGCGACCTGTAGCCCTGCCGGCGACCGACTCCAAAACGGCTTTTGCTCGCGGCCGCGCAGAGTCGACCGATGACGGATTACACCGCGACGGTCACGGTGCGACTCAAGCGGGGCGTCCTCGATCCCGAGGCGGAGACGACCCAGCGCGCTCTCGAACGACTCGGGTTCGAACTCGACGACCTCCGGTCGGCCGACCGGTTCGAAATCGACCTCGACGCGGCGTCGGCGGAAGACGCTGCCGACCGCGCCGACGAGATGGCCGAACGACTGCTGGCGAACCCGACCATCCACGACTACGAGGTCGAGGTCACGGAGCGATGACGGTCGCGGTGATCCAGTTCGGCGGGAGCAACTGCGACCGCGACTCGGTGCGTGCGCTCTCGCATCTCGACATCGACGCCGAACGCGTCTGGTACGAGGACGGCCTCCCCGACGACACCACGGGCGTGATGCTTCCCGGCGGCTTCTCCTATGGCGACTATCTCCGCGCGGGCGCGATGGCCGCCCGCACCCCCATCATCGACGAGGTGCGCGCGGCCGCCGCCGACGGCGTGCCCGTTCTCGGCGTCTGCAACGGCGCGCAGATCGGCAGTGAAGCCGGCTTGACCCCCGGCGCGTTCACCATCAACCGGAGCGCCCGCTTCCAGTGTGAACGCGTCCACGTCCGGGTGGAACGGGCCGACACGCCCTGGACCGCCGCCTACGACGAGGGGCAGGTGCTGGAACTCCCCATCGCCCACGGCGAGGGTCGATTCGAGGTCGACGACGACACCTACGAGCGCCTGGTCGACGAGGATCGGATCCTCCTGCGGTACTGCGACGCCGACGGAAACGTCACCGAGACCGCCAACCCCAACGGCTCCCGGGGGTCGGTGGCGGGGGTTCTCGGCGACCGGGACACCGTGGCCGTGATGATGCCACACCCAGAACGCGCGACGCTTCCGGATCTCGACGGGACGGACGGCACGGGCCTGCTCCGCGGGTTCGAGGCCACACCGGTGACGGTCTAGAGCTTCTCCGACGCAATCGCCTGGTTGGTGCGCCGACGTGCCTCCCGGAACCGTCGGTCGGTCGCCGCGGCCACGGGGTCGGGGAGCGTATCCCGGAGGCCGTCGAAGCGTTCGACCGTGCGCTGGAGGTTCGTGGCGAGCGCCTGGAGCGCCCGGTCGGTGCCGCGGCGGTCACCGCGTTCGGCCCGCTCGACCGCGCGCGCCGCCGCACCGCTGACCGCCTCCATCGCACGGAGTAATCCGCCGAGCGTGCTGGTCGCGCCCGCAGCGCCGGGGGCCGTGTCGGCGGCCCCGTCGTCACCGCCCCCCACCGACGCGAGTCGATCCGCCGTCTCGGTCGTGATGGTCTCCACGAACGACGCCAGCGACGCCTTGCCCGTCCGGGGGCGGTCGATCCGCACCGGCGTGATGTCGCTCGGGTTGACGCGGAAGGCGCCGACGGCGTCGTCGGTGTCCCGCACCTCCGCCGTGTACGCCCCGTCGTGGTGGATGTAGACGGCGTCGGAACCGTCCATCGGCGCCTCGTACAACCGGCCACCGAAGTCGTCGTCGACGGCGAAGTCGGTCAGATTGGCCTCGACCCCGTCGGCGTTCACTTCGAGTTTGAGGGCGTCCTCGCTCGCGACGAGGGGGATCTCGCCGTCGACGCCGGCGAGGGTGGTCGTGCGAGCGACGTCGTCGGTTCCGAGGGCGGTCGGCGTCGCACTGGCAGTCACGTCGGGGTCGGTTCCCCCACCGCTGTCCCCGACTTCGACGGGTTCCGCGTGTGGCGCGAGGCCGGCGCCGTTGACCGTCAGCCGGTGGGAACCCGCCTCGACGCTCCGGAGCATCGCCACGCCGCGGAACGTCGGCGCGGCGACGGGGTCGCTCCGGAGGAGGGCGACCGCCTCGATGCCGAGGGTCGTCGTCCGGACGCCCGCGCCGTCGGGCGCGTCGGGCGACTGGACGACTTCCGACACCGTCGCGACCAGGTCGTTGAGCGGGCCGGGGGGCGCGACGGCGTCGTATCGCTCGGCCAGCGCCGACCGGTGGGCGGGATCGGTGATGTCGGCCGCCGGATCGTCGTAGCGTTCCTGCGTCCACGGCGTCCCCGCAGTCGTGATGTGAGCGGCGACGGCGTCCTCGGCGAACGACGGGACGGCGAACTCGAAGCTCAACTGTGGGCCGGTGAAGTCGGCGATATGAGTCACTTCGCTGGTCGGCACGAGGTCGTAGGTCACGTCCGCGTCGACGGAGCGACCGGCGTGGTCGAACCGGACGCCCGTCTCGCGGGCCGGCAGGTCGGTCGGCGGCGTCGACAGCGCGTCGAACGAGCGCACCGTCAGCGTCTCGGGGACGAGGGTGTCGCGGTCGACCGCAGGGAGGCGGTCGTGTTCGTGGATGGGCACCCCGTCGAGCTCCGGAATCAGATAGGGTAGGCGCAACCCCTCGTCGCGGGGGAGGCCATACGCCGCGGGCAGTTCCGCCAGCGCCTCGACGGCCCCCACCGCACGGTTCGTGATGTCGGCCGGCAGGTCGCCGAGAGGCAATCGCTGGAAGCTCTCGGGGCGGTCGTTCACCGACAGGGCACTGGAGTGCGAGCCGAGTTCGGAGAGGATTCGCGGCACTGCCCTGGCGTCGGGGTCGAGATACTCGTTGTTCGGCACCCGCCCCGAGTGGGAACTCGCGACGAACAGCTGCGGGTCGCCGGACGCCGTGTCGACGAAGACGTGCAACACCTCCCAGTCGTGCCAGTGGAAGTTCGTGGCGAACTGGTCGAACGCCGAGTAGAACCAGAACTGGACGACTGCGAGCGGCGAGTCGTCGTACGCGACGACGTGGTAGAACACCGTGGGATCGGGCGGCGCGCCCGCCTCGTCGTACCGTCGCGTGTAGCCGTTGAAGGCGTCGAACCCGTCGACGACCGTCTCGCCGTCCTGCTCGCTCGTGTACGGCCGCGGATCGGTCGGAAACCATCGCTCGGCGGCGTCGAAGTAGAGCGTCGGGGCGAACTGCTCGGCCAACCGGCGGGCTGTCTCGTCGCCCGCCGTCGTCGTGGCGGTGGGGGCGTCACCGTCGCCGTCGCCGTCGCCGCCGGGGGCGGGACACCCCGCTAACGACGCGGTGCCTGCACCGACGATGGCACCGAGCAGCGTTCGGCGCCGGCAGTCGGTGGCCGCGTCGTCGGCGTCAGCGTCGATCATCCTCGCTCGGACGTGGTGGCAGCGATGCGGCTCTGGGGGGAGGGGAACACGCGCCGCCGGCGGCCGACGGCGACAGTGTGCGGAACATACGACCACCTACGGAGGGGTGCCGAAATGTTTTGTGGCGTCAGCGCGCCAGCGGCATCGCGTAACTGGTCTCCTCGGCGACGACCGTCTCCCACGTCGCCTCGCAGTCACAGGACACCTGCTCGAACACGGACGGATCTTGCCGGAGGCTGAAGTCCTTGATCGCCCGTTCGACGCGCTGGTCGCACTCGCCGCAGTTGTGCGGGCCGCGGTCGCTCCCGCCGCCGACGGGGTCGGAGACGACGATGGCGTCGGCGTCGGCCGTGCGTTCGAGTACGTCGGCGACCGACCAGAGCCACGGCGGGCGGTAGCCGCCCTCGAAGTGAAGGTCGTCGACCATCGTGTACCGCTGGACGTTACACGGGTTCATCGAGACGGTGTGACAGTAGTCGGCACACCGGCGGATCGAATCGGCCATGTCCTCGACCGCTTCACTCTCGGAGAGGAAGGGTGGTTTCATCAGGAGATACGCCTTCACGCCCGCACCGGCGGCGGCCGCCTCCTCGGTCGCCGCGACGAAGTCGTCGAAGTCGAAGTATTTGTTCACACAGTCGTGGCGGACGCGGTCGGTGGCGGTCTCCAGCCCGACCGCCACGTCAGCCGTGAGGCCGCGGTCGGTGAAGTCGGCGAGTTTCTCGCGGTCGACGAAGTCCGGGAGCGACTCGACGACGATGCGTTCGCGGTCGGCGAACGTCTCGGCGATGGCGCGGCGGGTCTCCGCACCCACCTCGCGCTCGTCGAGGAAGGAACCGGAGGTGTAGATTTTGATCAGTCCCGACCCGTCGTCGGCGTTCTCGCGTTCGTGGTCGAGACAGGCGTCGATCTGATCCATGAGGGCGTCGTGAGACACCGACCCACCATCGACGGATTCGGCGACATAGCCACACATGGTACAGCCACCGGCCCGCGCCCACCGACAGCCGCCGGTGTTGAGGATGATCGTCAGCGACTGGTAGACGCCGCCGGGCGTGTTGTCCTCGTCGATCCAGACGCGCGTGGGTTCGTGCGGGTCGTATCGCTTCTCCTTGCGGGATCGAATCTCCCGCATTACCTGGTTGTGGGCGTCCATGCCCTTCCCCCGTTCGTACACGTCGGGGCTCGGCTCACTCATTGCCGAGGGGTAGCCGACCGACGCGTAAAGCGGCTTCGGGGTCGAACGCGAGGGCGACCTCGGCCGACATCGTCGGGAACCGGTCGGCTCACCCGTGGGCCAGTGACGCCGCCGTAGGGCCCGATCCAGCGGGGTTCGTCGCCGCGGCGACGCGGGGTCGAACCATCCCGAACAATCGACGGGATCGTGACACGTTTTCACCACGCGGCGGCGGTTTTCGGGACGAATGTAACCCGTATCAGTTACACCGAGGAGGTAACGACTAACAGCTTGGAGATGTAACTAACTAACGTACGTTACCATGACAGACTTAGGCGGCTTCAGGGATCACGTAGCGCACGTCGACCTCGATTCGGGCGACGTCTCCTATCAGGGCGTCGACGACGAGGACGCGAAAAAATACATCGGGGCGCGGGGCCTCGGCGTCAAATACGTCTTTGACGCGGGGCCGGATGTCGACCCGCTCGGGCCGGACAACCGGCTCGTGTTCATGAACGGCCCCCTGACCGGCTCCCAGGCCACGATGAGTGGCCGGATCGCGGTCTGTACGAAGTCCCCGCTCACGGGGACGGTGACCGACTCCCACCACGGCGGCTGGTCGGGCGCCCGTCTCAAGTGGGCCGGCTTCGACGGCATCGTCTTCGAGGGGCAGAGCGACGACCCCGTTTACGCGGTCGTCGAGGACGGCGAGGTCGAACTCCGTGACGCCTCCCACCTGTGGGGGCTGGGCACGCACGAAGCCCGCGAGCAGATCGAAGAGGAAGTCGAGGGCGAGTACGGCAAGAACCTCTCGTTCATGGGCATCGGCCCAGGCGGGGAGAACGAGGTACGGTTCGCCTGCGTCATCAACGAGGACGACCGCGCCTCGGGCCGTGGCGGCACCGGCTGTGTGATGGGCAACAAGGGCGTCAAGGCCGTCGTCGTGAAAGCGGGGACGGACATGCCCAAGCCCGCCGACTCCGAGACGTTCGGCGAGGGCGCCCGGCAGGCGATGCAGGTCATCCAGGAATCCGACGTGACCGCGCCCAACGAGGGCGCGCTGTCGATGTACGGGACGAACGTGCTGATGAACATCACGGAGGAGATGGACGGCCACCCGACGAAGAACGGCCGCTACACCTCCGGGTTCGCGATGAACGAGGAGGAGGGCACCGACATCGTCGCCGAGCGCATCAGCGGCGAGAACGTCCGCGAGAACATCCTCGTCGACGAGCCGACCTGTCACTCCTGTCCGGTCGCGTGTAAGAAGGAGGTCGAGGTCGACTACATGCACAAAGGCGAGGAGATGAACGTGCAGATGGAGTCCTACGAGTACGAGTCCGCGTGGGCTCTCGGCACGAACTCGGCCAACGACGACCGCGACGCCATCGCGGTCATGATCGACCGCTGTAACGACATGGGCGTCGACACCATCGACATGGGCAACATGTTCGCCATGGCGATGGAGATGTCCGAGAAGGGCTACCTCGACGACCTCGACGACCAGATCGACTGGGGCGACGAGGAGCACATGATCGACCTCATCGAGGAGGTCGGTCACCGGAGCAGCGACCTCGGCGACCTGCTCGCGAAGGGCCCGGAGCGCGCCGCCGACGAGGTGGACGCTCACGAGTGCCGCCTCGACGTGAAGGGGCAGACCATCGCGGCCTACGACCCGCGCTGCATGAAGGGTATGGGCATCGGCTACGCCACTTCGAACCGCGGTGCCTGCCACCTGCGCGGGTACACCCCGGCCGCCGAGATTTTGGGCATCCCGGAGAAGGTCGACCCCTACGACTGGGAGGGCAAGGGCGAGCTGTGTGCCACCTTCCAGGACCTCCACGCCATCTCGGACTCGTTCGACATCTGCAAGTTCAACGCGTTCGCGGAAGGCATCGAGGAGTACGTCAAGCAGTACAACGGCATGACGGGTCGTGACCTCTCCGAAGAGGAGCTCATGACTGCTGGCGAGCGCGTCTACAACCTCGAACGGTACTTCAACAACCTCGCCGGCTTCGACGGCGCGGACGACTCGCTGCCGGGTCGGTTCGTCGAAGGCGACGACGAGGCCATCCCCGGTCAGGGTGGCTCCGAGGGCGAGCTCTGCGAGCTCGACAAGATGAAAGAGGAGTACTACGAGCACCGTGGCTGGGTCGACGGCGTCGTCACCGACGAGACGCTCGAACGTCTCGACATCGACGCCGGTCCCGGCACGGGCGTCTCCGGCTCCGGCGGTCAGGCCCCGGCGGACGACTAACGCCGCACTCGGATTCCGATTTTTTGCGCTCGACCGCGTAGCGACGCCTACGGCGCCCGCCCGACGCTAGCCCTGAGTTCGTACCCCGTCACCGCGCTCACCGTCCGTCCGTCCAGTACGTCGCCGTCGAGCACCGCGGCGAGCAGGTCGTCGTAGTCGGCGGTCGAGACGCGGATGCTCTCGTTGAAGTCGAGGCTTCGCTCGGCCGACGGCACACAGTCGCGCGCGACGAAGTAGTGGTGGACGGCGTTGACGATGCCGTTCGTGGGTTCCGCGGCGAACAGGCGGGTGACGGTGTCGGCCTCGTACCCCGTCTCCTCGGCGAGTTCGCGCCGCGCCGCCGCCGCGAGGTCGGTGTCGGTACTCTCGACCGACCCCGCGGGGAGGCCGCGATTCACCCGGCCGACCGCCTGGCGCCACTCGTCGATAACGACCACGTCGCCGTCGGGCGTGAACGGCAGAACCACGACGGCGGCCGGTTCGTCGACGTAGTGGTAGTCGGTTTCGGTGCCGTCGGGTAACACCACCTCGTCGCGTCGCACGTCGAATCCGGGACAGGTGTAATCGACGGCCGAGTCGGTCGTCTCCCACCGCAGGTCGTCGGCGTGATCCATACGCCCCGTGGGAAGGGGCGGGGCAAAAGCGCCGCGGCGGGCGGCGTCGGGCTACTCGGTCGCGCCGTCGTCCGCACTGTCGCGCCAGCGGACGACGGCGCCCGCGCCGACGAGGGTGACCGAGAGGAACGTCGTGAGGAGGTGGATTTCGGCGACCCACCGGGGGAGGCGAACGGCGGCGCTGACGAGACGGAGGAGGGGCGTGAGCACCGGCACGCGACTGCCGGTCTCCACGTCGGTCGTGTCGGCGTCGCCGTAGGTCGGCGCGCCGACGGGTTCGCCCGTGGGCAAGCGGTCGGCCTCGTAGGGGAGCGCCCGGTAGTCGAGTTGGTACTCCCAGACGACGCGACCGGACTCGTTGACCTCGACGAGACGGGCGTTGCGCGTGTCCGTGATCAGCGTGTTGCCGTTGGGGAGGCGGTCGGCGTCCCGCGGCCAGTCGAATTTCTGGCCGCCGGCGCCGCGGAGCACCCACGCGGGATCCCACGTCCCGTTCTCGGTGCGGTGGAGTTCGACCACGCGGTGGTTCTCGCTGTCTGCAACCAGGACGGCTCCGTCGCCGAGCCACTGGGGGTTGTGCTGGTGGTAGAGCACCGAGGGGTCGCCGACACGTCCGTCGTCGTCGGTCGCATCGTCCCGATCAGCGTTGATCACCTCGACGACGCCCGCACCGCGTTCGAGGACGAGCAACTGGTTGGCGTTGCGCACGGAGACGAGAAAGCGGCCCGTACCGATCCGATCAACGTCGTTGATGTGGAGCCAGTCGACTTTGGTGGGGTCGGCAGGGGCATCGTAGCGCGTACTCGCGTTCCACTGCCAGGCGATGTCGCCGTTCTCGACGATGACGACTCGCTCGTGTTCCATGTCCGCGAGGACGAACCCGCCGTCGGGGAGGGGTTCGACGTCGTGGACTTCGCTGGCGACCCGGGTGCGCACGGGGAACGACCACTCGTACACCACCTCGGGCGAGGGCTGCGGGTCGATGATCCGGAAGCCGGTACGGTGACAGGTCGCGGGGTAGGGGCCACAGTCCTCGTAGCCGTCGGCCATATAGCCGGCGAGTACCGACCCGTTGTCGAGGCGTGTCACGTCGAAGTAGACGGGCGCCGAGGACTCGCGCCAGCGCTCCTCGTGGCCGTTGAGGAGTCGGACTGATCCGCCCTCGTGGTAGCTCCCGACGCCCTGGACGCCAAGGAGGGTGTCGCGCGTGCCGTCGGCAGACGACGCGCCCGTAGTGCCGACGGGCGACAGCGTCGCGCCCAGGACGACGGTGGCGAGAAAGCAGAGACAGCCGAGAACGACGAGGGCGTCGCCGGTGCCGATCCGGGAGGGCATCGTGTCCGTGCGGTCGTCGGGTTGTGAGCATAAGCCTTCGGATACGGCGTCAGACCCGCGTCAGACGGGGCGCCAACAGTCATGTGTGAGGAGCCTGTAGCTCTACGCGATGAGCACGGACGGCACCCCCGACAACGTACTCTTCGAGTGGTACGGTCGATACATCGGCGACCCCGAGACGGAGACGGACGTCTATCTCGGGTTCGCGCTCTTTTTCGGCGGCATCGCCCTCGGCGCTATCGGCATTCTCGTGTTCCTCCTGTCGGCGCTGGCGAGCGGTGGGGGAACGCCGGCCTGGGCGATCCGCGAGGTGGCGATGGTCGCCGCCGCCACCGGCTTCCCCCTGCTCCTGCTCGGGATGGTCATCTTACTCCCGGGTGATCGACGGATGCGGTACGTCTCTATCGGCGGGCTGGCGGTGTGTCTCGTCGCAGTCGGTCTGTTCGTCGCCACGTATCCGATGCACTGGAACGTCGCCCGGTCGCCCGACTACAGCGCACAGGGGGTCGCTATCTACGCGGTCGGTCTGGTCGCGGTCATCGGGGCGACGGGCGCGGCCCTTGTCGGCCACCAGGTCGAACGCGCCACGCCGGGGGAACGAGCGGCCGAACTGCGCGCCGAGACGGACGACGCGGCCGAGTCGAGCAGTCTCGGGGGCGGTGGCGACACCGTCTCCGACGAACAGGTGCGCCGCGATATCGACGAGGCGATGGCGGACGCCGACCTCTCGTGGGGCGGCGTCAGCCGGAAAAACACCAAGCGCCTGGAGTTCAACACCGACAGCGACGTGGAAGTCGACCGTGAGGCGTTCGAAAACGCCGAGGCGACGACCGTCCGCTCCTCCGGCAGCAACGTCGACGACGCGCTGTCGAACCTGCGCAAACTCCAGGGCCGCGAACAGGAGATGGACACCTCCTCCGGCGTCGACGACCAGACGGCGGCGCTGACCGAACTCCGCCAGCAACAGGAAGCCGAGGAAGTCGCGACCGAGGACGATGAGGGATTCATCGACCGCGCGAAGGGGCTGTTCTCGCGGTAAGCACGGGTGGATCGCCGTCCCCCGGTTTCACGAGCCGCCGTATTAGCCCGTCTGACGCCCGTCAGACCTAGGTAAGCGGTCGGACACTTGGGAGAACGTTTATGATGGCGACGGGGCATCACACGCGTATGGCAAAAGGCCTAGACGTCGGCACAATGAATCTCATCTCGGCACAGCAAGAGGGCGCTGAGACGGTCTTCGTCCAGCAGCGGAACTCCTTCGTCGAAATCGAGTACTCCGACATGGCAGAGCAGATGCTCTCGCGGAGCGACGTCCTCCACATCCGGAAGGACGACAAGGTGTACGTCGTCGGCGACGACGCGCTCAACTTCGCGAACATCTTCAACGAGGAGACGCGCCGTCCGATGCAACACGGTATCCTCTCCTCGGAGGAATCGTCCGCGATTCCGATGATCAAACTCATCACCGAGCAGGTAGTGGGCCAGCCCAATCATCCCGGCGAGCGTCTCTACTTCTCCTCGCCCGCCGACCCCATCGACTCGGATCTCTCGACGCTCTACCACGAGAAGACCCTCGAATCCATGCTCGGCGACATGGGCTACGAGACCGAACCCATCAACGAGGGGATGGCGGTCATCTACTCGGAACTCGCCAACCACAACTTCACCGGTCTGGGCGTCTCTTTCGGCGCGGGCATGACCAACGTCTGCCTGTCGTACTACGCCGTGCCGGTCATGAAGTTCTCCATCGCACGCGGTGGCGACTGGATCGACGAGCAGGCCGCCCAGGCGACGGGCACCCCCGTCGACAAGGTCACCTCCATCAAGGAGGACGACTTCGAACTCGACTTCCGTACCGACGTGGGCGGCGTCGAGGGCGCGCTGGCCATCTACTACGAGAACCTGCTCGACTACGTCATCGAGAACATCGCCCGCGAAGTGGACGAAGAGGACGTGGAAGAGGATCTGGACGTGCCCGTCGTCGTCACCGGCGGCACCTCCAGTCCCCGGGGCTTCGAGAAACTGTTCGAGGATCACCTCCGCGACGCGTCCATCCCGTTCTCGATCAGCGAGGTGAAAAGCGTCGACGAACCGCTCTACAGCGTCGCACGCGGGGCCCTGGTCGCCGCCCGCTCCGACGAAGAACAGGAAGACCAGGACGGCAACCGGCAGGCTCAGGAGTCGCCCGCGGAAGACTGAGACTGTGATGCCCGCGACGCCGACTGATCGGCGTCGCCTGCGTCCGTCGACGGATCGGTCGTCGCGCCGGCCTCGTCGCCAGCCGATTGCTCCGCCGTCGCCTCCCCGTCGGCCGTAGCGTCAGCTTCGTCCCCCGCCGACTCGTCCTCCTCCGTCGACTCGGCGTCGCGTTCGGCGTCCGGTGCGTCCACGTCCCCAGTCGCACCCGTTCGGCGCGCGTGAAACCGCCGGAGCGCGTCGTCCCACGATTCGTCCGTCGATCCCTCAGAGGGCCGGGAGAGTGGCGGTCGAACCTCGACGCTCGGTTCCGCGTCGGTGTCGTGCGTGCGGTAGAACCGCCGGAGCGCGTCGTCCCACGATTCGACCCGGCGAGCCTCCCCTCGGTGCTCGGCCGGAATGCCGACGTAGCCGCAGTCCTCACAGACGGACGCCTCCTGATCGCTCAGGGCGTACGTGACGAGCGTCCCGCCACACTGCGGACAGTCCATACCACCGGATGGCCGTCCCACCTATTGAGCCTTCCCCCGCCTCACCGATCCGGTCGGACGGAGTCCCGACAGCCCGGGTCTACGCCCGTCTGCTCGCCCGGGCAACAGCCAAACGACTGACAGCTGACCGAATCGATCCGTGACCGTCGTCCTCGCCGGCCTCGTCGCCGGGGCGGTCGGTCGTCAGTCGTCCGAGCGGGCGCGTTCGAACCGGTAGGGCGGGAGTCTGAGGTCGTCGAGATCCGGCATGTGTTTGACGTTGTAGACGATTTTCAGTTCGGCCGTCGCCGGCGCGCCGATACAGGAGAGCCGGATGCCGCGGTCGAGCAGTTCCGGCGACAGAACGTGGTCGATGGGTTCCGCCATCTCACCCTCGACGACCGCGACGGCGCAGTTCGCACACGCGCCGCCACGACAGGCGTAGGGCCACGCGAAGCCGCGGTTCTCGGCCGCCTCGAGGAGGGTCTCGCTCGGCTCCGCCAGAAACTCGCCGTAGTCGGCGGGGTCGAGGCCCGCGTCGGCCGCCTTCTCGAACAGGTCGTCGTCGTCGAGACTCCACCCCCGGTCGGCGATCACCTCGTAGTTGAGATACTCGACCCGCGACCCGGACGGGCGGCGGTGCTCTGCCGACGACTGGCCGTTACGGGCGTCACCGTCGCTCCGCTCGGCCGTAATCGCCTCGTAAGCCGCCTTGACGCGCTGGAACGCGCGTGCCGAGCCGCCCTGATCCGGGTGGGTCTCGATCACCCGTCGGCGGTACGCCTGGTCGATGTCGGCCTCGTCTGCATCCGGATCGACCCCCAGAACCTCGAACGGAGCGTCCACACCCCTGGGTAGGGCGTCGAGCGGTTAAATCCTCGTCCCCGTCGAACCGCTCCCCGCGGTGGATTGCGGAGGCGAACCCGTACTCCTCGCGCTCGCCGGGTCGAATGGGCAGAATTCCACCCAAGCCCATCGCTGATCGGTTCGGAATGGAGTGAAATCCGGCACGAATTTGAATCGCCGGGGAGCGAAGCTTCACGAGTTCCCGCTCGGTTCACTCGCGGGAACGTGGGTACGGCCACCCGAAGGCCGGGGCTCCACAGTCGAACTGCGGGAAGAAGTGGGCCGGCACGAATTGGCTACTTCGCGATCTGGACGTCTCGCTAGTCGAGGTTCGGATCATCGTCGATGTTGAGTTGATCGAGGTGCTGCCGACGCCGGCGCTCGAGGCGTTTCCGAGGCGTCGCGGCGTCGTAGTGTTCGCGGATCGTTTCGACCGTCGCGTCGACGCGCTCGGCGACGACCGACTCGGGGAGGCCGATGTCGCGCTGCCAGGTGATCGACCCCGTCCGGATCGGATGCGGGCTCCTCGAGGACGGGCACTTACTCGCGTGCTCGCGCTCGGTCCACTCGCACGTCTCGCGCTCGCGGCCGTGCGGACACTCGGTGTGGAGACAGGGCTGGGTCGCCATGTACGACCAAATCCGAACCGTGTTCTCCGACGGCCGGCCGCGCATACTCGCCAGCAGCGGCGCGCGGCCGTGCTCGTCCTCGACGTCGAACCGGTCCCCGTCGATATACTCGACGACGACGTCGACGACCTCCGCGGGGATGCCGACCGGGCGCTCCCCGGCGGACTTGTTCTTGAGCCCGGTCCCCGTCTCCGGCCGGTGCCGGAAGTCGACGTAGCGCTCGTCGGGATAGACGTCGCGAACGTCGAGCGCGCGGAGCCCGGACTGCCGGGCGCCGGTGTGCCACGCGAGTTCGAGAAACGCGTGAGCCCGTGACCCGCGCCGGGGCCCGTCGCGATACCACCGTAGCAACGGTATCGCGTCCTCGGCCGCGAGCGACGTCGAGTCGGACCGGTCCTCGGCGTCGACGTCGGGAATCCGAACGGCGTCGGATAGGCCGTCGTCGACGGCGTCCAGGTCCTCGAGGTACTCGACGAACGACTGGAGCGTGAACATCTCGCCCTCGAGCGTCGACGGCGCGACGCGGCCGCTTCGGAGCTCGAAATACTCGTCCAGGTCGTACGGCCGTATCTCGTCGACGTGCTCGAGGCCGATGCCCTCGATCCACTCGACGAAGAGCTTGAGCCGGTAGCGCCACGACTTGACGGACTTCGGCGTCGCGTCCGCGCGCCGGCGTCGAAGATACCGCTCGACGGCCTTGCGGGGCGTGAGGTCCGCGGGATCACGGTCACGCCCTCCCATGCGTAGATCGCCACCCACAGCACCAGCACACCCACCCGTCGCGGCTCCCCTCGGCTGCGCTGACGAAGACGTCGACCCCGCACTCGTCACAGTCGGGAGCGCGGTCGTGAGGGTAGTCCTTCGACGTCGGCGGTGCCGGACTAGTCCGACCCTTCATCGTCCTCCGTCCGTCGCGACCTCGCGGTCCTCGTCGAACTCCTCGCTCGCGTCGACTTCGACGGCGGACAGACCGGCGCCCGTCGCCCACCCCATGGCTCGCGAGAGCGCGCGCGTCTCCGCGAGTTCGTTGAGGTTGCCGGCGGCACCGGACAGGTCCTCCTCGGGGAGGTACGCGGTCCCGGCCCCCGTCGCGACGACGTCGCCGTCCTCGTCGAACACGCGGGCGCTCGCCTCCGCGAGTTCGCAGTCCGTATCCGACGCCCACGTCCGCATCTCCGTCTCGACGCGGTAGCCCTCGGCTCTCGCGAGACGCTGGAAGCCCTCGCGACGGATATACGGGTCGCCGCCGAGGGTCATGACGAACCGCTCGTCGACATCTTCGAGCTGGTCGGCGAACGGATCGTCAAGCTTCGGAGCGGGGCGCTCGGGACTCGCCTCTTGGAGCGCGTCGATCTCCTCCTCGAGGCTAGGGTCATCCGAGGAATCGTCGACGACTTCGGCCTGTTCGGTATCGGGATGATCCCGAGCGTCCCGAACGTCGATCACGTCGTCGACGGTCTTGATCAGCCCCTCGTTCAGCGTCGCCTCCATCGCGAGCGCGACGAGGTGCGTACAGCAACCACCGGCGAGTTCGTCGCGATGGAAGTTGAAGCCGTCACAGTCGCAGTATCCGATTTCGCCCTCGTCGTCCTCAACGAGGACCACGTCGTGCGGGTCGCCGTCGCCCACGATCACGGTGGCGCGGCCGATTGCGTCGCCGGGCTCGACGGTAACGTCCTCGTCGCGAGCGCGCTGGAACGAGGTCGCCTTCTGATACCGCGCTTCCATCGGATCGACGCGGCGGGCGTGGTGGGGGAGCGAGACGTTCATACTGCCCTCCGTTCGCCGATAGCGGATAGACCGAGTTCGTCCGGTTCGGCTAGCCGGAGTTTCCGCTCACGACTCACTTCTCCGACCTTCTCGACCGACGTGACCTTGCCGAGGTTCTTCTCCTCGTCGTCGTACTCACGGAACAGCCGAACGTCCCCGTCGACGCCGACCTCGGCGCGGTACTGCGTGCCCCCCGACGTTTCGACGACTACCTCGCGGAAGAACCAGTCGTCGTCGAAGGGAACGCGCCACCGCTCGGTCTCGGTTGCGGCCACGACGATGAGCGGGGACGACCATCCGATCCCGGAAGCGACATCGATCTTATCGCCCTTCTGCAACTGGGCGAGCGCGCTCGCGACGGTCATCGCGATCCCTCCGCGTGGAGGTCGACGGCGTCTAGGTCGACGCGCTCCTCGATGTCGAGCGCGGCGTCCTCGACCCAGCCGGCGATGCTCCGACCGTTCCGCCCCGAAGTCGGCTCTTCGAGGCCGATTTCCTCGGCCGCGCGGTTGTCGAGCGTCCGCGTCAGCTCGACGAGTGCGGCGTTCTGGATACGCTGCTGGTCGACGAGGGCTTCGAGGGCGTCGGCCTGTCGACCGAGTTCCGATCCCGGCCGCCGTCGGGGTTCACCGTCCCCGCCTTCGTCGACTTCCTCGCGAACGTCGTCGAGAACTTCCCGCGCGTCGACGTTCGCTCGTCCGCACCACGCGAGGAACGACATCGCGGAGGTCCGCGCTCGACGTTCGGCTTCGGCGGGATCGACGTCAGAACTCACGCCACCGTCGGCCATCGCGACCGGCGCGGCGCCGGCGTCGCCGTCGTCGTTGAACCGATCCGAGCAGCACTGCATCGCGTCGGCCACGTCGTCGTGGTAGGTCCCGCAGAGACCGCACTTCACGAGGCTCATGCGGTCTCACCACCGTCCACCGAGTTCAGCGCGCCCCGCTCGCGTGGGGTACACTCGGCCGGGCGCTGCTCGAACTTGTCGAGGTAGTCGTTGATCGATTCGCGGATCACGTCCGATGCCGTGACGCGCTCGCCCGGCTCGGATAGTTCGAAAGCGATCTCGTTCAGACGCTGCTTCTTCGCGTCTGAAATCTTCACGGTGACCTGCGTGGTCTCGTCGCTGGGTTGGTTGGGTTTGGACACCATGCAGTGCTACTGTACTACAGTAGTAACTTAGTACTTTCGTCCCGTTAAGACAAATACTAACTTGGCGCGCGTAGTACCGTAGTACAGTAATATGGCAGCCCCCCAAGACAGAGAGGGGAAGTCGAGCGTGAGCTTCTGGTGGGACGAAGAGAAGTATGATTCGTTTAAATTGGCACTCTCTAGATTGAAAGCGGAAGAAGAGATAGATCAGGATACGACAAACAGCGAGGCTATACGAGCGGTTCTTGAGGAATGGCTTGAGAACCCAGACCCCTCTACATTGAACGAGTAGTCCCTCCCTGGTGGGAATGGGCCGGCTGTCTTTTCCTTGGTTGGGTTTGGACACGTCGGCTCACCACAAACAGCGGGGGACGCCATCGCTTTAGTATCGAGAGGGTGATTTCCGGAGCTTCCATATTTTCATAAGACGGTGTTTTAGTTTCACCGTGGCACCCACATTCTTATTTGAACTGCAGTTCTGTCAATTAACCAGATACAGTAGAGAATCATGACAGAACACTTCTCAGGGGGGTCTCTCAAAACCGCCGCGAAACTTGTAATACTCGAAGAATATCTCGATGCTTATACGACTATAATGGATGCCAACTGGGAAAACGAGGTGTGGTATGTCGATACCCATGCAGGAACCGGAAGAACGGTAATCGACGAATATGGGACTACTATCGACGGATCAGCAATTCGTGCGATTGAGAATTATCAGGACTCATTTGATGGATTGTACGTGTTTACCCCGAGACCGATTCCGTCAGTCTCTCGTAGGGGCGGCCCGA